>NZ_POUB01000468.1 GCF_003236335.1 Micromonospora deserti
GCAGCGTCAGATGTGTATAAGCGACAGCGTCCACCCCGCCGGAGCGGCGCACGCCGGCCTGACCGGCGATCGGCGGGGTCCCGCCACGGCGGGGCCGGCGGCCGGCGCGGCCGGGTGCCGGAGCTGACTCCGGCGGCACCCGACCGCGCCGGGACGTGCCGCGGGTCAGCCGCGGGCGCGGTTGACGGCGCTGGTGACCGCCCTGATCGAGGCGGTCACGATGTTGGCGTCGGTGCCCACACCCCAGACCGTGCGGCCGTCGACCTCGCACTCGACGTAGGCCGCCGCCTGGGCGTCGCCGCCGGAGGAGAGGGCGTGCTCGTGGTAGTCGAGGACCCGTACGCCCACGTCCACCGACTGGAGCGCGTTGACGTACGCGTCGATCGGGCCGTTGCCGACCGCGGTCAGCGACCGGTGCTCGCCGCCGAGACCGACCTGGGCCTCGATCTCGACCTTGCCCTCCGCCGTGCCGATGGTGTAGCCGGTCAGCGTGAGCGCCGGGTCGACCTGGTGGTCGAGCAGGTAGTTGCGGGCGAAGATCTCCCACATGGTGGCCGGGTCGACCTCGCCGCCGTTGTGGTCGGTGACCTGCTGGACCACCCCGGAGAACTCGATCTGGAGTCGGCGCGGCAGGTCGAGCTGGTGCTCGGTCTTCATGACGTACGCGACGCCGCCCTTGCCGGACTGCGAGTTGACCCGGATGACCGCCTCGTAGGTGCGGCCCAGGTCCTTCGGGTCGATCGGCAGGTACGGCACCGCCCAGGCGTGCTGGTCGACCGGCACCCCGGCCGCCGCCGCGTCCACGGCGAGAGCGTCGAAGCCCTTCTTGATCGCGTCCTGGTGGGAGCCGGAGAAGGCGGTGTAGACCAGGTCGCCCGCGTACGGGTGCCGCTCGTGCACCGGCAGCTGGTTGCAGTACTCGACGGCCCGCTTGACCTCGTCGATGTTCGAGAAGTCGATCATTGGGTCGATGCCCTGGGAGAACAGGTTCAGCCCCAGCGTCACCAGGTCGACGTTGCCGGTGCGCTCGCCGTTGCCGAACAGGCAGCCCTCGATCCGGTCGGCGCCGGCCAGCAGGCCCAGCTCGGCGGCGGCCACGCCGGTGCCCCGGTCGTTGTGCGGGTGCAGGCTGAGCACCAGGCTGTCCCGCCGGGGCAGGTGCCGGTGCATCCACTCGATCGAGTCGGCGTAGACGTTCGGCATCGCCATCTCGACGGTGGCGGGCAGGTTGACGATCAGCTTCCGGTCCGGGGTCGGGTCGACCACCTCGATGACCTTGGCGCAGACCTCCAGCGCGTACTCCAGCTCGGTGCCGGTGTACGACTCGGGGGAGTACTCGTAGTGGATGTCGGTGTCCGGGGTGTGGATTTCCGCGTACTTCTGGCAGAGTCGGGCGCCGGTGGTGGCGATGTCGGTGATGCCGTCCCGGTCCAGTCCGAAGACCACCCGGCGCTGCAGCGTCGAGGTGGAGTTGTAGAAGTGCACGATCGCCCGCCGCGCGCCGCGCAGCGACTCGAAGGTGCGCTCGATCAGGTGCTCCCGGCACTGGGTGAGCACCTGGATGGTGACGTCCTCCGGGATCAGGCCCTGCTCGATCAGCTGCCGGACGAAGTCGAAGTCGGTCTGGCTGGCGGACGGGAAGCCGACCTCGATCTCCTTGTAGCCCATCTGCACGAGCAGCTGGAACATCCGGCGCTTGCGCTCCGGGGACATCGGGTCGATCAGCGCCTGGTTGCCGTCGCGCAGGTCCACCGCGCACCAGCGGGGCGCGGCCCCGACGTGCCGGGTCGGCCAGGTGCGGTCCGGCAGGTCGATCCGGAACTGCTGCTGGTACGGCTGGTAACGGCGGTACGGCATCCGGCTGGGGCGCTGCCGGGCGATCGGATCGGTCTCAGCATCGGTGGCTGGTTGAGCCATGGCGGAATGCTCCCTGGGCATGTGGCGTCAGCAATCGGAAGGTGTCGGCGAGGCCGGGCCACGGTGCCCGGGCGGTGCCGAGAGGAAGTTCGGATGTGCTGGACGGCGCGGTTCAACTCCGCGACGAGGTGCCGGCCGGTCAGGCCCCGTCGCGGCGACCAAGGAGGAGGTGCGCCTGCCACATGACAAGGTCACCCTACGTGGTGAGACGCGGGGTGGGAAGGAGCTGTCTCTTATACGCATCT
>NZ_POUB01000469.1 GCF_003236335.1 Micromonospora deserti
CGGCTGAGGGGCGGGAGTGCGGCCGGGCCGGCCCCGCGGATGCGGAGCCGGCCCGGCCGGTGCTGGTGGAGTCGTCCGTCAGCAGTCGAAGTACATCGCGAACTCGTGCGGGGTCGGGCGCAGGCGCACCGGGTCGACCTCGTTGGTCCGCTTCCAGTCGATCCAGGTCGAGATCAGGTCCGGCGTGAAGACGCCGCCGTCGAGCAGGTAGTCGTGATCGGCCTCGAGCGAGTCGAGCACCGCCGGGAGCGAGCCCGGCACCTGCTTGACGTCGCCCCACTCCTCCGGCGGCAGGTCGTACAGGTCCTTGTCGATCGGCGCCGGCGGCTCGATCTTGTTCTTGATGCCGTCCAGGCCGGCCATCAGCATGGCCGAGAAGGCCAGGTAGACGTTGGCCGACGGGTCCGGCACCCGGAACTCGACCCGCTTGGCCTTCGGGTTGCTGCCGGTGACCGGGATGCGGGTGCACGCGGACCGGTTGCGCTGCGAGTAGACCAGGTTGACCGGAGCCTCGAAGCCCGGCACCAGCCGGCGGTACGAGTTGACCGTCGGGTTGGTGAAGGCCAGCAGCGACGGCGCGTGGTGCAGCAGGCCGCCGATGTACCAGCGGGCGGTGTCGGACAGGCCGGCGTAGCCGGTCTCGTCGTAGAACAGCGGCTCGCCGTTGAGCCAGAGGCTCTGGTGGGTGTGCATACCCGAGCCGTTGTCGCCGAAGAGCGGCTTCGGCATGAAGGTCGCCGTCTTGCCGTTCGCCCAGGCCTCGTTCTTCACGATGTACTTGAACAGCTGGAGCTGGTCGCCGGCGTGCAGCAGGGTGGAGAACTTGTAGTTGATCTCGGCCTGGCCGGCGGTGCCCACCTCGTGGTGCGACCGCTCCACGGTGAAGCCGGTCTCGATCAGCCGGCGGACGATCTTGTCGCGCAGGTCGGCGTAGTGGTCGACCGGCGGCACCGGGAAGTAGCCGCCCTTGTACGCGGTCTTGTAGCCGCGGTTGCCGCCCTCCTCCTCACGGCCGGTGTTCCACGCGCCCTCGATCGAGTCGATGTAGTAGAACGCCTGGTGCGCGGAGGTCTCGTGGCGGATCGAGTCGAAGATGTAGAACTCCGCCTCGGGGCCGAAGTACGCGGTGTCGGCGATGCCGCTGGCCGCGAGGTACGCCTCGGCCTTCTTGGCGACGTTGCGCGGGTCGCGGGTGTAGGCCTCGCGGGTGAACGGGTCGTGGATGAAGAAGTTCAGCGCGAGGGTCTTCTGCGCGCGGAAGGGGTCGATGAAGGCGGTGGCGACGTCCGGGAGCAGGAGCATGTCCGACTCGTGGATCGCCTGGAAGCCACGGATCGACGAGCCGTCGAACGCGAGGCCGTTGGTGAAGAGGTCGTCGTCGACCGACTCGACGGGCAGGTTGAAGTGCTGCATCACGCCGGGCAGGTCACAGAAACGTACGTCGACGAACTTCACGTCCTCGTTCTTGAGGTATCGCAGGAGTTCCTCGGGATTGGCGAACACACGTCCTCCTGGCACGTCCACTCGGTAGCTAAGCTCCTGGCGACGCTATGGCCACCCGGTTGCCCGGCCATGTCTTGAGTGTTTCTGCCGTGTTACGTCCCTCGCGGAGCGTCATCCGTGCCGCTCAGTCACCCCGGACGCGGCGCGCGGGACAGCCCGGCTGTGCCAGTGTATTGACACTTGATGGCTTTGGTCCCTTTTTGCGCACCGAGGGCGGCGGTCCACCCCGGCCTGGCCGTACGCCGCTGGCTACCCTTGACCGCTGTGAGCAACCCGCATGATCGTCCCGTGCCCCCCGCCACGGACCCCGCGTTCACCCCGCCCAGCCTGGGTCGCCGGTTCGGTGCGTTGGTCATCGACTGGGTGCTCTGCCTGCTGGTCGCCCGTGGCTTCGCCGACCCGGTCCGCGACGGCTGGGCGCCCGTGCTGGTGCTCATCCTGGAGTACGGCTTCTTCCTCGGCCTCTTCGCGCAGACCCCCGGCATGTACCTCACGAAGATCCGCTGCGTCTCCTGGGCCGACGGCGGCCGCATCGGCCTGGCCCGTGCCCTGCTCCGCGGCCTCCTGTTGGCCCTGGTCGTGCCGGCCCTGCTGATGGACGGGCACCGCCGCGGCCTGCACGACCGCCTCACCGGCGCCGTCATCACCGACGCCCCCCGCGCGGCGCCTTCCGCCAGCCCCGCGGCCGCTGACC
>NZ_POUB01000046.1 GCF_003236335.1 Micromonospora deserti
GGGGAGTGCTGCTCTACGGGGTGGGGCTGGCCGCGTTCTCCGCCAACGCCGTGCTGTTCAACGTCGCGGCGATGACCTACCGGCAGCGGATCACCCCACCCGAGCTGCTCGGCCGGGTCAACGCGGCGTTCCTGTGGATCTGCTTCGGGGTGATCCCACTCGGCGCGCTGGTCGGCGGCACCCTGGGCAGTCAGCTCGGGCTGCGGCCGGCACTGTGGATCTGCGTGCTCGGCACCTGGAGCGCGGCGCTGTTCGTGGTCTGCTCACCGTTACGCCGGATGCGCGACGTGCCGGTGGCTGTCACACCGGTCGGGGATGCTGTGAGCTGACCGGCAGCCGATCGTGAAGGAGCACCGACGATGCGGAAGATCATCGTGCACATGAGTGTGTCGCTGGACGGGTTCTTCGAAGGCCCGGACGGCGACCTCAGCTGGCACATGGTCGACGACGAGCTGCACCGGCACTTCAACGCCGAACTCCGCACGATGGGGGCGTTCCTCAACGGCCGGCGCGCCTACGAGCTGATGGTCGGGTTCTGGCCGACCGCCGACCAGGATCCGGCCAGCAGCGAACCCATGAAGGAGTTCGCCGGCATCTGGCGGGACATGCCGAAGATCGTGTATTCGCGGCGCCTGGAGCGGGCCGACTGGAACGCCGTCGTGGTGCCGGAGGTCGACCCGGCGGAGGTCCGGCGGCTCAAGGCCGAGCCGGGCGGGGATCTGGCGCTCGGCGGCGCGGATCTCGCCGCCACCTTCCAGCGCCACGACCTCATCGACGAGTGGCGGCTCTACGTCCACCCGGTCATCCTCGGGCGGGGCCGCCTGCTCTTCCCCACCTCCGGCGAGTCGCAGCAGCTGCGGCTGGCTGGGACCCGCACCTTCGGCAACGGCGTGGTGCTGCTGCGCCACGAGCGGGCGCAGGGCTGACAGCGCCCGTCCGGTCGGCGGACGGCCGGCCATTCCCGGCTGCCCGAATCCGCCCGCCCAGAGCGTGGCGGATGACGGTCCGCACTGACTGCGCACAAAGGGCGTTGGTTTCCGGGCCGCCCGGGCCTATGGTGGCCAGCATGTGTCCGTCGGGTCAGCACGCGTACGCCGTCGTGGTGACGGCGGCGTCGGCTGCCGCCCGCCGGCCGGCCCCGCGGGTGATCCCGGCGATCCGGGTGGTGCGATCCGCGGTCGCGCCGTCGCCTGCCGGCTCGGCGGCCACCGCGCTGCCGAGCCCCACCGGGCGTGCCCCGCCGTGGACCGGTACGACCCCGTCGAGACCGGCCACCAGGGCGAAGCTTCACAGCTTCGGCCCTTTTTCTTTTTCCGAGGAGCTACGCCATGACGACCCACACCCAGCCGGGCGAGCAGGACTGGCTCGACGCGCTGCGATCGACACTGACCATGCAGTGCGAGACGCAGTCCGCCAGGCTGACCGAATTGACCGCGGACACCGGCGACCCGGCCGAGGAGTACACCCGCGGCGCGATGATCGCCGCCACCCGGCAGAACCTCGAGCAGACCGCCGGCGCGTTGCGGCGCATCGCCGAGGGCCGGTACGGCACCTGTGAGCGGTGCGGCGGGTCGATCCCCCGGGAGCGCCTGGAGGTGCTGCCCCACGCCCGCTTCTGCGTGCCCTGCCAGGCGAAGCAGCGCGGCTGACGGCGGACGGGCTGCCGCGCCGGCGCGGCAGCCCGTCCGAAGAGATTCCAGGATCGTCGAGTCCGGCTGGCCCTGTTCGTCGGGACGGCAGACGGCGACAGACCAGAGGAGAACTGCGATGGACACCACCCGCGCGACCCGTCGGGAGTGGCTGGGACTGGCGGTGCTGGCGCTGCCCACCCTGCTGCTGTCCGTGGACCTCAGCGTGTTGTACCTGGCCCTGCCACACCTGAGCATCCACCTGGGCGCGGACAGCACCGAGCAGTTGTGGATCCTGGACATCTACTCGTTCCTGCTGGCCGGCTTCCTGGTCACCATGGGCACCCTCGGCGACCGGGTCGGCCGCCGGCGGCTGCTGCTGGTCGGCGCCGCCGCGTTCGGCGTCACCTCGGTGGTGGCCGCGTACGCGACCAGCCCGGGCATGCTGATCGCCGCCCGGGCGCTGCTCGGGATCGCCGGCGCGACGCTGATGCCGTCGACAATGGCCTTGATCCGCAACATGTTCCGCGACCCGAAGCAGATGGCGACCGCGATCGGCATCTGGTTCGCCTGCTTCACCGGCGGGATGACGCTGGGCCCGCTGGTCGGCGGGGCGCTGCTGTCCACCTTCTGGTGGGGATCGGCCTTCCTGCTCGGCGTGCCGTTCATGGCGCTGCTGCTGGTGGCCGGGCCGCTGCTGCTGCCGGAGTACCGCGATCGCGGCGCCGGCCGGGTCGACCTGACCAGCGTCGCCCTGTCCCTCGCCGCGATCCTGCCGGTCATCTACGGGCTCAAGGAGATCGCCCGCGACGGGTGGCGCCCCTCGGCCGGTGTCGCCGTCGTCGCCGGCGTCCTCGCCGGCGTGCTCTTCGTCCGGCGGCAGCGCCGGCTGGCCAACCCACTGCTGGACCTGCGGCTGTTCGCCAACCGCTCGTTCCGCAGCGCGCTGGCAACCGGGCTGGCCATGGGCATCGTCATGGCCGGGGTCACCCTCACCTCCACGCTGTATCTACAGGCGGTGGCCGGGCTGTCCCCGCTGCGGGCGGGGTTCTGGCTGGTCCCCCAGATGATCGTGATGGCCGCCGGCATGATGACCGCCCCGGCGCTGGCCCGCCGGATCCGCCCGGCCTACCTGATGGCGGCCGGCCTGCTGGTCGCCGGCGCCGGGATGCTCGTGCAGACCCGCACCGGGGCCGTGGACGGCGTCGCGGCGGTGGTGGTCGGGCTCACCCTCGCCGGTTTGGGCATCTCCCCCACGATGGCACTGACGATGAACCTGCTGCTCAGCTCCGCCCCGCCGGAGAAGGCCGGAACGGCGGCGTCGATCTCGGAGACCAGCGGCGAGCTGGGGATAGCCCTCGGCGTCGCGACCCTGGGCAGCCTCGCCACCGTCGCGTACCGCGCCCGCCTCGCCGTCCCCCCGGGCACCCCCGCCGAGGCCGGTCACGCCGCCCGCCAGGGCATCACCGACGCCACCGCGGCAGCCCAGCAGCTTCCCGGGCCGCTCGGCGCCGACCTGCTCGACGCCGCGCGGGCCGCCTTCACCGCCGGGCTGACGACCGTCGCCGGTGTCGGCGCCGCCATCTTCGTCGGCCTCGCCGTCCTCGCCGCCCTCGCCTTCCGGCACGTACCCCGGACCGGGGCGACACCCGAGGCCGACCAGGCGCTGCCCGCGCCGGCCCCCACACCCTGACCCACCGGCGCGGGCACCGGCGCCAGTCCTCCGGCGAGGAAGCCGTCGCTGTAGATCCATCCACGCACGCTCGGTCCAGGCTTCGCACAGCGGCCGGCCGGACTGCTCCGCCGCGGACACCAGGCACCAGCCCGAAACTCCACGCCACCCAGTGCCGCCTGGAACATCCCTGTGACCGGGGTGACCCGCGAGATCGGCATGTTCAGTTCATCGGTGCCGCTGATCCCGATGTCAGTAAAGTCACCCGCCGCTCAGATCGTCGGGACGGCGTTCTGAGCGCGGTCGGTAGCCCGAGGGGCGGGCTACCGACCGCGAAGCTGGGCCGGGCCTGGCCTGGCCTGACATCGGAAGATAACCAGACCAGCCAGATCCGGTGTCGGGATCGGTCAGTCGTTGCGGGGTTTGCCGAACTCTTCGATCAGCACGGGATACTGCTCCCCACCGTGTCCGGCGGCGATCGAGCGGTCAGCCACCGTCTTGATGAACTTCGGCAGTTCGGCGTTGACACCCACCGCCTCGCTCTCCTCGATCAGGTGTGCCATCGCCCGCGCGTCGGTCTCCAGGGCCGACACCTCGGCTGGGAAGGAGCCTCTGTCGATCTGCTCGGCATACCCAGGCAGCCATTCGGCCACACCGGCAGCGATCTGCTGCGCGAACGGCGCATACGTTGCGGCGTCAACACCGGCCGTCCTGAGCAGGGCAGTGCCCTGGAGCCAGGCGTTCAGGACGCTCCACATCATGGCTAGGCCGGCCACGTCGTACAGGGAAGCCAGCCCATGGTCCGCGCCAAGGTAGGTGACGGTGCCGAGCGCGCCGAGCGTTGACTTGTGTGCCTCGAAGTCCGACTGCGGCCCGCTGTGCAGAATCACCGCCTCGGCGGTCCCGATCGCCGGTGGGATGGCCATGATGGCGCCGTCCAGGTAGTGGGCGCCGCGCTGCTCGGCCCATTGGGCGGCTTCCCGGGCCTGGGCCGAGGCGCCCGAGGTCAGGTTGATCAACGTCGTGCCGTCCAGCTCGATGTCGGTCGCGCCGAGCAGCTCGTGCATGGCCTGGTAGTCGGTGACGCAGATGATGGTCAGGGAACTTGCCTTGAGCGCGTCGCCAACCGTTGGCGCTAGCCGTGCACCCTCGGCCACCAGCTGGTCGGCCTTGGAGGTCGTACGGTTCCACACGGTCGTGGGATGCCCGGCCTTCAGGAACGCGCCGGCTAGGGCCTGGCCCATCAGTCCGAGTCCGATGACTGTCACGGATGTGTCGAGACTGTTGTTCATGGCAGCATCGTCAACGTTGATACCGGTGTGAAGGTCAAGCGGGGTTTCGATGCGGATCGGGGAATTGAGCCGTCGGACGGGCGTCAACGCCCATCAGTTGCGCTACTACGAGGCCCAGGGCCTGCTGGAGGCGGACCGTGGCGCGAACGGCTACCGCGAGTACGGTGAGAACGCCGTACTGCGGGTGAAGCAGATCCGGCACCTGCTTGGTGCCGGTTTGACTTCCGAGGACATCGCGTACCTGCTGCCCTGTGCGGTCGGAGAGGCCCCGGAACTGCTCGGGTGTCCCGAGTTGCTGGCCGCGATGCGGTCACGGCTGCAGCGACTGGACGATCAGATCGACAGGCTCGCTCAATCCCGCGGCGTTCTTGCCGACTACATCGACGCAGCCGAGCGAATGGGCAGCGAGAGCCCACCCTTTCACGATGCTGACCTGGAGCCCGTCCCCGCCTAAGCAGCCGGGGTGCTGGCTACGGCCCGAGCCGTGCCGACGGGATGGCGGCAACGCCGTCCCGGGCGGCGGTACGCGTGCTCGCTGGCGTCAGGACGAGAGCAATGAGCCCCGGGCTCAGAAACACCCGGGGCTCATCACAGTCGTACGTCAGCTGCAGCCGCTGGTGGAGCCGCAGCCCTCGCAGACGTAGCAGCTGCCGGCCGGGCGCATCTTCGTGCCGCAGGTGAAGCAGAGCGGCGCGTCGGCGGCCTTGCCGATCACGGCCTCCAGCAGCTCGGTGCTGGAGCCCACCGACGGCGCCGGCTTGGCGGCGGCGACGTCGGCGGTCTCCTGCGCCGGCTGGGCGACCGGGCCGGTCTTCGGCTCCTCCGGCCTGGCCTCGACCGGGGCGGAGGCGGCCATCGCGGTGAGGTCCGCACCGCTCGCCTCCGCCTCCGCCTCGGCCCGCAGCTGGGCGGCCCGCTCCATGGCGGTGAAGATGCCCAGCTCCGCGCGGCGCTCGTACGGCAGGAAGTCCAGGGCCAGGCGACGGAAGATGTAGTCCATCACCGAGGCCGCCATCCGCACGTCCGGGTCGTCGGTCATGCCGGCCGGCTCGAAGCGCATGTTGGTGAACTTGCTGACGTACGTCTCCAGCGGGACGCCGTACTGGAGACCGATGGAGATGGCCACCGAGAAGGCGTCCATCACGCCGGCCAGGGTCGAGCCCTGCTTCGACATCTTGAGGAAGACCTCGCCGAGGCCGTCGTCGGGGTAGGACGAGGCGGTGAGGTAACCCTCGGCGCCGCCGACGGAGAAGCTGACCGTCTGCGAGGGACGCTTCTTCGGCAGCCGCTTGCGCACCGGGCGGTACTCGACGACCTTCTCGACCACCTTCTCCACCTCTGCGGGAGCCTCGGTGGGCGCGGCCGTTTTGTTCGGCTTGGCCACCGACAGCGGCTGGCCGACCTTGCAGTTGTCCCGGTAGATCGCCAGGGCCTTCAGGCCGAGCTTCCAGCCCTCGAAGTAGATCTTCTCGACGTCCTCGACGGTCGCCTGCTCGGGCATGTTGACCGTCTTGGAGATGGCGCCGGAGATGAACGGCTGGACAGCCGCCATCATCCGCACGTGCCCCATCGGGGCGATGGAGCGCTCGCCCATCGCGCAGTCGAAGACCGGGTAGTGCTCCGGCTTCAGGCCGGGGGCGTCCACCACGTGGCCGTGGTCGGCGATGTGCTCGACGATCGCCTCGACCTGCTCCTCGGGGTAGCCGAGGCTGCGCAAAGCGCGCGGCACGGTCTGGTTGACGATCTGCATCGAGCCGCCGCCGACCAGCTTCTTGAACTTGACCAGCGCCAGGTCCGGCTCCACGCCGGTGGTGTCGCAGTCCATCATCAGGCCGATGGTGCCGGTCGGCGCGAGCACGCTGGCCTGCGAGTTGCGCCAGCCGTTCTTGTCGCCGACCTTGTTGCCGAGGGTCCACTGCTTCGTGGCCTCCCGCTGGATGGCGGTGGCCACGGTGCCGGCCGGCTTGATCGCGTCGTTGGCGGCGGCGTGCTTGCGCATGACCCGCTTGTGCGGCTCGGCGTTGCGGGCGTAGCCGTCGTACGGGCCGACGATGCCGGCCAGCTCGGCGGAGCGGCGGTACGCGGTGCCGGTCATCAGCGAGGTGATCGCCGCGGCGACCGAGCGGCCCTGCTCCGAGTCGTACGGCAGGCCGGAGGCCATCAGCAGGGCGCCGAGGTTGGCGTAGCCGATGCCGAGCTGCCGGTAGGCGCGGGTGGTCTCGCCGATCTTCTCGGTCGGGAAGTCGGCGAAGCAGATCGAGATGTCC
Organism: Micromonospora deserti; assembly: GCF_003236335.1. GTDB lineage: Bacteria > Actinomycetota > Actinomycetes > Mycobacteriales > Micromonosporaceae > Micromonospora > Micromonospora deserti. The sequence continues at coordinate 6,860 of NZ_POUB01000046.1, forward strand.
ATCGCGGTGATGACCAGCTCGACCGACCTGACGAACTTCTCCACCTCGAAGTTCCCGTCCGCGCGGAGGAACTTCATCAGGTTCAGCGAGGCCAGGTTGCACGAGGAGTTGTCCAGGTGCAGGTACTCCGAGCACGGGTTCGACGCGGTGATCCGCCCGGTCTCCGGGCAGGTGTGCCAGTCGTTGATGGTGTCGTCGTACTGCAGGCCCGGGTCGGCACACTCCCAGGCGGCCTGGGAGATGGTGCGGAACAGCTGCTTGGCGTCGATGGTCTCGATCACCGCGCCGTCGAGCCGGCCGCGCAGGTCGAAGCTGCCGCCGTTCTCCACCGCGGCCATGAACTCGTCAGAGACCCGGACCGAGTTGTTGGCGTTCTGGTACTGCACGCTGACGATGTCGGCGCCGCCGAGGTCCATGTCGAACCCGGCGTCGCGCAGCGCGCGGATCTTGTCCTCCTCGCGCGCCTTGGTGACCACGAACTCCTCGATGTCCGGGTGGTCCACGTCGAGGATGACCATCTTCGCCGCGCGCCGGGTGGCGCCGCCGGACTTGATGGTGCCGGCGGAGGCGTCCGCGCCGCGCATGAAGCTGACCGGGCCGGAGGCGGTGCCGCCGGAGGAGAGCAGCTCCTTGGAGGAGCGGATGCGGGACAGGTTGACCCCGGAGCCGGAGCCGCCCTTGAAGATCAGCCCCTCCTCCTTGTACCAGTCCAGGATCGAGTCCATCGAGTCGTCGACAGCCAGGATGAAGCAGGCGCTGACCTGCTGCGGCGACGGCGTGCCCACGTTGAACCAGACCGGCGAGTTGAAGCTGAACACCTGGTGCAGCAGCATCCAGGTCAGCTCGTGGGCGAAGACCTCGGCGTCGGCCGGGCTGGCGAAGTAGCCGTACTCCTCACCGGCGGCGCGGTAGGTGGTGACCACCCGGTCGATCAGCTGCTTGAGCGACCACTCCCGCTCCGGGGTCCCCACCGCGCCCCGGAAGTACTTGGTGGTCACGATGTTGGCCGCGTTGACGCTCCACGACTCCGGGAACTCCACCCCCCGCTGCTCGAAGTTGACCGAGCCGTCCCGCCAGTTCGTCATCACGACGTCGCGGCGCTCCCAGGTGACCTCTTCGTAGGGGTGCACCCCCTCGGTCGTCCAGACCCGCTCGACCTTGAGCCCTGCGCCGGCCTTGCTCCGTGACCTGCTCGTCGTCACACCGTCCCCCGACATCTCATCCGCCCCCTCGTCCGCACGACCACCCGTCGCGCGATCCGACTCTCACAAACTGCACAAAACTCAACTGGTACGGCCGGCGGCCTCGACCGTCTCGGCCCCGCCCTCCCGGGCGCGCGCCGCGGCCCGCAGCGTCTCGATCTCACGCTCGAAGTCGGCGAGCGAGTCGAACGACCGGTAGACGCTGGCGAACCGCAGGTAGGCGACCTCGTCCAGGTCCCGCAGCGGACCCAGGATCGCCAGCCCCACCTCGTGGCTCGGGATCTCGGCGGCCCCCTTGGCCCGGACGGTCTCCTCGACCTTCTGCGCCAGCAGCGCGATCGAGTCGTCGTCCACCGGCCGGCCCTGGCACGCCTTGCGCACCCCGCCGATGATCTTCGTGCGGCTGAACGGCTCGGTCACCCCGCTGCGCTTGACGACCGCGAGGACCGCCTCCTCCACCGTGGTGAACCGCTTGCCGCACTCCGGGCAGGCCCGCCGCCGGCGGATCAACTGGCCGTCGTCGGCTTCCCGCGAGTCGACCACGCGGGAGTCGGCGTGCCGGCAGTACGGACACCGCATCGCCCGACCTCCTTCATCGACCGCGGGCCCGCCGCCCGCCTCCGAGCACGCGTCACCACGGCGGAGCCATCACCGGATGGCACCCGCCGTGCTGGCGGTGCGGGAGTGCGGTCGGTAGTCGAACCCAACCTGTAGGCGAGTTACGCCCATGTGACTACTACATCTAGGGGTTGACCGTATGTCGCCGACGAACGGAGGTCAAGTTGGCCGGCGTGTCCGGCGCGTCACCTGACATCCCGGTCGATCCACCCCTCCCGCCCCGCCGGAGAACCAACCGTCCGATCCCGGTCGGGGTTGTTCGTCCGGACGGCCGAGACCACCGACGATCCGCCAGCCGTCGAACACCCGTTCTACCCGACGTATCATTTACCAGAACGGGCGTACGAGCCGACCTCTCTTCGCCCGACACGCCGGGGTGACCTCGTACAGATGTTTGAAAATGACCGATCTCACCTATACGGTCATCAACAACCGGCTGCGGCGCTTCCGTCGCACCGGCGACCACCTGCACCACCCGTAACCACAGCATCACCGCACGCACCACGAGCCGCCGAGGCACCCAGCGCCGACCAGGGAGGACGGACGTGACCGAGGACCGGGCCAGCCGGCCGAAGAGCCCGCAGCAGATCACCGAGGCGGGTCCGCCGGCCACCCGACGCCGGGGCGCCGCGCGCAGCCGGACGGGCCAGCCCGCCGTGCGCCCGGTCACCCCGGTGGTCAGCGCGTTCCCCGACCCGACGACGGTCGACCTGACCGCCCGGCAACGGCGGATCCTGGAGTTCATCCGCGGCTGGGTCGAGCGGCAGGGCTACCCACCCAGCGTGCGCGAGATCGGCGAGGCGGTCGGCCTGGTCTCCCCGTCGAGCGTCGCCTACCAGCTCAAGGAGCTGGAGAAGAAGGGCTTCCTGCGCCGCGACCCGAACCGGCCGCGCGCGGTGGACGTCCGGGCCCCGGGCGACGTGGTCGACGACGAGCTGAGCCGCGCGCAGCGCCCCACCCCCGCGTACGTGCCGATGCTGGGCCGGATCGCCGCCGGTGGCCCGATCCTCGCCGAGCAGGCCGTGGAGGACGTCTTCCCGCTGCCCCGCGAGCTGGTCGGCGAGGGCGAGGTCTTCATGCTCCAGGTCAAGGGCGACTCGATGCTCGACGCGGCGATCTGCGACGGCGACTGGGTGGTGGTGCGGCAGCAGCCCACCGCCGAATCCGGCGACATCGTCGCGGCCATGCTCGACGGCGAGGCGACCGTCAAGACCTACCGCCGGCGCGACGGCCACGTCTGGCTGATGCCGCAGAATCCGGCCTTCGACCCGATCCCCGGCGACGACGCCACCATCATGGGCCGGGTCGTCGCGGTGCTGCGCCGCATCTGACCCGGGCCTCCGGGTGACCACCGACCGATGGTCACCCGGCCCGGCCGCACCGGTCGCTCAGTAGCGGTCGCCCCGGTAGCCCCGGCCGCCGCGATCAGGTAGGTGATGTCCTGCAGGGTGAGCCCGTCGAGCCAGGACTGCTCGGTCTTCTTCGGGGTGTCCGCCGCGCCGGCCAGCGGCTTCGCACCCTCCGTCGACGGGGTGTAGCTGAGGATGTCGACCGGGTCGTCCTCCTCCAGCTGGCCGCCGTCGGAGACGGTGAGGAAGGTCTTCCCGTCCGGGGTGTAGGCGATCGCCTCGCCGAACGGATCGGCCAGCGGCGTCACCCGGGGCGTGCCGGTGGTCAGCGCGGCCACCACGTCCCCGTCCGGCACGTCGTACTCGAAGGCGTCCGCGTATGTGCGCAGCACCACCCGGGACCCGTCGGGGGAACGGGCGGCGCCGGTGATCGCCACCCGGCCGAAGGCGTTGAGCCGGTTCTCCGTGTCGGTCTTCGGCAGGCTGATCTCGCCGACCTTCTTCATCGGCACGGCCTCGGTGTCGCCGCTGCGCATCTTCGCCGCCGGGGTGAAGATCAACGCCTTGCCGGAGGTCACCTTGGTGATGATCAGTGGGTTGCCGTCGGTGCCGATCAGCAACGCCTCGGCGTCGTGCGGCTTGCCCTCGGGGTAGGAGAGGCGGTGCAGCACCGGCTGCTTCGACCCGCTGACCGGCATGCTCCACAGCGCCACCCGCTCCCGGCGCTGGCGGCTGGTGATGTTGTCGCCCGTGTCGGCGATCCAGAGCGTCTTGCCGTTCGGGGAGAGCGCGAGATCCTCCGTGTCGAACGGGCCACGACCCGAGTAGCGGACCTCATCGGAGACCTTGCACTTGCTGTCGAGGAAGAAGACCCGCTTCCGGCTCTCGATCTCGGAGCTGTCGTTGATCACGATGTAGCCGGTCTTCGTGGCCACCAGGCCGGACAGCTCCCGCAGCCGCTCGTCGGTCACCGTGCACCGCTTCTTGCCGGGGGCGAGCGCGGACTGCGGCGAGGCCGAGGCGGGAGCCGCCAGCGCGACTGCGGTGCACGCCACGGTCGCCCCAAGCAGGCCGAGGGCAACCGTGACCGAGGAAACAGGGCGGCGCATCCTGTCAGTGTCGCATGCCGAAAGTTTCACCCGGGTGACGCCGGACGCCTCAGCGGCGCCGCGGGACCCGGGCGTCTCGTCGCCCCCCGGCGCCGCACCCACCCCACCCGACCCCGAGGGCCGCCGGGGCTCAGCGGGCGCCGGCGACCGGCTGGCCCTCCTCGGCGCGGAACGGCGCCAGCTCGGCGGCGAGCGCCGCACCCACCCGTACGTGCACCAGGGTGCCCTCGGCCAGGTGGGAGGTGCCGAGCACCTCACCCTGCCGGTGCACCCGGGCCACCAGGTCGCCCCGGTCGTAGGGCAGCACGGCCCGGACCTCCACCGCCGGGCGGGGCAGCCGCGACTCCACGGCCTCCCGCAGCCCGTCGACCCCGCGCCCGGTGTGGGCGGAGACGAACACCGCGTCCGGCCAGAGCCGCTTCAGACGCAGCAGCGTCTCCTCGTCGGCCGCGTCGGTCTTGTTGACCACCAGCAGCTCCGGCAGCCGGTCGGCGCCCACCTCGGCGAGCACCTCCCGCACCGCGCGGACCTGCTCCTCCGGATCCGGGTGGGTGCCGTCGACGACGTGCACCACCAGGTCGGCGTCCGCGACCTCCTCCAGCGTCGAGCGGAACGCCTCGACGATCTGGTGCGGCAGGTGCCGGACGAAGCCCACGGTGTCGGCGAAGGTGTAGACCCGCCCGTCCGGGGTGGTGGCCCTGCGGGTGGTCGGGTCGAGGGTGGCGAACAGCGCGTTCTCCACCAGCACGCCCGCCCCGGTCAGCCGGTTGAGCAGGCTGGACTTGCCGGCGTTGGTGTAGCCGGCGATGGCCACCGCGGGCACCGCGTTGCGGGAGCGGCGGGCACGCTTGGTCTGGCGTACCGTCCGCATGCCCTTGATCTCCCGGCGCAGCCGGGAGATACGGTGCCGGATCCGGCGCCGGTCGGTCTCCAGCTTGGTCTCACCGGGGCCGCGCAGACCCACGCCGCCGCCCGCGCCGCCGCCGCGACCGCTACCACCGCTCTGCCGGGACAGCGTCTCGCCCCAACCGCGCAGCCGCGGCAGCAGGTATTCCAGCTGGGCCAGCTCGACCTGGGCCTTGCCCTCCCGGCTCTTGGCGTGCTGGGCGAAGATGTCCAGGATCAGCGCGGTGCGGTCGACAACCTTGACCTTCGTCCGCTGCTCCAGGTTGCGCAGCTGGGACGGGGAGAGTTCACCGTCACAGATGATCGTGTCGGCGCCGGCGGCGAGCACCACCGAGCCCAGGTCATCGACCTTGCCCCGACCGATGTAGGTGGCCGGGTCGGGCCGGGTACGGCGCTGGATCAGCCCCTCCAGCACCTGCGAGCCGGCCGTCTCGGCGAGCGCCGCCAACTCCGTGAGGGAGTTCTCGGCGTCGCTCTGCGTGCCCTCGGTCCAGACGCCGACCAGGACCACCCGCTCCAGCCGGAGCTGGCGGTACTCGACCTCGGTGATGTCGGTGAGCTCGGTGGAGAGGCCGGGGACCCGCCGTAGCGCCTGCCGCTCGGACAGCTCGAACTCGCCGGTCGTGGCGTCGAGCTCGTCGTCGGTGTGGGGAACGTAGGTCTCCTCGTGGGTCAAGCCGATCTCCTGTCCGTTCTGTCACGTCCCGAGCAATCCTGACATGTGTCAACGCCGGGCGCACCTGCAATATGCCCGTGCTGAACAGCGCAAAGGGCGGGGGCGGATGCCGGCCGACCTTGGCAGGCGGGTAGAAATGCGGGCGAGCTGCTCAGCGTCGACGGAGGGATCCCGTGGCCATCACCCGACTTCCGAGTGCCGGATTCTCGATCACCATCCGGATCGCCGTACCCGCGGACGCATCCTCGATCGGCCGGCTGACCACCTCCGTCGGCGAGGCCGGGGCGATCGTCACCGCGCTCGACGTGGTGGACTCCGACCCCACCCACGTGATCGTCGACCTGACCTGCGACACCGCCGACGCCAGCCACGCCGACCAGGTGGTCGACGCGCTCACCGCGCTGGACGGGGTGGACGTGCGCAAGGTGTCGGACCGGACGTTCCTGCTGCACCTGGGCGGCAAGATCGAGGTGAGTTCCAAGGTCGCGCTGCGCACCCGGGACGAGCTCTCCCGCGCGTACACCCCGGGGGTGGCCCGGGTCTGCCAGGCGATCGCGGAGAACCCGGCCGACGCCCGCCGGCTCACCATCAAGCGGAACACGGTCGCCGTGGTCAGCGACGGCTCCGCGGTGCTCGGCCTGGGCAACCTCGGGCCGGCCGCCTCGCTGCCGGTGATGGAGGGCAAGGCGGCGCTGTTCAAGCGCTTCGGCGGGGTGGACGCCTGGCCGGTGGTGCTGGACACCCAGGACACCGACGAGATCGTGTCCATCGTCAAGGCGATCGCTCCGGCGTACGGCGGGATCAACCTGGAGGACATCGCCGCGCCGCGCTGCTTCGAGATCGAGGCCCGGCTGCGGGCCGCGCTGGACATCCCGGTCTTCCACGACGACCAGCACGGCACCGCGATCTGCGTGCTCGCCGCGCTGACCAACGCGCTGCGCGTCGTGGGCAAGCAGCTCGCGGACGTCCGGGTGGTGGTCTCCGGCGCCGGCGCGGCCGGCACCGCGATCATGAAGCTGCTGCTGCGTCAGGGCGTGGGCGACATCATCGCGTACGACCGGCAGGGCGCCCTGCACCGCGGCCAGCCCGGCCTCAACCCGGCCTGGCAGTGGCTGGCCGAGCACACCAACCGGGAGAACTACTCCGGCGACCTGCCCGGGGCGATCCACGGCGCGGACGTCTTCATCGGGGTGAGCGCCCCGAACCTGCTCACCGGCGAGGACATCGCCATGATGGCCAAGGACGCGATCGTCTTCGCGCTGGCCAACCCGGACCCCGAGGTGGACCCACGGGAGGCGCGCAAGCACGCCGCCGTGGTCGCCACCGGCCGGTCGGACCAGCCGAACCAGATCAACAACGTGCTCGCCTTCCCGGGTGTCTTCCGCGGCATGCTCGACGCGCACGCCGAGGAGTTCACCGAGGAGATGGCGATCGCCGCCGCCCGGGCCATCGCGGACGTGGTCGGCGAAGACAAGATCAACCCGACGGTGATCGTGCCCAGCGTCTTCGACTCCCGGGTCGCCCCCGCGGTCGCGGCGGCCGTCCGCGCCGCCGCCCAGCACCCCGCCCCCGCCCCGGCGGCCGACCCGGGCCCCGCCGACCTCCCCGAGATCGCCGCCGAAGCCTCCGCCACCCCCTGACAGTCCCTCCCGCCGGCCCCGCCCCGCCCACCCCGGCTCCCGCCGCTGCCGACGCCGGCGAGCAAGCCGTCCCCGGACGCCCTGGTCGCGGCGGTGGAGCGGCCCACCCGCGCCTCGCCACCCCACCTTTGGGTGCAGCTGTTGTCACTCCCGCGACAACAGCTGCACCCAAACCCCCGGTCCGCCGCGCGCCGTCGCGGTTGAGGTCGGTGCGCCCGAACGGGTGACCCGCTCCCACCACCTCACCGTCAGGCGGTGGGCAGGGCGGTGGAGTCGATCTCGCCGGTGGCGACGAGGACGGCGGGACCGGCGAGCCAGCAGGAGTCGTCCGTAATCGTGACGGTGAGGCGGCCACCGGGGACGTCCACCGCCATCACACCGGTGTCCCGGCCGGCGTCGCGCAGGGCCACCGCGGCCACCGCGCAGGCGCCGGTGCCGCAGGAGAGGGTCTCCGCCGAGCCCCGCTCGTACACCCGCATCAGCACGTGCCCGTCAGTGCCGTCGACCGGGTCGGCGGACGCGGTGAACTCGACGTTCACCCCGGCCGGGAAGACCGCCGGATCCACCTCGGGCGCCCGGGTGAGGTCCAGCGCGGACAGCTCCAGCCCGGCCGGCAGCCCGCAGACCAGGTGCGGGTTGCCCACGTCTACCGCCGTTCCGGTCAGGGCCAGCCCGCCCAGGGTGGCGGTCGCGGCGTCGTACAGCCGGGGGCGGCGCATCTCGACGGCGACGGCGTCGGCCGTGACCAGCGCGCGCAGGACGCCGGCCCGGGTGGCCACCGGGAGCGCCTCGTCCGTCGGCACCGCCAGCCCGGTGGCGACCAGGTAGCGGACGAAGACCCGGGCGCCGTTGCCACACATCTCGGCGAACGACCCGTCGGCGTTCCAGTAGTCCATGAACCACTCGGCCTCGCCGGCCAGGGCCGCGCCCTCGGGGTGCTTGGCCGCCCGCACCACCCGCAGCACGCCGTCCGCGCCGAGCCCGCGCCGCCGGTCGCAAAGCGCCGCGACCAGCCCGGGGGTGAGGTCGAGGGCCCCGTCCGGGTCAGGCAGGATCACGAAGTCGTTGCCGGTGCCGTGCCCCTTGGTGAACTCCACACCCCCATCATCGCGCAGCGGCGGGGACCAGCCGCAGGGCGTCGGCGACCAGGCCCGGCGCGGCCGAGTCGAACCAGTGGATCCGGGGGTCGCGGCGGAACCACGAGCGCTGCCGGCGGACGAAGCGGCGGGTGGCCCGGATCGTCTCGTCGTGCGCCTCGGTCTCGGTCAGCTCGCCGGCCAGGAACCGCAGCACCTGCTGGTAGCCGAGGGCCCGGCTGGCCGTCCGCCCCTCGGGCAGGCCACGCCCGACCAGCTCCCGGGTCTCGGCGACCAGCCCGTCGGCCCACATCCGGTCCACCCGTACCGCGATCCGCTCGTCCAGCAGCGCCGTGTCCAGGTCCACCCCGAGCTGCACCGACGGGTAGTACGGGGCCGGTTCCGGCAGCGAGGCGGTGAACCGCCCCCCGGTCAGCTCGATGACCTCCAGGGCGCGGACGATCCGCCGGCCGTTGCCGGGCAGGATGCCCGCCGCCGCGGCCGGGTCGGCGGCGCGCAGCCGCGCGTACAGCGGCGCGGGCCCGACCTGGGCGAGTTCGCGTTCCAGCCGCTCCCGCACCGCCGGGTCGGTGCCGGGGAACTCGAACTGCTCCAGCACCGCCCGGACGTAGAGGCCGGACCCGCCCACCAGCAGCGGCACCCGGCCCCGGGTGAGGATGTCGTCGACGGCCGCGCGGGCCAGCCGCTGGTATTCGGCGACGCTCGCCGGTTCGGTGACGTCCCAGATGTCCAGCAGGTGGTGCGGCACCCCCTCGCGCTCGGCCGGGGTGAGCTTCGCGGTGCCGATGTCCATGCCCCGGTAGAGCTGCATCGAGTCGGCGTTGACCACCTCACCGCCGAGGGCGTGGGCGAGCGCGATGCTCAGCGCCGACTTGCCGGCCGCCGTCGGCCCGACCACCGCGACCACCGTCCCGACGGGCGGGCGGCTACCGCCGGCCCCGGCGGGGCCGGTCACGCCCGCTCCCAGCTGGCGACGAAGTAGGCCACGCCGTACGGGGCGGCGTCGTAGATCAGCTCGCCGCGCCAGTCCCCGCCGGCCGCGCGGGCCGCACCGGCGAGCACCTGCCAGGGCGCGCGCCCGGCGGTCCTCAGCTCCGCCGACACCTGCGGGTCCAGGCCGAGCAGGGCCTCGGTGTCCGCGCCGGCCAGGGCCCGGGCAACCCCGCTGTCGTACGCCTCGGCGCGCGGGTCGTGGTAGCCGGGCGCCTTCTCGCCCCGGCAGGCCGACCCGTCCCCCATCACCAGCAGCGCCCAGGGGCGGTCGCCGCCCAGCCGCTCCCCGAACTCCCGGCACCCCGACACCGACTCGCCGTCGGCGACGGTGGCCATCCGGTACGTCACGGGCCGGCGGTCGGTCGCCCGGCCCAGCAGCCAGGCGCCGACGAGCAGGCTCAGCGGCAGCCGGTCGGTACCGGCCGTCCCGCCGGCCGCGCCGAGCCGGACCTCCAGCGGCACCCCCCACGGCGCGAAGCTGCCCCGGTAGGGGTGGGCGAGGACGGCGCTGCGGCTCTCCGCGCCCAGCACCAGGACGGTCTGCGCCGCGGAGTCGTACAGCCGGGCCACGGCGGCGGCGCAGGCGGCGCGGAGGTCGTCCAGTTCGCCGGCGGCGGCGCCGGCCAGCTCGGGCACGAGCAGGGGTGGGTGCGGGCAGACGGCGGCGGCGACCAGAGGCACCCGTTCACCGTAGCGGGACCGCCCGGCGCGGCCCCGCGCCGATCCGGTCATCAGGCGCTAGGACACCGTATGGTCACGGTCGGCGATAGGCGCTCGACGCGGACCGGGTCGGACCTGTGACAATGCCGGGAGAAACTTTGCTGCGCCGTGGCGGCGATCGTGGGACGACTTCCCCGACGCCGGGAGAACGAGGATGGGTACATGAGCGACTGGACTGCCTTCGGACGGGTGGACGCGGACGGCACCGTGTACGTCAAGACCGCCGAGGGCGAGCGGGTGGTCGGATCCTGGCAGGCGGGAGCGCCGGAGGAGGGGCTGGCCCACTTCGCCCGCCGCTTCGCCGACCTGGTGACCGAGGTGGACCTGACCGAGGCCCGGCTCAACTCCGGGGCGGCGGACGCCGGCCACTCGCTGACCACGATCCGTCGGCTCCGCGCCTCGCTGGCCGAGGCACACGCCGTCGGCGACATCGACGCGCTGGCCGCGCGGCTGGACCGGCTCGCCGCCGTCGCCGAGGAGAAGGCCGGGGAGGCCCGTGCCGCCCGGGACGCCGCCCGGAGTGAGGCGCTCGCCCGCAAGACGGCGCTGGTGGAGGAGGCGGAGAAGCTGGCCGCCGAGTCGACCGGCTGGAAGACCGCCGGGGACCGGCTCAAGGAGATCCTCGAGGAGTGGAAGACCATCCGGGGGGTCGACAAGAAGGCCGACGGCGAGCTGTGGAAGCGCTTCGCCGCCGCCCGGGACGGCTTCACCCGCCGGCGCGGCGCCCACTTCGCCTCCCTCGACGCCCAGCGCAAGCAGGCGCAGGCGATCAAGGAGGAGCTGGTCACCGAGGCCGAGAAGCTGAAGGAATCCACCGACTGGGCGGCGACCGCCGGCCAGCTCAAGGACCTGATGAGCCAGTGGAAGGCCGCTCCGCGCGCCTCGAAGGAGGCCGAGCAGAAGCTCTGGGAACGGTTCCGGGCGGCGCAGGACGAGTTCTTCACCCGGCGCAGCGAGGTCTTCTCGGCGCGGGACAACGAGCAGCGCGCCAACCTGGAGCGCAAGCAGGCGCTGCTCGCCGAGGCTGAGGCGCTCGACATCGACGGTGACCCGAAGGGTGCGCAGGCCAAGCTGCGGGAGATCCAGGCGCAGTGGCACGAGGCCGGCCGGGTGCCGCGGGAGGCGGCCGCCGGCCTGGAGCGCCGGCTGCGCGCGGTCGACGAGAAGGTCCGCGAGGTGATGGACTCGGCCTGGCGGCGTACCGCCCCGGCGGACAATCCCCTGCTGGCCCAGATGCGCGAGCAGGTCGCCGAGGCCGAGCAGCGGCTGGCCCGGGCGCGGGCCGCCGGCGACGCCAAGCGGATCAGGGAGGCCGAGCAGGCGCTGGCCTCCAAGCGGCAGTTCCTCCAGCTCGCCGAGCAGGCCAGTTGACCTGATCGACTCAGGAAGCCCCGGTCCCCGCGGGACCGGGGCTTCCCGTCTGTCCAGCCCGGTCTCCGTCTGTTTCCCGGGTGAGGCAGGGACATTTACATCGACATCCATCTGTGCTTTTCTGAGGAAAGCGCTTGCCCATCCTCCGGGTAGCGCACGGGAGCCGTTCCAAACTCACCCGACGGCAGGGCGCACTCCTGCGACCGCCTCCGCATCGCTGCCGCTGGGCACGGCAGCCTCCACGGCGGAGCGGGTCCTGCCGACCCGACCGCACGGATGACGCAGCCGGGTGGGCGCCACGGCGTCGTACCACGATCCGCTGCGGCAGCCCAGCGTCGCGGACGCATCCGGCCGGCACCGGCCGACCGGTCCGCGACGAGCCGACGCGCCATCCACCACCCCTGTTCGTACTTCGAGGCTGAGGAGAACAACCGTGCGTGAAATCATCACGCGTCGCCTGGTGCGACGGTTGGCGGCGCTGGCCGCGACGGTACTCGCAGTGCCCGCAGCGGCCGTCGCGGTGACGGCCGCCCCGGCCGGGGCGGCGACCGTCGACACCAGCGCCTACTACATGTTCGTGAACCGGCACAGCGGCAAGGCGATGGACCTGTGGCAGTGGTCCACCACCGACGGCGGCGAGATCCGGCAGTACACCCGCACCAACGCGACAAACCAGCAGTTCCAGTTCGTCGACGTAGGCAACGGCTACTACCAGCTCCGCAGCCGGCACTCGGGCAAGGTCGTCACCGTGCCCAACGCGGTGGACGGCGCACAGGTCGTCCAGACGACGGCGAGCAGCGACACCAAGCAGCACTTCACCCTGAAGGACTCCGCCGGAGGCTATGTCCGGTTCATCAACCGGCACAGCAAGAAGGTGCTGGACCTGTGGGAGTGGTCCACCGCCGACGGCGGCATGGTCTCGCAGTACGCGGACCTGGACGGCTACAACCAGCAGTGGCAGATGATCCGGGTGGGCGGCGGCAGCACGCCCCCACCGCCGGGGAACACCGGCCTGGTCGGCTGGGCCACCCAGAACGGCGGCACCACCGGTGGCGGCAGCGCCGGCGCCACCACGGTGACCAGCGCCTCGGCGCTGAGCAGCGCGGCCGGCTCCAGCAGCGCGGCGGTCATCCGCGTCTCCGGCACCATCTCCTGCTCCGGCATGCTGCGGGTGCGGTCCAACAAGACCATCATCGGCAACGCCGGCGCCACCATCACCGGCTGCGGCTTCACCATCAACGGCGACCGCAACGTCATAATCCGGAACCTGACCTTCCGGGGCTGGAGCGACGACGCGATCAACGTGGAGCAGTCGGCGACCAACATCTGGATCGACCACAACACCTTCACCAACGGCTACGATGGCGCTGTCGACATCAAGCGGGGCTCCGACTTCATCACAGTGTCGTGGAACCGGGTGTACAACCACGACAAGACGATGCTGCTCGGGCACAGCGACAGCAACGCCAGCCAGGACCGCGGGCACCTGCGGGTGACCTACCACCACAACTGGTTCGACGGCAGCAACCAGCGCAACCCGCGGGTGCGCTTCGGCAACCCGGTGCACGTCTACAACAACTACTACAGCAACGTCGGCGGCTACGGCGTGGCGTCCACGATGGGCGCCGGCGTGCTCGTCGAGGGCAACTACTTCGAGAACGTCGACGACCCTTTCCACCTCGGTGAGGGCAGCTCCGGGCCGGGCACGCTGGTGGCCCGCAACAACCACTTCGTCAACTCGGGCAGCGGACAGGCCGGTGGCAGCGTGGCCGCCATCCCGTACGCGTACCCGCTGGACAGCGCGAGCAGCGTCAAGTCGATCGTGACGGGCGGCGCGGGCGCGGGCCGGATCTCGATCTGACCGTGCCGGTCGGGGCCGGCCGCAGCCGGCGGGCCCCGACCCTCGTCACTGGGCGGCGCAGCCGCTCGCCGGCGCGGGCGCCGCGGCCGGGGCGCCGATCGTGGGCAGCCCGAGCAGCACCCCCGGCGTACGCGGGGAGCGTCCCGCCTCGGCCGCGTCGCCGGCCCGGGTGCGGCGGTGCGACAGCGGCTCCCCGTCGGCGTTGAGGTGGTGCGGGGCGGCGTACGTCACGGTGGTGTGCACGATGTCGCCGGGGCGGATCCGCCCGGCCAGCGACCCGGCGTCGCCGTGCTGGCCGTTCGCTCCGGCTGCGCCCGTCGCGAAGTGCACCAGCCGGCCGTCGCGGGCCCGGCCGGACATCCGGCCGGTGCGCTCGTCCTTGCGCCCCTCGCCGATGGCGACCAGCACCTCGACGGTCTCGCCGACGAGCTTGCGGTTCTCCGCCCAGGTGATCTCCTCCACGCAGGCGATCAGCCGCTCGTAGCGCTCCTGCACCACCTGCTTGGGCAGCTGGCCGTCCATCGTGGCGGCCGGGGTGCCAGGCCGCTTGGAGTACTGGAAGGTGAACGCGGAGGAGAACCGGGCCTCGCGCACCACGTCGAGGGTGCGCTCGAAGTCGGCGTCGGTCTCGCCGGGGAAGCCGACGATGATGTCGGTGGTGATCGCCGCGTCCGGCATGGCCGCCCGGACCTTCTCGATGATCCCGAGGTAGCGCTCGGAGCGGTACGAACGGCGCATGGCGCGCAGCACGTCGTCGGAGCCGGACTGCAGCGGCATGTGCAGCGAGTGGCAGACGTTCGGGGTCTCGGCCATCGCGGCGATCACGTCGTCGGTGAAGTCCTTCGGGTGCGGGCTGGTGAACCGCACCCGCTCCAGCCCGTCGATGTCGCCGCAGGCGCGCAGCAGCTTGCCGAAGGCGTACCGGTCGCCGAACTCCACGCCGTAGGAGTTGACGTTCTGCCCGAGCAGGGTCACCTCCAGCACGCCCTCGTCGACCAGGGCGCGCACCTCGTTGAGGATGTCGCCGGGGCGGCGGTCCTTCTCCTTGCCGCGCAGGGAGGGCACGATGCAGAACGTGCAGGTGTTGTTGCAACCGACCGAGATCGACACCCAGCCGGCGTACGTCGACTCGCGGCGGGTGGGCAGCGTCGAGGGGAACACGTCGAGGGATTCGAGGATCTCCACCTCGGCGGCGGCGTTGTGCCGGGCCCGCTCCAGCAACACCGGCAGCGAGCCGATGTTGTGCGTGCCGAACACCACGTCCACCCAGGGCGCCTTGCGGACGATGTCGCCGCGGTCCTTCTGGGCCAGGCAGCCGCCGACGGCGATCTGCATCCCCGGGTGCCGGTTCTTGACGGGGCGCAGATGACCGAGGTTGCCGTAGAGTCGGTTGTCGGCGTTCTCCCGGACCGCGCAGGTGTTGAACACCACTACGTCCGGGGTGTCGTCGGCCTCGGCGGCGCGCACGTAGCCCGCCTGCTCCAGCAGCCCGGAGATGCGCTCGGAGTCGTGCACGTTCATCTGGCAGCCGTACGTGCGCACCTGGTAGGTGCGCGGGCTGCCCGCCGCTGCGGTAGTCATGACGGGGAACAGCGTATCCGGGTCAACGCGACCGGGCCGAACGAGGAGGAGCCGTGTGCCGGAGCATCAAGACCCTGCGTGAGCCGTACGTCGCCGAGGTGACCCCGGCCGACGTCGACGCGGCGGCGTTGCAGTACGTCCGCAAGATCTCGGGGTTCCGCAAGCCCGCCGCGCACAACGCCGCGGCGTTCGACGCGGCGGTGGCCGCCGTCGCGGCCGCCACCGCCGCCCTGCTGGAGCAACTGGAGGTGCGCGGCGGCCGCGCCGCGGGCGCGGGTCGGTGACCGCCGCCGCCCGGTCAGGCGGCGGCGAGCGCGGGGAGCACGGAGTCGGGGGCCCACCGGGAGCGGTGGCACTGTGACCAGCCCCGGCAGCGGGGGTCGGCCTCGGTGCAGAGCCGCTGGCCGCTGAGCACCTCGCCGTCGTCGGTCTCCCGGACGTCGAAGTGCACCGCCCGGATCGTGCCGTCCGGCGCGACGAGCAGGTGCCGGCTGGCGTCGAGGGTGTCGTCGCGCAGCAGGCAGTTGCGGTCCAGCAGCCGGGCCAGCGCGGCGATGCTGGCGTGCTCGGGAAGCCGGTCAGGCACCCCGTAGCAGTCCACGACCGTGGCGAACTCCCCGGGTGCCTGCCACACGTCGCAGATGACCGCGTACGTCGGCAGCCGGGCCGGGTCCGCCACCGCCAGGGGCATCACCACCCGCCCGAGCGCCTCGGCCAGTGCCGGGTAGACCTCCACCGGCCGTACCTGGTCGATTCTCCAGTTCCACAGCTCGGTCATGCCGCCTCCTCGCTGTGCTCTCGTCCCACCGGCCTCCGGATCGGGCCTTACTGACGATGGTGGGGTGCATATGACCTCAGCCGGGGGCAAGTTACCGGTCTGTGACCATTCCGGGCAAAATTTCCTCGGGCGCCATTGCTCCGAGTAGCGGGAAGATGACAGTTTATCGGGTATGGTGCGCGTTTCACGATGCACCGCGCCGTCACGGCCGAAGCTCAGCGCACGATCACCAGGTGCTCGCTCCGGGGCAGCAGCTCGCCGATCACCGGGGCCCCGGGGAGCTCACCGGCGACCAGCAGGCCACCGGAGGTCTGCGCGTCGGCCAGCAGCAGCCGGTCCGCCTCGCCGGCCCGGCCGAAGTCGGTCCACGGGGTGACCCACGCCAGGTTGCGGTGGCTGCCGCCGCTGACGTACCCGTCGCGCACCGCCTCCCGAGCACCGGCCAGCAGGGGTACCCGGGCGGCCTCGATCGCCACCGTCAGCCGGCTGGCCCGGGCCAGCTTCGACGCGTGGCCGAGCAGCCCGAACCCGGTCACGTCGGTGCCGCAGCGCACGCCGGCCGCCACCGCGGCCCGGGCGGCGTCCCGGTTGAGCGTGGTCATCGCGGCGACCGCCGCCGGGAAGCTCTCCCCGGTGGCCTTGTGCCGGGTATTGAGCACCCCGACACCGAGCGGCTTGGTCAGCGACAGCGGTACCCCCGGCCGGCCCGCGTCGAGGGTGATCAGCTCCTCGGGCCGGACCACTCCGGTGACGGCGAGGCCGTACTTCGGGCCGTCGTCGTCGACGCTGTGCCCGCCGGCCAGGTGGCAGCCGGCCTGCCGGGTCACGTCCAGGCCACCGCGGAGCACCTCGCGGGCCAGCTCCAGCGGCAGCACGTCGCGCGGCCAGCAGAGCAGGTTCAGCGCGACCAGCGGGACGCCGCCCATCGCGTACACGTCCGACAAGGCGTTGGCGGCGGCGATCCGTCCCCAGTCGTACGCGTCGTCGACCACCGGGGTGAAGAAGTCGGCGGTGCTGACCAGCCCGGTCCGCTCGTCGAGGCGGACCACTGCCGCGTCGTCGCCGTGGTCCAGGCCCACCAGCAGGTCGGCGGCGGCACCACCGACCGGACCGAGGCCGGCGACCATCGCCTCCAGCTCGCCGGGAGGGATCTTGCAGGCGCAGCCGCCGCCGCGGGCGTACCGGGTCAGCCGTACCGTTTCGGTCACCCCAACATGATCTCCGCGGACCGTCGCCCGCGCCACCCACGACGGAAGGTCACATCGAAATCGGACTCCCGGCACCGATCCCCGATGGTGTTACCGCTCCGTGACCATCTGAGTTGCATTCCGCCACATCCCCCCGCCTACAGTGGCCCAACCGGGCTCATCAGACCCGGCTGCGGCGACGACAGGGACGGTGGACGACGTGACGACGGGCGAACCGCTCATCGTGTTGGATGCGGTCGACAAGTGGTTCGGGCCGCTGCACGTGCTCGACGACGTCTCGCTGTCGGTCGGCCGGGGCGAGGTGGTCGTGGTGATCGGCCCGTCGGGCTCCGGGAAGTCGACGCTCTGCCGCACGATCAACCGGCTGGAGCCGATCAACTCCGGCACCATCACCTTCGACGGGCAGCCGCTGCCGGCCGAGGGCAAGGCCCTGGCCAAGCTGCGCAGCGAGGTCGGCATGGTCTTCCAGTCGTTCAACCTCTTCGCGCACAAGACCATCATGGAGAACGTCACCCTCGGCCCGATCAAGGTCCGCAGGGAGAAGCCGGCCGTGGCCCGGGAACGGGCGCTGGCCCTGCTCGACCGGGTCGGCATCGCCAACCAGGCCGACAAGTTCCCGGCCCAGCTCTCCGGCGGCCAGCAGCAGCGCGCCGCGATCGCCCGCGCGCTCGCCATGCAGCCCAAGGCGATGCTCTTCGACGAGCCGACCAGCGCGCTGGACCCGGAGATGGTCGGCGAGGTGCTGGACGTGATGACCTCGCTGGCCCGCGACGGCATGACGATGGTCGTGGTCACCCACGAGATGGGCTTCGCCCGGCACGCGGCCAACCGGGTCATCTTCATGGCCGACGGCCAGCTGGTCGAGGATGCTCCCCCGGCGGAGTTCTTCGCCAACCCGCGCAGCGAGCGGGCCAAGGACTTCCTCTCCAAGATCCTCACGCACTAGGCGTCCGTACGTGGAGCGAGCCGTTCCCCGGCGAGTTCCTTCGAAGAAGGAGAAGAGCATGCGTATCACGCGCGTAGCCGCACTCGCGGCGGCCGCCACCCTGGCGCTCGGCATGACCGCCTGCGGTGGCGACGATGCCGGAGAGGGCACCGGCGCCGGCAGCAAGTCGTTCGCCGCCGGCACCACGATGGAGCGGCTGAACAAGGCCCAGTCCATCAAGATCGGCACGAAGTTCGACCAGCCGGGCTTCGGCCAGAAGGGGCTGTCGGGCAAGCCGGAGGGCTTCGACGTCGAGGTCGCGAAGATCATCGTCAAGGAGCTCGGCATCCCCGAGGACAAGATCGAGTGGGTCGAGGCCCCCTCGAAGGTCCGCGAGGACGTGATCGTCAACGGCACCGTCGACTTCGTCGCGGCGACGTACACGATCAATGACAAGCGCAAGGAGCGCATCGCCTTCGCCGGGCCGTACTACGAGGCCGGCCAGAACATCATGGTGAAGAAGGACGACACCGCCATCACCGGCCCGGACTCGTTCAAGGACGGCACCAAGAAGGTCTGCTCGGTCACCGGCTCCACTCCGGCCGAGGAGATCAAGAAGTACGTCAAGGACGTCGCCACCCAGCTGGTGCTCTTCGACACCTACGACAAGTGCCGCGACGCCCTCAAGGGCGGCCAGGTCGACGCGGTCACCACGGACAACGTCATCCTGCTCGGCTACATCGCCAAGGACGAGGCCTCGTTCAAGCTCGCCGGTGACAACTTCACCAAGGAGCCGTACGGCATCGGGGTGAAGAAGGAGGACACCGACTTCCGCACCTTCATCAACGACACGCTGGAGAAGGCGTTCGCCGACGGCAGCTGGAAGAAGGCCTGGGACGACACCGCCGGCAAGTTCGGTGCCGAGCTGGGTGACGCGCCCACCGTCAACCGCTACTGATTCCTGCTGGTCTGGAGGGTGGGGAGGACGACCGACCCGTGAGTGTGCTCATCGACCGGTTCGACGTTTTCGCGGGGGGCTTCTGGCTCACCCTCCAGATCTGCGTACTCGCCGCGCTCGGCGCCCTGATCCTGGGCGCCGTCGTGGCGGTACTGCGGATCTCGCCGGTGCCGCCGCTGCGGGCGGTCGGCACCGGCTACGTGAACGTCTTCCGCAACATGCCGCTGACCGTGGTGATGTTCTTCGCCGCGTTCGGTCTGCCGGCGCTCGGCTCCAACGCCGACTTCCTCCGCATCCCCGGTCTCGACGTCGTGTTCAGCCGGCTCGGTACCGACCTGCCGTACTTCCGCTTCGCACTGATCGCGCTGGTGCTCTACACCGCGGCCTTCGTCTGCGAGGCCCTGCGCTCCGGGGTGAACGCGGTCCCCCCCGGCCAGGCGGAGGCCGCCCGATCGCTGGGGCTCACCTTCGGGCAGAACCTGCGGTACGTCGTGCTGCCGCAGTCCTGGAAGGCCTCGATCGTGCCGCTCGGCTCGGTGATCATCGCGATGATCAAGAACTCGGCGCTCGTCGGCTTCTTCGGGGTCGTCGGTGACCTGTCCCAGACCGCCGACCAGCTCACCTCAGCCGAGGGCTACGCGTTCGTGCCGGTCGCCATCGGCATCTCGATCGGCTACCTGATCATGACCGTTCCCCTCGGCGCCTTCCTCGACCGGATCGAGAAGCGACAGGCGGTGGCCCGATGAGTGAGCAGAGCGTCCTCTACGACGTTCCCGGCCCCCGGCAGCGCCGCGTCACACTGATCGGCAGTGTGGTCGCCACCGTCCTGCTGGTGGTCGGCGCGTACTTCCTGATCTACCGTCCGTTGGACGGCAAGGGCCAGTTCTCGATGGAGCTCTGGGGTCCGCTGATCGACCCCTCCGACGAGAGCTTCCCGCTGGTCTGGGAACGCATCGGCATCGGCTTCAAGAACACCCTGATGGCCGCGGCGCTGGCCATCGTCTCGTCGTTGGTGGTCGGCACTCTGCTGGCGGTGCTGCGGGTCCAGCTCAAGAGCCTGGCCCGCCGCCGGTTCACCGGGTTCGCCACCCCTTTGTCCTACCTGCTGCGCGGCCTGAGCGCCCTGCTCTCGGCGGTCACCCGGGTCTGCGTCGAGGTGTTCCGCGGCCTGCCCGTGGTGATCACCATCTTCTTCGTGGCCCGCGGGTTCCCCGAGTTCGGCGTCACCTTCGACACCCTCTGGTACCTGGTCATCGGCCTGACCATCTACAACTCCGTGGTGATCGCCGAGATCCTCCGCTCGGGCATGGAGGGACTGCCCGGCGGGCAGGCGGAGGCGGCGTCCGCGATCGGGCTCTCCCCGCTGCAGACCACCCGGATGATCCTGCTGCCGCAGGCGTTCCGGATCATGCTGCCGGCGCTGATCAGCCAGCTCGTCGTCGTGCTCAAGGACACCTCGCTCGGCTTCATCATCAGCTACGAGGAGACCCTGACCATCGCGGAGCAGATCATCGGGTCGCTGGACAACCCGATCCAGACGTACTTCGTGATCGGCGTGATGTTCATCGTGATCAACTACTCGCTGTCGAAGCTGGCCCAGTACGTCCAGCGCCGGCTCGCCCGGGGCCGTCGCTCCGCCGCGCCCCGCACCGGCGCCGGTGACGCCCAGCTAGGCACCGAGGCCGTGGCCGGCACCACCACCTGAGTTCGACGACTCACCGGCCCGGCGACACCCAACCACGTGGCGAAACGGGCCGGCCCTGGCGTCCAGGGCCGGCCCGTCCGCTGTCCCCGGGGGTCAGCGGGCGATCTCGGTGACCCGGGACTCGCGGACCACGGTGACCCGGATCTGGCCCGGGTAGGTCAGCTCCTCCTCGATCTGCTTGGCCACGTCCCGGGCCAGCACCGCCGCGCCGATGTCGTCGACGTCCTCCGGCTTGACCATCACCCGGATCTCCCGACCCGCCTGCATCGCGAAGACCTTCTCCACCCCGAGCTTGCCCGCCGCGATCTCCTCGATCCGCTCCAGCCGCTTGACGTACGCCTCCAGGCTCTCCCGGCGGGCGCCCGGCCGGCCGCCGGAGCAGGCGTCGGAGGCCTGGGTGAGCACGGCCTCGATGGTCTGCGGGGGCACCTCGTTGTGGTGCGCCTCGATGGCGTGCACCACGTCCTCGCTCTCGCCGTACTTGCGGGCCAGGTCGGCGCCGATGATGGCGTGGCTGCCCTCCACCTCGTGGGTGAGCGCCTTGCCGATGTCGTGCAGGAACGCGCACCGCTTGATGGTGGGCACGTCCAGCCGCAGCTCGGCGGCCATGATGCCGGCGATGTGCGCGGTTTCCACCAGGTGCTTGAGCACGTTCTGCCCGTACGACGTCCGGTAGCGCAGCCGGCCGAGCAGGGTGACCAGCTCCGGGTGGATCTCGGTGATGCCGACCTCGACCAGGGCGTCCTCGGCGGCCCGCTGGCAGAGCTGGTCCACCTCGTGCCGGGCGAGGTCGTAGACCTCCTCGATCCGGTGCGGGTGGATCCGGCCGTCCAGCACCAGCTTTTCCAGGGTGAGCCGGCCGACCTCCCGGCGGACCGGGTCGAAGCAGGAGAGCAGCACCGCCTCCGGCGTGTCGTCGATGATCAGGTTGACCCCGGTGACCGACTCGAAGGCCCGGATGTTGCGACCCTCCCGGCCGATGATCCGGCCCTTCATCTCGTCGCCGGGCAGGTGCAGGACGCTGACCACGCTCTCCGCGGTCTGCTCGCTGGCCACCCGCTGGATGGCGTCGACCACGATGTGCCGGGCGCGCTGCTCGGCGGTGGTGCGGGCATCCGCCTCGATGTCCCGGACCAGCAGCGCCGCCTCCCGCTTGGCCTGCCCCTCGATCGCCTCGATCAGCTCGGCCCGGGCGACGTCCGCGGTCAGCCCGGCGACCCGCTCCAGCTCGCGTCGGCGCTGCTCCTCCGCCTCGGCCAGCTCGGCCTCGCGGTGGGCGAGCGCGGACTCCCGGGCGGCCAGGGCGGCGCTGGCGGCGGTGAGCTGACGCTCCCGTTCGGCGAGCCGCTCCACCTCCTCGGTATGCAGCCGTTCCCGCTCGTCCATCCGGGCGGCCCGCCGTTCGACCTCGGCGGCCTGCTCGCGGGTGGTCGCGGCCAGCACGGCGACCTCCCGCTCGCCGCTGCGCCGGGCCGTCGCCCGCAACTGCTCCGCGTCCGCCTCGGCCTGCTTGTGGGCCCGCTCCAGGATGGTGTCAGCCTCGGCCCGCGCGTCGTCGAGCACCCGCCGGGCCTCCGCCCGCGCGGCCTTCGCTTCGGCCTTGGCCGCGGCCGCCTCGGCGCGGGCCGCCGCGGCGGCGGACTTCGCCACGTCGATGGTGCTGTTGGCTTCGTCGGCCGCGGTCCGCAGCGCCGCGAGGGACTGCTCCTGGCGGTCCTTCTCGGCGATGAAAGCCGGGTCCTCGGGCGCCGGGGCCGTGTGCAGCCCGCGCAGCGCCCGGACCCCGAGCAGCACCGCGCCGAGCACGACCAGGGTCAGGAGCAGCACGGCCGCGAGGATCACCGCATCGAAAGCGCTCATGCCGGGACCTCACCCGGACCGCCGGTGAACCTGTGCCACCCCGTCATGGCCGCCTCCCCTGAACGTCGGCGCCGCAGTCATCGTGCCGGGTGGGCGCGCTCCTGCGGCTCTGGACGCCCGACCGGAGCGGCTGGCCGTGGGTGAGCTTTCTCCGCCGGCGTGCCGGGGCATCGTCGGCGGTCGGGTGCAGTTGTCGCGTCACCGCCGGACCGGCCTGTCCGGGTGCCGCCAGGCCGGGGAACCGGCCAAAGTGATGCTGTTCTGTTACGCGATCTATGTTGTGCGCTTAGCCTGCGCTGGTCGGGCAATGTGAGCCTGTATGGCGAGGCTAGGTCGCCGGGGCCGCTCTGGTCAAGAACTCATGATCAAACCCCCCGAACGGAGAGAAGTCGTCGGGTCACGGAATGGTGAATTCGAGCCGGACACCAGGGGACAAACGCGGCGCGCGGGCCGCTCGATAGCAGGTCGAGGCTCCTCAACGCCAGGCCGTCAGCGGCCCCGGCACCGGGACGGACCTCGGCCGGGAGGGCACTCGATGGTCTGCGGCATGACCGCGACCGCCGCAGAGCCGCTGGCGTCGACCACCCCGGGCCCGATCACCCGGCTGGGCGGATGTCGCGGTCGAGGTCGCCCTCGGCGTCGGCGAGGGCGTCGGCGTCGATCTGCTCGGCGAACTCGGCCGCCTCGGCGCTCTGCGCGGCGAGCGCGTCCTTCACCGCGCGGATCGCCACCCCCGGCGGATAGCCCTTGCGGGCCAGCATGGCGACCAACCGGCGGAACACCGCGTCCGGCTCGCCCCGGGCGGTCCGCAGCTTCCGCTCGACCAGGGCGCGCGCCGTCTCGGCCTCGGTGTCCTCGTCCAGCTCGCCAAGCGCCTCGCTGGCGATGTCGCCGTCGACCCCGCGCTGGCGCAGCTCGTTGGCGAGCGCCCGGCGGGCCAACCCCCGGCCGGCGTGCCGGCTGGACACCCAGGCCCGGGCGAAGGCCGCGTCGTCGATGATGCCGACCTCGTCGTAGCGGTCGAGCACCTCCGCCGAAACCTCCGCCGAGATCCCCCGCCTGGCGAGCGCGCCGGCCAGCTCGGCCCGGGTACGCGGCCGGACGGCGAGCTGGCGCAGGCAGATCTCCCGGGCCACCTCCGCCTCGTCGCGCGGCGGGGCCGGTGGCGCCTCGGGATGAGCTACTTGACCGTGAGCTGGCAGTCTCCTCTGCGTTGGTCCTGTCTCTGCACCTCAAGAGCACCTGACACGTGCCGGCCGGTCATCGAAGCCAGACTGCGGCGATCAGGACC
>NZ_POUB01000470.1 GCF_003236335.1 Micromonospora deserti
GGTCACCCTCGGCGCGGTCACCGACGTCACCGACCCGGAAGGGCTGGGCCGGGTGCGGGTGGAACTGCCCGCGTACGGGGGGTTGGACGCCGGGTGGCTGGCGGTGCTCTGCCCGGGCGCCGGCCGGGGCAAGGGGATCGTGGCGCTGCCCGACCCGCGGGACACCGTACTGGTGGCGCTGCCCGGGGGCGAGCCGGCCGCCGGGATCGTGCTCGGCTCGCTCTTCGGCGCGGTCGAGCCGTACGACGCGGGGATCGACGACGGGCGGGCGCGCCGCTGGTCGCTGCGGACCGCCGGCGGGCAGTCGGTGGTGGTGGACGACGCGGCGGGCAGCCTGCGGCTGGCCACCGAGGGCGGCAGCTGGCTGGAGCTGACCCCCGAGCTGACCACCCTGCACGCGGCGACCGACCTGGTGCTTTCCGCGCCCGGGCGGGCCATGGTCGTGCGGGCCCGCAGCGTCGACTTCCTGCACGCCGAGGCGACCGAGGACCCGGCCACCGCCGCGCGGCAGGCCCGGGCGCTGGCCCGCGCCCACCACGAAGGAGGCGGCTGATGCGGTGGATCCATCTCGGCTCGGTGATCCGGTGCGACCACGACGGCCGGGTGCGCAACCGGGCCGCGCAGCAGTGGGTGCGGGTCACCGGGTCGCCGGTGCTCGTCGACGACGACCCGGAGGGGCGGGAGATCACTGCCTGCCCGAACTACGGGCCGACGGTCAAACCGTGCGCGAAGACGCTGCGGGTGCGGGTCGGCTACAGCGACTGGCTGCGCGTCGACGGCCACCGGATCGTCCTGTCCCACCTGGACGGGTTCACCGACGGCACCCCGCCGGGGCTGGTCCACCACCGAGTGCGCGACCCGCGCCAGAGCTTCCTGGGCGCGGACCGGTGAGGGCCTTCCGGTTCGTCGGCGCCGGCTTCGACTCCGGTCGGACCGGTGGTCTCGCGCTGACCGCCGCCGGCGGGCTGGCGATGACCGAGGGCGACGAGGCCGTACGCCAGGCGCTGTTCCTGCTGCTGTCGACCACGCCCGGCGAACGGTTGATGCGCCCCGGGTACGGCTCCCGGCTGCACCGGCTCGTCTTCGCGCCGAACGACGACACCACCGCCGGGCTGGCCGTGCACTACGTGCGGGCGGCGGTGACCCGGTGGGAGCCCCGGGTGGAGGTGCTCGACGTCGACGCCGGCCCGGACCCGGACGACCCGTGGCGGCTGGTGATCCGGCTGGACTACCGGATCCGCGCCAGCCTCGCGCCCGGCCAGCTGGTCTTCTCGGTCGACCTGCTGCCCGCCGACGATCCGGCTGACGGTCCGCCGCCCAGCCGGGCGGCCGACGGGCCGGAGGGAGGAGCGTCATGACCCTGCCCGTGCCGCACCTGGACGACCGTACCTTCCTGGACCTGGTCACCGAGGCGCGGGAGCGGATCCGGCAGTCCTGCCCCGGGTGGACCGACCTGTCGGCGCATGACCCGGGCATCGCCCTGCTGGAGGCGTTCGCGTACCTCACCGAGGTGATGATCTACCGGCTGAACCAGCTGCCGGAGAAGGCGTACGTGGCGTTCCTCAACCTGCTCGGGGTGGCCCAGCACGCCCCGTCGGTGGCCTGGGCGGACGTCCGGTTCACCCGCACCGCGGGCGGCTCCGGTCCGATCCGGATCCCGGCCGGCACCCGGGTCGCCGCCGCGCGTGGGGCGGATCCCCGGCCGGTCGTCTTCGTGACCACCGAGCCGGCGCTGCTGCCCGCCGGCCAGGTCGAGGTGACCGTCCGGATGCACCACTGCGAGCCGGTCGAGGCGGAACTGCTCGGCCTCGGCACCGGGCAGCCCGGCCAGGTGCTGCGGGCCGCCCGGGCGCCGCTGGCGCGTACCGCCGAGCCGCTGGACCTGCTGCTCGGGGTGGAGGTGCCGGCCGGGACGGTGGAGCTGGGCGCCGCCGCCCGGGAGCACGAGGGCCGCACCTTCGAGATCTGGCGGCCGGTGGACAGCTTCGCCGGCGTCGGCCCGCAGGCCAAGGTGTACCGGGTGGACCGCTGCTCCGGCACGGTCACCTTTGCCCCCGCCCTGGACCTGCGCGACCCGCCCGAGCCGCACGCCACGGCGGTGGGCGGGGCAACCGACGGGGACGCCGGGCC
>NZ_POUB01000471.1 GCF_003236335.1 Micromonospora deserti
CCCCCACCCCCGGCTGGCGGGCTGGTAACTCGGCAGCCTGCGGCAGCACCCTGAATGGGGGTGAGCCGGGCGGCTCACGTGTCAGCCCTGGTCGGATTCGAGGCTGGGGATGGTGAGACCGGCGACGTCGGCGGCGGTCTCCCGGTCGGCGCGCGCCCGCTCCTCGCGGGTGAGCAGGTTGGCGTACTCGGTGATGTCGGCCGGGTCGGGCACCTGCGGTAGGCGGCGCAGGAAGCTCTCCACGTCCCGGGCGGCGGCGGTGTGCGCGGCGGCCGCCTGGCGGAGCAGTTCCCGGTCGTCGGCGGCGGGGTAGAGGTCGGTCATGTCCGCCCAGATACCCGTCGCTACGCGGTTCGCACCCCGTTGGCGCCGGCGACCGGTCCGGTCGTCGCCGGGCCCCGCACCCCGAAGCCCGGGTTGCCCAGCAGCCAGGACAGATACCTCGGATGTGCCGCCAGCGAGTCGGTGTACGCCGCCAGTGCCGTCTCCAGCACCAGGTCGGCGACCCGGGCGGCGGGCGCGTCCGGGTGCCAGCCCAGGAGCAGCCGCCAGCGCAGCGGCGTCCCGGTCAGCCGCCGGGTCACCAGGCCGGCGACCGGGCGGAAGGTGGCCTGGCACAGGGCCACCGCCTCGCCCGCGTCCACCATGTCGATGCAGACCCGTACGTCGGCCTCGTACACCTTTCGGGGGGTGAAGCCGGCGCGGGCGCAGGCGGCGGCGAAGCAGTCGCCGAAGCAGCCGTCGCCCGGCGCGGCCACCCACTGCTCGTGGCGCAGGTCGACCAGGCGCACCTCGTCCCGGTCGGCCAGCGGGTGGGTCTCCGGCAGCATCACCAGCACCGGGTCGACCGACACCTCCCGCCAGCACAGCCCGCTCTCCGCCGGCGGGGTGGCGTCGCCGCACACCCCGATCAGCGCGAAGTCCAGCCGCCCGCCGGCCACCAGCTGGGCCAGCTCGTCGGCCGACCAGGAGGCGTGGGTGGTGATCTGGGCCTGCGGCTGCTCGGCGGCGAGCCGGTGCACCAGCCGGCCAAGGATCGGGCTGTTCACCCCGCCGAACCGGTACCGCCGTCGGGTGTCCCCGGCGCCGGCCAGCCGCGCCGCCTCGTCCTGGAGGCCCTTCATCGCCGGCAGCAGCACCCGGGCCCGAGCGAGCACCAGCTCGCCGAGGGCGGTCGGGCGGGCGCCGCGACGGTCCCGCTCGAACAACGGGCCGCCCAGCGTCCGTTCGATGCGCTGGAGCTGGGCGGTGAGCGCCGGCTGGGCCAGCCCCAGCGTCGACGCCGCCTTGGTCACGCTCCCAGTTTCCGCGATCGCGCAGAGCACCCGCAGGTGTCGCAGCTCCAGATTCATAGAGTGACGGTAGGACCGCCACGCGGCCGGCGGAAGGCCCCGGACGGATCAACGGTCCCCGATGTCCGGTCGATCCGGTGTGGTGATGGTCACGCGTCGGCACGGCCCGCCGGCGGCGCCGGCAGATCGGCCAGGTACGTGCGGCGGCCGCTGACCACGTCGCGTACCTTGTCGAGCACGCCGAGCGCCGGCTCGACGATCCGGTTCCACGGCGGGGTCGCCGGAGTGCCCGGGTGCGGCCGGGTCGGCGCCGCCTCCTCGGCGATCTCCAGCCGGTTGCCCAGCCGGATCAGCTCCTCCGTGCTGGCCGCCTCGCACAGCGCCGCCACCAGCGCGCCGACCTCGCCGACGTGCCGGCGTATCCGCTCGGCGACCGCGGCGAGCCCGTGGTCGGCCGGCTCCTTCAGGGCGGTGAGCAGGGCGGCGTCGGCGTTGATGACTCGGTCGACCCGCGCTCCGGGTACGGCGGCGCGGACGGCGGGCAGCAGGTACTGCTCCTCGGCGGAGAGGTGCCGCGACAGCGCGGCGGTGAGCACCTCCCGGCCGCGCTCCGGCCCGGGTTCCGGGTCGGTCAGCCGCCGCACCAGCTCCAGCAGCTGCCGGTGCTCGGCGTCGACGATGTCGGCGACACTGCGCCCGCCCGGCCGGTAGCCGGCCGCGGCGGGGATGGGCGGCAGCGGCGGTAGGGGGATCCCCATGGTGCCCTCCTCGGCGGACGGAGCACAGCGGACGGCGGCTGCGGTCGTCATCGGCGGTACCCGCCCGGCAC
>NZ_POUB01000472.1 GCF_003236335.1 Micromonospora deserti
GCCCATGCCCCAGCTCCCGTCCTCCTCCCGCTGCATGCCCAGCGTCCACCGGGTCCGCCGGCCGAGCAGCAGGTCGTCGCCGTCGTACTGGACCCGGGTCGCCTCGGCCACCAGGTCGGGGCTGAACAGGCGCACGCCGTCGAGGGTGCCGCCGGCGAGCAGGCCCGCGTACAGGCGGGCCAGCGCGGGCGCGGTGGCGTGCAGGTTGACCGCCGGCACCTCCGCGCCCCGCCACAGCTGGCCGTTCACCACCGCCAGGTCCAGGCCGCCGGCCGGGTTGCCCACCGCCCGCGCCCACAGCGACCCGGGCTCGCCGGCGGCCCGGACCGGCCACCCCGGGTCGCCGTAGGTCAGGTCGGCGCAGCGCCGCCGGTCCGGCTCGTCGAGGCCGAAGCCGAGGTCCAGCCGCCACGGGCCGGCTATCTCCTCGGCCAGGAACCGGCCCACCGGGCGCCCGTCCACCCGCCGGACCAGCTCGCCGACCAGGTGCCCGTACGTCCAGGCGTGCTCGCCCGCGACGGAGCCCGGCGTCCACTCCGGCTCGGCGCCGGCGAGGTCGGCGGCGAGCAGGTCCCAGTCGGCGACCGCGGCGGCGGGCCGGGGTACCGGGAAGGCCGGCAGCCCGGCGGTGTGGGTGAGCGCCTGCCGGACCGTGGCGGGGGTGCGGAAGCCCGGCCAGTGTGCGGCCACCGGGTCGTCCAGGTCGACCCGCCCGCGGTCCACGAGCATCAGCAGGCAGAGCGCGGCCAGCGGCTTGCCGACCGAGTAGACGTTGACCAGGGTGTCCGGTCGCCACGGCCGCCCGGGCGCCCGTTCCCCGCCGGTCAGCTCCACCACCGGCGCGCCGTCGTACCGGATCGCCAGGCTGGCCCCGGTCTCCCGGCCGGCGGCGAGGAGGTCGTGGAAGCAGTCGTGGACCGCCGAGAAGCGCGCGCGCATCAGGTCACCGTAGGCGGCCGGAACCGTCACCGGCACCGAGAATTCGGCGCGGGCCGCTGGCCCGTGGCGCGGCGGTGCGGAATGCTGGCGGGGTGGCGGAGCCGGAACTGGTGGACGTGGTCGTGATCGGGCTCGGCGTCGGCGGCGAGGAGGTGGCCGGGCGGCTCGCCGAGGCCGGGCTCACCGTCGTCGGCATCGAGCGGGACCTGGTCGGCGGGGAGTGCCCGTACTGGGGGTGCGTTCCCAGCAAGATGATGATCCGGGCGGCCAACGCGATCGCCGAGGCGCGCCGGGTTGACGGGCTCGCCGGCACGGCGCAGGTCCGGCCGGACTGGGCGCCGGTGGCGAAGCGGATCCGTGAGGAGGCGACCGACCACTGGGACGACCGGGTCGCGGTGGAGCGGTTCACCGGCAAGGGCGGCCGGTTCGTCCGGGGCAGCGGCCGGCTCGACGGGCCCGGCCGGGTACGGGTCGGTGACCAGGTGTTCCAGGCCCGGCACGGGATCGTGCTGGGCACCGGCACCAGGCCGTCGGTGCCGCCGATCGACGGGCTGGCCGACACCCCGTACTGGACGAACCGCCAGGCGATCGAGGTCGAGCAGCTGCCGGAGTCGCTGCTGGTGCTCGGCGGCGGGGCGATCGGGCTGGAGCTGGCCCAGGTCTTCGCCCGGTTCGGGGTCCGGGTCACCGTGGTGGAGGCGCTGGACCGGGTGCTCGCCGTCGAGGAACCGGAGGCGTCCGAGGTGGCCGCCGCCGCGCTGCGCGCCGACGGTGTCGAGATCCACACCGGGGTACGGGCCGAACGGGTCGACCACGACGGGCGGGGTTTCGTCCTGCGCGGGGCCGGCGGGGCGGAGTCTACCGCCGAGCGGCTGCTGGTGGTCACCGGCCGCCGGGCCCACCTGGACGAACTACGGCTGGACACCGTGGGCGTGGCCGCCGACCAGCGCTACCTGCCGGTCGACGACCGGCTGCAGGTCACCGACGGGATCTGGGCGGTCGGCGACGTCACCGGCGAGGGCGCGTTCACCCACATCGCCATGTACCAGGCGGCGATCGTCGTCGCCGACCTGCTCGACCACGCCCGGCACCACAGCGGTGGGCCGGACGCCAGCGGTACCGCCAGCGTGGCGGGCGGGGCGATGG
>NZ_POUB01000473.1 GCF_003236335.1 Micromonospora deserti
GTCCTGGAGAGCGGAAACGCCGCCAACCTCATGATCAACGAGTATCAACGGGGATCGGCGGGGGAGCGGGGGGCGCGGCGGCCGAGGAGGAGGACGTACGCCAGGAACGCGAGCCAGACGGCGGCGCCAAGGCCGACGCGGAGCGGGACCGGGACGGGGGCCGGGGTCACGAACGCCTCGATCACGGCGGAGACCGCGAAGAGCCCGACCAGCCCGACGGCGACCAGGATGCCGTCGCGGCCCGCCCGGGCCACCGCCTGCCCCCGGCTCAGCCCTGCGGACGGCGCGATCCACGCCCAGCCGGTACGCAGACCGACCCCGGCCGCCACGAAGACCCCGGTCAGCTCCAGCAGCCCGTGCGGGGTGATCAGGCCGAAGAAGACGTCCGCCCGGCCGTAGGAGACCATCACCCCGCCGACCACGCCGATGTTGAGCGCGTTCTGCCACAGCAGCCAGCCCACCGGGACGATCAGCACCCCGGAGGCCAGGCACTGGGCGGCGAGCCAGGCGTTGTGCGTCCACAGGTGGAAGGCGAAGGTCGGCGCGGTGAACTCGGTGTAGTAGCCGGCGAAGCCGGACTCCACCAGATCCACAGCGGCCTCCTCGCCGATGAACGCGGACGCGGTGTCCGGGTTACCGGCGACGAACCAGATCAGAAAGAAGGTGAGCAGGCTGAACCCGGTCGCCACCCCGCACCACCACGGCCAGGCCCGGTGGACCGCGCCGGGGAACCCGGCCAGCAGGAAGCGCCCGACCGCCGCCCAGGACGGGCGCGGACGGCCGGTGAGCCGGGCCCGGGCCCGCAGCACCACCTGGGAGAGCTGGCCGACCAGCGCCGGGTCGGGCGACCGGCTGCGCAGCACGGAAAGCTGGGTGGCCGCGCGCTGGTAGAGGGCGACCAGCTCGTCGATCTCGTCCGCGTCGAGCCGGCCACGACCGGAGAGCTCCTCCAGCCGCCGCCACTCCCCGCCGTGCTCCGCGACGTACGCGTCGAGATCCACCGCCACCCCCCGTCCGGCGATCATAGTGTTCACTGTCGGGGTGAGCGCGCAACCACGATCGCCGGCCCGGCCCGCCTCCTGGGGGGATGCCGGGCTGGTCAGCGGCGAGGCGGTGGAGCTGGACGTCCGGGCCGCCCGGATCGGCTCCCGGGTGCTCGCGCTGCTGCTCGACGTCCTGGTCCAGCTGCTGATCGCGCTGGCCCTGTCCCTGCTGGTCGGGATGGTGCTCACCGCCATGCCGATGTTCCTGGTAGACGCGGCGCTGGCCAACGCGGTCGGGGTGGTCGCGATGGTCCTGGTGCTGGTCGGTTACCCGGTGCTCTGGGAGCGGTTCAACCACGGTCGCACGCCGGGCAAGATGGCGGTGGGGCTGCGGGTGGTCAGCTCCGACGGCGCCCCGGTGGGGGTCCGGCAGTCGCTGACCCGGGCCCTGGTCGGCGTGGCGGTCGAGTGGCCCGGCCTGGTGCTGCCGCTGTTGAGCTGGATGGCCGGGGTGACGGTGATGCTGACCGACCGGCGTGGTCGCCGGCTCGGTGACCTGGTGGCGGGCACGCTGGTCGTGCACACCCGTACGGCGGCGGTCTGGCGGCCCGTCCCGACCGCGGTGCCGGCGCTGGTCGGCTGGGCGTACACCCTGGACCTGAGCCGGATGAACGACGGCCTGGCGCTGGCCGCGCGGCAGTACCTGGCGCGGGTGCACCAGCTCGCGGAGCCGGCGCGCGGGCGGCTGGGCCGCGGATTGTGGGCGGAGGTCGCGGCGGCGACCACCCCGCCCCCGCCGCCGGGCATGCCGGAGTCGGTCTACCTGGCGGCGGTCCTCGGCGAGCGGCACCGGCGGGCCGGGCACCGGTTGGGGCGTGGCCGGGCGGTGGCGGCGACGCTCTGGCCGGAGCTGATGCCCGGCTGGACCGCGCCGGCCGCTCCAGCCGGCACCGGGGAGCCAGCGCCGGGCACGCTCCGGGCCGCGGCCCCCGCTGCCGCGCCCACCGCACCGCCGGGCGGGCCCGTCTCCGTGCCCGTATCAGGGGGCCCTCCCGCGGCACCGGCCACCCCCGC
>NZ_POUB01000474.1 GCF_003236335.1 Micromonospora deserti
GTACATGGGCGAGCAGCAGAAGCCGGGCCAGCATCCCCCGGAACACCTGCCCCGGCTTCTGCTGCTCGCCCATGTACGCGGTGACCACGATGAGTGTGCCGGTCAGCGCCGGGACCGCCCACTGGAGCAGTCTCATCTGCCGTTGGTTGGCCGCCACGTTCGACGGCGTCTCGTGGTTCGGCCTCGTAATGCCGTCGACCGGCGGGTTCCCGGACTTCTCCAACCGCATGCCGAGCAGCCGGCTGTAGCCGGTCACCGCCAGCGCGCTGACCGTCAGCGCGGTCTTCAGTGTGCTCGCCTTGCCCACCCCCGCCTGCGAGGCCATCCGCGGGCTCTCCTTCACCAGTTCACCGACCGCTCCGGCCAGGTGGGCGCCGATGGCCGCGGCGTTGACCGGGGTCCACTTGGCCCAGCCCGCGGAGGCCACCGGCAACCGCTGGGTCGAGTCGTTGATGCGTGCCGCCGCCCCGTTGACGCCGAGCGCTCCCATCAGGGAGCCCCCGAACCAGGCCGCCAGGCCCAGGTCGTGCATCGAGCGCAGCGCCGTGTGCCGTTCGGACATCTGTTCCCCTTCCACCGTGTCGGGCGCCGCGGCATACCCGCCGCCCGTCCGGCTAATCCCGCCCGTCACCCGCCGATACCGCGCGCGGTTGCGGGTTCCGGCGGAGACCGGGAGATCCCGGCCCGGTAACCACGGCCTCCGGGGAGGAGCACCGCGCAGGTGCCGCCGGGTGGGCATGGTGGGACGCGGGGTGGAACGGGACGGCGGCAGGGTGCCACTCGACGGGGCGGCGTGAGTCCCACCGGGCGGCGGGTGGCTGCCCGACGGGGCTCACCGGGCCGGCAGGCCGGCGGCGAACCGGGCCACCCGGGCCGCCAGCGGCGCGGACGCCCGTACCCAGGTGAAGTGGTCCAGGCGGGCGCCGGCCTGCGCGGTCGTGTAGCGCTCGCGCACGACGGGCGCCGCGGCGAGCTTGCCGCAGAGGTGGTCGAGGGTCTCGTGTGGCGTGTACTGGTCGTCGTCCACGCTGACCGCGAGCACCGGGGTGCGCACCGCGCGCACCGCCGCCTCCGCGTCCATCCCGTCCAGCCGCGGAAACCGCCCGGTCCGCGCGGTGTACGCCCAGTCGCGGATCACCCCGCGCGCCTGCCGGCCGCCGAAGCCCCAGCCGGGCCAGACACCGAGCAGCGCGGCGGTGGCGGCGATGCCCTGCGTGTACGGCAGGACCCCGTACCGCCGAGGGGCGGGGTAGCTGCGCCACCACGGCATCCCGACGGCGACCAGCGCCAGCCCGTCGACGTCGTGACCGCCGTGCAGGGCGAGGTGCAGCAGCGCGGCCTGCCCGCCGAGCGAGTGCCCGAGCAGCAGCGTCTTCCGCCCGTCCCGCCGGGGCTTGAGCGCCGCGAGCACCGCGCCCACGTCGGTGGCCAGTTCGGTGTAGCCGTAGCGGCAGGTGCGCGCCGGTCGTGGGGTGCTCTCCCCGGTGCCGCGCAGGTCGGCCACCGCCACCGCGAGGCCGGCGGCGCGCAGGGCAGCGGCGAACGGCCGGTAGTAGCGGGCCCGGACCCCCATCGCCGGGGAGACCACCACCAGCGGGGCGTCGGCGGCGCCGTCCGGCTCCGGGTACACCTGGATGCCGATCCGGGCGCCGTCGACCTCGACGAACTCCTGCTGGTACTCCGCCGTCGCGTTCACCGGACCAGGCTACGACTTGAGGCTACCGATGGGTAACCGAGGGCTGGTCCGGTTCACCCGACCGGGGCCCGATCGGGGGCCGGCGCGGGCTTGCGTCGCCCCGGGCTGGGAGTGCGGCGGTCGACCGGCGCGGCAGCGCCGCGCCCCGGCCGGGTTACGCCCGAGCGGCCCGCCGCCCAGGCTTCCTTCGGCCCGGTCGACCGCGTCGAGGACGTGCGGCACGCAGCGCGGCGAGCGCCGGGTGCACCTCGTCGGGCGTGGCGGGCGGCGCCCGCGGCCTCATCACAGGGCCTGGTGCCAGGGGCGGTCGGGAGTGGGCCGCCTGGTGCCAGGCCCTGT
>NZ_POUB01000475.1 GCF_003236335.1 Micromonospora deserti
CCCCACCCGCCCAGTTCCCGCCCAGCGCGGCGGGCGGTCGACAGCCTACGATCGCGCGGGATCGTGGCCGGGTGCGCCAGGGCCGTCTTCGACGTCGACGTCGGCGGCGTGCAGCGGTTCGCCGCATTCGGCACATCGGAGGAGCGATGACCACCAAGCGGGGAGCTCGGCGGGGCAGTCCCAGGCGGCATCGGTACCGCCGCCTACCGCAGCCAGATGAGCAGCGACCTCCTGACGGACATCTCACCTCGAGACAGCCACTCAGCCATGAGGAGACCCAGGTGACTCAGCCACTGCACGCAGAGCCGCTCACCTCGCGCCAGCCCGGCACCCCCTGGTCTGAGGCGATGGAGCGCCTCGGCACCGCCGACGCGTACTGGCTCGTGACAACGGGCGCCGACGCCCGCCCCCACATGGTGCCGGTCCTTGCCGTCCTGGTGGACGGCACCCTGCATTTCGCCACATCCGGCCGGAGCAGTAAGGCACGCAATCTCGCGATCAATCCAGAATGCGTCATCGCCGCCAACGCCCCATCCATCGATGTGGTGCACGGCCGAGCGACGAAGGTACACCGGAACGACAGGCTGCGCGACGTCGCGCATGCCTACGCACAGAAGTACGACTGGCACGTCACCGCACGCGACGGCGCACTTCACGATGCCGACGGTGCCCCAACCGCCGGTCCCCCGCCATACGACGCCTACGCGCTGACCCCGACCAGCGCCTACGGCTTCGCCACGAGCGAGGCACTCAGCTCCACCCGCTGGCGCCGCCACGACGAATGCGACCAGTGACTCTGCTGCGCCTGCCCATGCCCGAACCGAGCGGGGCGTACGTGACCCGATCGGTGCCGGTCACGTACGCCCCCTGTCAGCGGGCGCGGCGGCAGCGGTAGCCGACGCGATGCCGCCTCACCGCAGGTGGAATCGTTCGTCGACGGCGAGGGCCGCCAACTGTTGGGTGGAGAACGGCAGTGTCCTCAACTCCGGCCGGCCGTCGCCGAGCTTCGCCCCCTGCGCAACGAACGTCACCACACCGTCCGGATGCCGGAACGCCGCCCACTGGTCGAACCGGTCGTCGTCGGCAGGCCGGACTACCACGCCGACCTGTGCCGCTCCAACGGTCATCACCTGGCACTCGCCCTGCATGCCCCAGAACTGCCGGGCCAGCGCGCACGGTTCATCCGGTAGCTGACTGCCCGCGGTGTGCACCTCGACCAGCAAGCGCCCCATCCGCTCCCCCTGGGCCACGGCGGCCGAGGACATGTAACTCCATACGTCGGCGCCGTTCACCTTGTCCTCGAATTGCGCCTGGTGGGCCCGCAGCGGCATCTGGTCAGCGGGCTGGTTCGCCGGGTTCTCCGGCGCGGTGTAGCCGGCGGGCACCACGGAGACGATCTCGTCGAGCAGTCGGATCGCCTGGTCGTACCTGGAACCCGCCCGCGCGGTCCGGTCCCCCTGCGGGTGCCCGTCCGGGCCGGTTGGCCACGGCGTCGCGGTGTCCTTGGCCGACGGGTGCGGAATGGTCTGCGGTCCAGGACCCGCCGGGCTGAAGCCGCCAGCACCCGGGATGCCGACGGCCGCGACGCCGGTGACCGCCAGAACCGCGGCTGCGGATCCGGCGCAGGCCAAGACGGCACGGCGGCGGACGCGCGCCCGCCGGGCGGCGCCGAGCACGGCGGCCGTGCTCAACCGTGGCGGCGGGATGGTGGCCGCCATCTCGCTGCGCAGCGCCTCACGCAACTCTTCTCCGTTCATCGTTCCCCCTTCTCGATCCCGCTGTACGTGGGCGACAGGAGGCCGCGCAGCGTATCCAGGCCGCGAGCCGCCTGGCTCTTCACCGTGCCGGGCGAGCACTCCAACAGTGCTGCCGCCTCCTCGACCGACAGGTCCTCCCAATAGCGGAGGACCAGGACGGCCCGCTGACGCGGCGG
Source organism: Micromonospora deserti (assembly GCF_003236335.1). GTDB lineage: Bacteria > Actinomycetota > Actinomycetes > Mycobacteriales > Micromonosporaceae > Micromonospora > Micromonospora deserti. The sequence continues at coordinate 1,934 of NZ_POUB01000475.1, forward strand.
AACGGCGGCCAGCGCCTGGAGCATCACCAACCGGTTCTCCGGCGAGTCGGGCGGTGTCGGCCGCTCGGCGTCCTTCCCGCC
>NZ_POUB01000476.1 GCF_003236335.1 Micromonospora deserti
GATGGAGGGCATGCTTCGGTCGCCTCGCGCGCTCCTGCTCGACTTCGGTGGTGTCCTGGCCGACGCCCCGCCCCAACCACCGGCCCCACCTGATGTGGTCCGCCGGTTGTCCCAGCTCGTCGCCGGTGCGGTGTCGGAGGAGCAGATCCGGACCGACCTCACTGAGGGTGCTCGCGCGTACGCCCTGTGGCGCGATGAGGTGGGCGGGTCCGGTGACCCGGTCGAGCTGCCACACGTGCAGGTGTGGGGTAACTTCGTCACCCGCACCTGGCCTCAGCCCGCTCGCGGCGCCATCGCTCGGGAAGCGACCCCGCTGGCGTACGCCTGGACCTGGCGAACCGAATGGCAGGTCCGCCCCGGTATCCCCGAGGCGCTGCACGCTGCCGCCAACGCGGGTCTGCCGATGGCGGTGGTCAGCAACACCCTCTGCGGCGCGGCACATCGGGACTTCCTCGCCGCCGCCGGTCTGTCCGACCTGTTCGCCGCCGAGTTCTACAGCGACGAAGCCGGGCCCCGAAAACCCAATCCCCAACTGGCGCGCCTGGCCGCCGACGCCATCGGCGTGCCGATCGGGGACTGCTGGTTCGTGGGCGACAGCCTGCACCGCGACATCGCCTGCGCCCGCCGCGCCGGCACCGCAGCAGCGATCCTCATGCGCTCGCCCCGCACCGACCGGGAACCACCCCACCCCGACCTGCATCCAGACGCGCAGGTCGACGACGGCCACGGACTGCTCACCCTGCTGCATCAGAGCTGGGGCGTCGTCGACCGTTCGTCGGCCAGGAGGTGACGGTGAACCGGCTCGCGTCCTGGTGAGCGAGAGCGCCGTCATCCCGGCAGCGCAGGACGGCGCCGATCGCGGCGACCCCCTCTGCGATGTCCGACGCCGTGTTGGACGCGTACCCGAGCACCAGTCCCGGGCGGTACGGCCGTTGGCAGTGCCAGGAGAGCGGCTGCACCTTCACCCCGCGCTCCAACGCCGCCGCCGCCACCTCCGTGTCCACCATGTCACCGTCCACCGTGACCATCAGGTGCAGCCCCGCCGCCGCCCCGTGCACCGTGGCCGCCGGCAGACAAGAAGACACCGAGGCGATCATCGCGTCCCGCCGCCGCACATGCCGCCGGCGCAGTAGCCGCAGGTGCCGTTCCAGCGCGCCGGAGGTCATCAGCTCGGCGAGCACCAGCTGCGGCAGCACCGCGTTGCCCAGGTCGGCGTTGCGTTTGGCGTCGACCACGGCGTCGCGGTAGCGGGCGGGCACCAGCAGCCAGCCGACCCGCAGCGCGGGCGCGAGTAGTTTCGAGACGCTGCCGGCATAGCAGACCTGGTCGGGCAGCATGGCGCGCAGCGCGGGCACGGGCGGGCGGTCGTAGCGGTGTTCGGCGTCGTAGTCGTCCTCGATGATGAGCCCGCCGGCCTTGGCCCAGGCGACGAGGTGGCGGCGGCGGTCGCCGTCGAGCACCACCCCGGTCGGAAACTGGTGGGCCGGGGTGAGCATCACCGCGGGTAGGCCGCTGGCGGCCAGCTCGTCGACCCGCAGGCCGATGTCGTCCACGGTGATGGGCGGGGTGTCGACCTGCCAGTTGTTGAGGTGCTGCCGGACCCCGAGCGAACCCGGGTCCTCGACCGCGATCCGGGTGATGCCGTGCGGGCGCAGCGCCTGGGCGAGCAGCCCGAGCGCCTGGGACACGCCCGTCGTGATGATCACCTCAGCGGGGTCGGCGGCGATGCCCCGGCTGCGGGCCAGCCAGGCGGCGACGGCGGCGCGCAGCGCGGGCGCCCCGCGCGGGTCGCCGTAGCCGAAGTCCGACGCGGCGAGGTGCCGCAGCACGGTCCGTTCGGCGCGCAGCCAGGCCGCGCGCGGAAAGGCGGCCAGATCCGGTACGCCGGGCGTCAGGTCGATCCGGGCCGGCGCCGTGCGTACGGCGTCGAAGATGTCGGTGCCCGGCGCCGGCGGGAAGAGCGTGGCCGGCGCGGCGGCCAGGGTGGGCGGCGGCGCGGGCGGCGCGGCCG
>NZ_POUB01000477.1 GCF_003236335.1 Micromonospora deserti
TGTCCTCCGTCGACTGATGTGCGACATGCGTCCGCCAGCTGATTTGCGACAGTGGTCGGTTCGGCACTCTGAGCCCGACGTCTCCGCGGGGCGTCGGGACTCGGGGAGGCCGGGATTGGCGCTGGTTGTCTTGTCAGTTGTCGAGCAACGCCTGGATGCGGTTCGTGCGGTGCTGGCCGGGTCAGATGTCGTGGAGGTGGCCGCCAGCTTTGGGGTGCATCGGTCGACGGTGCATCGGTGGGTGGGCCGGTATCTGACCGAGCAGTTGGCCGGGTTGGCCGACCGGTCACATCGGCCGCACTCATCGCCCGCGCAGGTGGCGGAGGCGGTCGAGGTCGCGGTAGTGGAGATGCGTCGGGAGCATCCTCGATGGGGATCGCGGCGGATCCGGTTGGAGATGCTGCGCAAACCTGGCCCCTGGGCGGTCGAGGACCTGGCGGTGCCGTCGGAGCGAACGATCGATCGGATTCTGCAGCGGCAAGGGCTGCTGCGGGTCCGGCCCCGGAGACGGCCGAAGGAGTCGTATCGGCGGTGGGAACGGCCCGCCCCGATGCAGCTGTGGCAGATGGACATCGTCGGTGGAGTGCAGCTGGTCAACCCGGCCACTGGTGTGCTGCGGGAGGCGAAGCTCGTCACCGCCGTTGACGACCACTCCCGGTATTGCGTGATCGCCAAGGTGGTCGAGAGGGCCACCGGCCGGGCGGTATGCCTGGCCCTGGCAGAAGCCCTGGCCCGGTTCGGCGTCCCGGAGGAGATCATCACCGACAACGGCAAGCAGTTCACCGACCGGTTCGGCAAGTACCGGCCCCGCACCGGTGAGGTGCTGTTCGACAAAATCTGCCGCCACAACGGCATCACGCACCGGCTCACCGCGCCTGCCTCACCGAACCAGAACGGCAAGGTCGAACGGTTCCACGGCACCGTGCGTCCCGACTTCCTCGACACCGCCGAAGCGTTCACCAGCCTGCACGAGGCCCAAGCCGCGGTGGACGCATACGTGCGGCACTACAACACCGACCGACCCCACCAGGGGCTCGACCCGAAGATGCCGGTCACCCCGGCTGACCGGTTCCAGCCGGTCCCGGCCCAGCAGCGGGCACTGGTCGACCTGTGGCTGCCACCCACCCTGGACCCCGTCCCCTCCACCCCGCTCCAGCAGCCCTCGACCGACCCTGAGCCCGTCCAGGTCCAGCCGCCAGCGGTCGAGACGGGCGGGCCGGTGGAGTTCGACCGGGTCGTCCCGGCGTCGGGCAACCTGATGGTCTGCCAACGCCAGTTCTGGATGGGCACCCACCGGGCCGGCATGGTGGCCCGGATCTGGGCCGACTGCGACCTGATCCACGTCCTCATCGCCGGCATCCGGATCAAGACCGTCCGCTCTCACCTGAGCGTCAACGACCTGGCCACCCTCACCCGCCAAGGCGCCGTCCCCGCCGGCCCCGCACCCCTGCCCCCGATCGAGGACGGCGACGCCGTCGAGGTCGAGCGCTGCGTCAACCGAGGCGGCGGGGTCTCACTGGGCCAGCACATCGTCCTGGCCGCAGAGATCCTCGCCGGCCGCCGCGTCGGCATCCGCATCGAGCCGACCACCCTCATGTTCTACGACCTGGACACCCGCGAACTGCTCCGCACCCGCGCCAACCCGCTCCGCCCGGAACAGATCAAGCGCCTCCGCGGTGCCCGACCGGCAGGGCCACCACCACGACCCTCCGTCGAACCCGTCCGAGTGCAGCGCCGTGCCTCCAACAGCGGCATCATCATGGTCGCCGGCCAGAAGGTCGCCCTCGGCCGGCACCACCGACACCAGACCGTCACCGTGACCGTCTCCGAAACGACCCTGGCCATCGAACTCACCGACGGCGACACCAAGGTCATCCGACGCACCACCACCCACCCAGTCCGTAGCATCAAAGGCCAGCGACCGCGGATCGCTACCCACGTTTCCTAGACCACCCGTCGCACATCACCTGGCGGAACCGCGTCGCACATCAGCTGACGGATCAC
>NZ_POUB01000478.1 GCF_003236335.1 Micromonospora deserti
CCCCCGGACGCCGCGCCGCCCCCGGCCGGCGCCGGATCGCCGCCGGGGAGTGAGGCGGGCGCGCCGACCGCCGCAGCCGCGTCGCGGTCCGTCGCGGGGGCGCCCGCCTGGCGCGCGGGCGGCGCGGCCCGGCCCCAACGCGGGCGCCGGGTGTCCCGTACCGGGCGGGGGCCAGCCCGCCGGCTGGGCCTCGCCGCGGCGGGTCTGCTCGCGCTCGTCGCGCCGGGTGCCGCCGCCGGTGACGCCGGCCCGCCCCGCCCGGGCAGCGGCAGCAGCGGGCCGGTCACGATCGCGTTGCCGCCGGGATGGCGGGCCGCCGGCACGGGCTGGGCGGGGCAGTACGGCGACGACGGTGACCTCGAACCGGCGCTGGTGGTCTCGCCCAACCCGGACCGCTGGGCGGCGGACCCGGGCGTGCCCGGCGCCTTCGTCGGCCTCTCCGCCAGCACCGCCCGGCGGACCACGCCGGAGGGCTTCCTCGACGAGCGCCCGCACGCCGACTGCGTCGCCGCGCCGCTCCGGCGCACCCGCCAGGGCGGCGTCGACTGGGTGGTGGCCGGGTACGCCTGCCCGGCGGGACGACCGGTGCTCGTCGAGGCCGCCGGCCTCGCCGCCGGCCGGTCCGGTCTGCTCTACGTGCAGGTCGCGCCGCCACCCGGGACCGGGGCGGACTTCGTGGACGCGCTGCTCGCCGGGGTGCGGGTACGCCCGCCCGCCGGTTAGACCACCACCACCGTGATCGGGTAGGCCGTACCGTTCTGCGGAATCGTCACCGTGACCGTGCCCGTCCGCACGAAACGGATGTCCACCACCCCGGCCTCGTAGCTGCGGGAGACCAGCTCCTCCCGGTCCACGGTGACCTCGCCCGGCCCGATGCCCACGACGCGCAGGACCCCACCGGCTGCGAAGCAGAGGGACTTCACCAGCGCCAGTTCGATTTCGGCGAGCACCAGGTCGTAGCGGACCGGGCCGAGGCAGGCGCTCGGCAGCCCGGTCGGCGATGGCGCGGACGGCCGGGTGCTCCGGGTCGGCTCCGGCGGGGCCGGCACGGGCCGGCGGACCGTCGGCGTGACCGCCGTCGGAGCCGACGGATCGGGCGGGGTCGGCGAGGGCGAGCGGGCCGGGAGCGCCGGGCTCGGCGGTCGCACCGGCAGCGGCGACACCGGAGTGTCTTCGGCGCAGGCCGCGATCGGCAGGAGCACGGCCAGGGCGGCCACCGCGGCGACCAGCCGGCGGCCCCAGGTGAGCCGGGCGGGCGCCGGGCGGGCGCCCGGCTCACTCATCGGACAACCGTTGCCGTACCTGCTGGCGGGCCTCGTGCAGGCGGGACTTCACCGTCCCCTCGGGCAGGTCGAGCAGCGCGGCGATCTCGCGGTAGCTCAGCCCGAGGACGTCGCGCAGGGTCACCGCCTCGGCGAGGTCGGGCCGGACGGAGTCGAGCGCGTCGAGCAAATCCAGCCGGGTGCCGGCGACCACGCTGGTCCGCCGCGGGTCGGGCGGTTCCGGCAGCGGAACGCCGGCGGCCTCCACCAGCCAGCGGCGGCGCAACACCCGGTACGTCGAGCGCGCCCGGTTGGCGGCGAGCCGGTACAGCCAGGTGTGGAACGACGACCTGCCCTCGAACCGGGTGATCCCCGTTGCCAGCGCGAGCAGCGTGTCCTGGCACGCCTCCTCGGCGTCCTCCCGGTTGGGCAGCAGGCGGGCGCAGATGCGGAGCACCTCCGGGCGGACGGCCGCCAGCAGCGCGTCGACCGCTCCCGCGTCGCCGCGTGCGGCCGCCCGGGCCAGGTCGTCGATACCATCCGCGAGGGGCATCACGGTCCCCGTCCTCGCCGGTGTGCGTGCCGTCCAGGCTACGTCCGGACGGGCGGCGGGGGCCGGTCGAGTCCGGCAGCCGACTCCGGTCGCCGGCCGGGACGAGATCCACACCACCCGGCGGTGATCTGCCCGCGCGGCTGCTGGAGGTGCCTTCCGGGGCGGGGATAGGGT
>NZ_POUB01000479.1 GCF_003236335.1 Micromonospora deserti
GCGGCGGGTCGTGCCGCAGCCACGAAGAAGACAGCGGGCGGCCGCGCGGCGAAGGCGACGGGGGGCCGGGCCGCACCGGGCCGGGCGAAGGCCGCCCCGGCGAACAAGACCGCCCCCGCGAAGAAGGCGCCGGCGAAGAGGGTGGCGGCGGCGAAGAAGGCTCCCGCGAAGAAGGCGCCGACGAAGAGGGTGGCGGCGGCGAAGAAGGCTCCCGCGAAGAAGGCGCCGGCGAAGAGGGTGGCGGCGGCGAAGAAGGCTCCCGCGAAGAAGGCGCCGACGAAGAGGGTGGCGGCGGCGAAGAAGGCTCCCGCGAAGAAGGCGCCGGCGAAGAGGGTAGCGGTGGCGAAGAAGGCTCCCGCGAAGAAGGCGCCGGCGAAGAGGGTGGCGGCGGCGAAGAAGGCTCCCGCGAAGAAGGCGCCGGCGAAGAGGGTAGCGGTGGCGAAGAAGGCTCCCGCGAAGAAGGCGCCGGCCAAGAAGGCAACCGTGGCGAAGAAGGCGACGTCGGCCCGGACGACAGCGGTGAAGAAGGCGCCCGCAGCCGCCGTGGGGACCACTCGGGGCGGCGCCGTCCGGAGCGGGCGGAGCAGTTCGCGGTCGGTGCACTCCTCGCAGGCCATCTCGTCCCTAGCCGACCGGCCGGAGCGTCCCGGCCGCAGCCTGGTCACCACCAACCACGAGGTGATCCAGCGCTGGGCGCGGGAACGGGGCGCCAGGCCGGCCACCATCGCCGGTACGGAGCGCGAGGGTCGGGCGGGCGTGCTGACGTTCAACATCCCGGGTTACCGGGAGAGCAGCCGGGTCCGCGAGATCAGCTGGGACGAGTGGTTCCACACTTTCGACCTGCGCAAGCTCAATCTCATCTACCAGGAGCAGCTGCGTGACGGCCGGCAGAGCAACTTCTTCCGGACGGAGTCACCCGATCGGGAGGAGGCCTGAGTGTTTGCGGGAATGTCCGACGGGTATGCGCTGTTGGCCACTATCGAGGCCCAAGGTGACGGAACACCGGGTGGGACGCCGGGTGCTGTGACCGGCGAGACAGCCCTTCCAGGTTGAATCCGGAATCCGGGCGAACTAACTTTATTGCACCACGCCACGCTCGGAAACGTTCGGGGGAGCGGCGGATCGATCAGATCCGTTCACCGAGCGGGGCGCTGGGGGACGGGTGGATCCACACCGTTGGGGGACGGTGTCCACCTGTTTGGACCGGCGGCGCGAGCGGGCGACGCTTACGGGGGTGAGTGTTGCCCGCCGCCGCCGGTCATACGGTGCGAACGCCCACCACGGCCCGAGGGTCGGGTGGGCGTTCTGCGTCTGGTGTCCCGTCAGCCGTCGACGGTCAGCGCCCGTTCGGGCCGGTGCACCGTCTCCCGGAGCCGGGCGGCGACCCGCCGCTCCCGGGGCGGACCGGCCAGCAGGTGGCCGACGGCGGCCAGCACCCCAAGGCCCCCGACGATCAGCCAGTGCCGGTCGCCGAGGTACTGCAGGCTCACCCCGCCGAGGGTGGGCGCCACGAACGAGGCGGCGGGGAACGCCAGGTAGAAGACGGACTGGTAGCGCGCTCGCAGCTCGGGCGGGGCGAGGTCGGCGTTGATCTGGGCGTTGGGTGGCGCGGCGAGCATCGAGCCGACCGTCCAGACGACGCAGGCCGCCAGGTAGACCGGCAGCTCGTCGGCGACGGCGAGGGCCCCGAAGCCGAGCGCCAGCAGCGCGGTGGAGACGGCCAGGACGCGGTCCTTGCGGTTGGCGGTCGATCAGCCGGGGCACGAAGAGCTGCCCGACCACGATCAGCACCCCGCCGAGCGCCACCACCACGCCGTACGCCGACGGGCGCAGCCCGTCCGCCCGCATGGCCAGCGGCATGATCGTGGAGGTCTGCAGGGTGAGTACGGCCAGCACGAAGGTCAGCCCGACGAAGATCAGGAAGATCCGGTCGGTCAGTGCGCTGTGCAGCCCCGGCCGGCGCGGTCCCGCC
>NZ_POUB01000047.1 GCF_003236335.1 Micromonospora deserti
GTCGGGGCGGGCGTGGTCGCCGCGGCGGCGGGCCCGGAGACCGGTCGGGCGGCGCCCGGGGGCGCGTCGCCGCCGGAGCGGAGCACGAGCAGGACCAGCAGCGGCAACGCGGCGGCCAGTGTGACGATCGCCAGCGCCCGGGCGCGCCGGTTGGTCATGGGCCACTCCCTCAGGTCGAGGTCACCGCGATGGTATCCATTGACGAACGACATGACTTGTGACCCAGGTCACATCGACACACCTCATCGGACGGTAAGGTGTGGACAATCGTCACCCCTTGCGAAGGGCTCGCCGATGATCAGACTCCCCACGCGACAGACCCGGCGGTTCAAAATCGTGAGCCTCGCCGCGGCCAGCCTCCTCCTCGCCAGCGTCGTGACCGCCCCACCGGGCAGCGCCGCACCCCAGTCGGCGCCGACCGGCACGGCGGACGCCAGCAACACCATCCCCGGCGTCGACGAGATCGTCAGCAGTCCCAACCTGCGGCAGATCGCCAACGTCCCGAAGCAGGCCCCGCTGGACGCCACCAACAGCGACCTCGCCTTCCAGGGCAAGTACGCCTTCGCCGGCAACTACAACGGCTTCGTCACCTACGACATCTCGAAGCCGAGCGCCCCGACGGTCGTGTCCTCGGTGTTCTGCCCCGGGTCGCAGAACGACATCTCCGTCCACGACGACCTGCTCTTCCTCTCCACCGACTCGCCGCGCAGCGACGACTCCTGCGACAGCGCCCAGGTGCCGAGCACGGAAACGGTCTGGGAAGGCATCAAGGTCTTCGACATCAGCGACAAGGCCAACCCCCGCTACATCAAATCGGTGCAGACCGCCTGCGGCTCGCACACCCACACCCTGGTGCCGGCAAAGGACGGGCGCTCGGTCTACCTGTACGTCTCGTCGTACGGGCCGCGGGACACCTACGTGGGCTGCGCCCCGCCGCACGACTCGATCTCCATCATCAAGGTGCCGCTGAGGAAGCCCACCGAGGCGGCGGTGGTGGCCACGCCGAACCTCTTCCCCGACGGCGGGTACGAGGGCGTCCCGGGCCAGAAGTCGGCCACCAGCGGCTGTCACGACATCACCGTCTACCCGCAGAAGGACCTGGCGGCCGGGGCCTGCATGGGTGACGGCATCCTGATGGACATCTCGAACCGCGAGGCGCCGCGGGTGATCAACCGGGTGCGGGACACCGTGAACTTCGCGTTCTGGCACTCGGCCACCTTCAACAACGCCGGCACCAAGGTGGTCTTCACCGACGAGCTGGGTGGTGGCGGCGCGGCGACCTGCAACGAGGCCGTCGGCCCGAACCGGGGCGCGGACGCCATCTACGACATCACCGGCCGCGGTGACGCGCGGACGATGGTTTTCCGCAGCTACTACAAGATCCCCCGCTACAACGCCGACACCGAGGTCTGCGTGGCGCACAACGGCTCGCTGATCCCCGTGTTCGGGCGGGACATCATGGTCCAGGCGTGGTACAACGGCGGCGTCTCGGTGTGGGACTTCACCGACTCGGCCCACCCGGAGGAGATCGCGTTCTGGGAGCGCGGGCCGATCTCGACCGACCGGCTGACCTTCGGCGGCAGTTGGTCCGCGTACTACTACAACGGACACATCTACTCCAACGACACCAGGAAGGGCCTCGACGTCCTGAAGCTGACCGACTGGCGGACCTGGACGGCGGAGCGGGTCCGGTACCGCGAGTTCAACGTGCAGACCCAGCCGCGCTACCGCGGCTGGTAACGGCACGACGCACCACCGGGCCCGGTCCCTCACGTCGAGGGGTCGGGCCCGGCCACGTCCCCGTGGCGGTGGGATCAGCTCACCGGCAGCTGGTAGCGCCGCTCGCCGCCGCCGGTCGCCGTGGTCAGCCGCACCTCGCCGCCGCGCAGGCCGTACGTCACCGACCAGCGGGTGTGCCCCTGCCGCACGTCGCGCAGGATCTCGAATGCCGCCGAGGCGTCCACCACCCCGCCGGCCCGGTCGAGTGCGGCGGCGATGGTGCCGTAGCGGTGGTCCTCGCGGCGGCGCTCCTCCGCGACACCGACGACCGGCACGTTGGTCAGCGCACGCCAGCCGCCCCGGCCCTGCTCGACCCGCATCCGGCCGTCGACGAACTCGACCACCGCCGACGCTCCGCCGGCGTCGGCGAGCAGGTAGTGCAGCGCCGGCCCGCCGTCGAAGTCCACGTTGTACCGCTCGAACACGGCGACCGCCTCGTCCACCGTGGCCGCGCGGTCGAGCACCAGCCGCAGGATCCGTACCGACCCGACGGTGGGCTTGCCGGGGTCGCGGATCGCCCGCGCCCCGTCGTCGGCGGCCAGCCCGACCGCCAGGCCCCGCTCGTTCATCCCGTCGAAGGGCAGCAGCGGCGCGTTGAGCAGCCGCCGGTCGCCGCTCGGGTCGGCACCCACCCCGAGGTACGACATGTCCACCACCGAGATGGTGGCGTACCCGTCCGGCGGGTCGGTGCGCAGCACCAGTGCGGGGTTGGCGTCCCAGTCGAAGTTGCGGGCGAACAGCGGCCGGGCGGGGTCACCGGCGGCGGCGAAGAGCGAGCAGCCGAACGGCTTCGCCTGCGGGCTCGCGTCGGTGCCGGCCGTCGGGTCGTACGCCCCGACGTACGTCATCTCGTAGAGCGGCAGGTCGTCGACCTTGCGCAGGCTGGCCAGGGTGCGCTCGACCTCGCCGGCGTCCTGGCGGGAGGCGGTCGGGATCCCGGCGGTGCTCGGCGCCGCCGGCCCGGGATCCGCGGGCTCCCCGGCGGAACACGCGGTCACGGCGAGCAGCAGGGCGGCACCGGCGCCCAGGAGAGTCCTCCGCATATCTCCTGAACGCTAGGGCAGGGATCGGCGGTTGTCCACCTGCCGCGATTCGTGTGGAGTCAGGACGCCGGGATGCGGCCCAGCTGGTCCCGGATCGCCTCGGGGGTCAGCGCGGGACGACCGCCCGGATGGCCGACGGTGGCGCCGGCGGCGGCGACCGCGTGGCGGGCCACCCGGTCGTGGGGATCGCCGCGGAGCAGGCCGACGGCGAGCGCGGCGACGAACGCGTCCCCGGCGCCGGTGCTGTCCACGGTGGGCGTCCGGGTCAGCGGCACGAACAGCTCGCCGTCGGGCCAGACGAAGGCGTTGCCCACCCCGGCCACCTCCACGGCCAGCAGGGAGGGACCCCGGCGCAGCAGCGTGCGCCCGGCGGCCAGCCCGCCGGCGGCGTCCCGCGGCGGGTCACCGGTGATCAGCGCGACCTCCCGCGCGTCGGCGCGCAGCACGTCGGCGACGGCGAGCAGCTCGTCGAGGGCGGCCGGGTCGTCCGGCGCCCCGTCGAGCACCACCAGCCGGCCGGCCTCCCGGGCCGCCCGGGCGGCGGCCAGGGCGGCCGCCGCGGGCTGCTGGAGCTGCACGAGCACCGCCCGCGCGGCGCGCAGCGCGCCGGCCGCCCCCGCCACGTCGGCGGCCGTGAGCAGCGTGGCCTGCGGCAGGTCCTCCAGGTAGCGCCAGTGGGCCGCGGCGTCGACCACGTCGACGATCAGCCCGGTCGGGGTGCCCGGCCGGCGCAGCACCGCGCCGACGTCGATCCCGTCGGCGCGCGCCTGTGCCAGCAGCCGCTCCCCGACCTCGTCGTCGCCGACCACACCGAGCAGCCCGACCGACGCGCCCAGCTGGGCGGCCGCCACGGCCTGGTTGGCACCCTTGCCGCCGAGCAGCTCGCGGCGGCGCCGTACCGGGACGCTGCGGCCGGCCCGCGGCACCTCCTCGATCAGCAGCACGAGATCCCGGGCCACCTGCCCGACCGCCATCACGTCCAGTCCCGCCATGCTCGGGTGTTACCCCCGCCGCAGCGGCGCCTCGTCGCCCCGGGCGCGGCGCGGGCCGACCAGCCGGCGCACCACCGGCGCCGCGTTCCACTTCGCCGCGCCGACCAGGTCGCGGGCGTGCTCCAGCACCGTGTAGTCGGGTCGGGCCCGGCCGGCGGCGATCGCCCGGTCCAGGTCGTTGCCGCAGCGGGTGAGCACGCTGTCGAAGTCGCGCCGGACCGGCTCCAGCAGGTCGTAGCGGAAGGAGCGGTGCATCCGCGCGAAGAACGGTTTGTAGAGCCGGGCCCGCTCGTGCAGTCCCGACGAGTACGACATCGGGTTCTTCGGCCGGCGGCGGACGTAGTCCGGCAGCAGGTCGGCGAAGGCCCGCCGGACGATCCACTTCTCCTGCCCGTCGCGCAGCTTCAGCCCGACCGGCAGCCGCATCGCCAGCTCCACCAGGCCGAGATCGAGGAACGGCACCCGGGCCTCCACCCCGTACGCCATGCTGGCCCGGTCCACCCGCTGCAGCTCGGTCCGGCACAGGTTGCGGATCTTGTGCAGGAACAGCCGGCGGGACGCCTCCGGGCCGACCTCGTGGTACATCGGATAGCCGCCGAACAGCTCGTCGGAGCCGTCCCCGGTGAGCACCACCTTCACCCCCAGCTCGCGCAGCCGGCGGAAGATCGGCACCGACACCACCGCGTTGATGATGTCGCCGTACTCGGTCAGCTCGGAGATCCGGATGGCCTCCCGGATGTCGGTCAGCCGGATGTCGCGCGGGCGCAGCTCGATCACCTCGTGGGGCACCCCGAGGTCGCGGGCGAGCCGCCGGGCGTACGCGACGTCGGGGCTCTCCGGCACGCCGACCGTCACCGCGACGCAGTCCGGGTGCATCCGGTGGACGTGCAGCAGGGCCAGCGAGCTGTCCAACCCGCCGGAGAGCACCACCCCCACGGTGAGGTCGGTGTCCACCCGCATCCGGATGCTGTCCGTGAGGGCGGTACGGACGAGCAGGGCGGCCTCGTCCGGATCCTCCACCACGGGCAGTCCCTCACCGAGGGCGAGCAGGTCCACGTACGGCCGCAGCCGCACCGGCGCGTCGGATTCCACCCAGCCGTGGTGACCCGGCGGCACCTCGGCGATCGGTGTGCCGTGCCCGACCAGGGCCTTGACCTCGCTGGCCACGTACAGGCAGCCCGGGGTCCGGGTCCAGTACAGGGGCTTGACGCCGAGCGGGTCGCGGACCAGGTAGGCGCGGCCGCTGGCCCGCTCCACCACGGCGAAGGCGTACTCGCCGCGCAGCCGGGCCACCATCGCCTCACCCCAGCGCTGGAACGCCGCCAGCACCACCTCGGTGTCGCTGGCGTTGCGGAAGCGGTGCCCGAGCGCGGTCAGCTCCGCCCGCAGCTCGTAGTGGTTGAAGACCTCGCCGTTGTAGCAGAGCACCCACTGCCCGTCGTCGGAGGTCCACGGCTGCACCGCCCGCTCCCGGTCCACCACCCGCAGCCGCCGCACGCCGGTGAGCAGGCCGTCCTCGTACCGGGTCTCGGTGACCTCGCCGCGCGGGGCGAGGGTGGCGAGCATCCGCCGGAAGATCGCCGGGTCGGCCTCCGGCCCGAGGCTCAACGCTATGCCGCACATCGCTCACACCCCCATCTCGGCTTCGTACGCCCGGCGCAACCGCCGGCGGGCGCCCGGGGCGAGGCACACGTGCCAGGTCTGCCCCTCGTCGACCACATTGACCTCGCCGGCGCGCTGGCGGGCCAGCAGCAGGCCGGCGAGGGCGTCCCGGGCGCCGAAGCGGCCGAACCAGTCCATTTCCACGTCCACCGCCCAGCCGAGGCAGTGGCCGCTGGGCACCATGGCCGCGTACCCGAGCCGGCGCAGCCGGTACTGGTGCTCGGCGCTGCGGACCAGGCTGGTCACCCAGAGCGGCGGGGTGCCCGGCGGCGTACTGGCGGCGAACTCCCGGCCGAGGTCGTTGAGCAGGGCCACGACCTCCCGGCGGGCCCGGCGGAACAGTAGGCCGGCGGTGCGCGGCGTGGCGTCGGGGCGCAGCCGCCGCCGCGCCGCCCGCACCGCGCGCCCGAACACGGTGCCGGGCTGTTCCTGGTAGCGGAAGCGCAGCAGGTCCCGCCGGCGCAGCCACTCCAGGTCGACCAGGTCGGGGCTGCCGTTGACCTGCTCGTCGGTGAGGAAGGTGGTGGCGTCGCGCCACCACATCACGTCGATGCGGGAGAGCAGGTAGATCCGGACCAGCGCGGTGAGGTCGGCGGCCGAGTTGCGCGGGTTGGGCTGGTACCGGGCCATCTCCAGCAGCAACGTCTCGCGCGCGCCGACGAGGCCCTGCGGGGTGGCGTCGAGCACTGCCGCGATCGCCGGCTCGCGCAGGCGCTCGTCGATCAGGACCTGCCGGGCGGCGGTGCAGGACGCGGCGGCGAGGGCGCCGATCTCCACCAGCAGGTCCGCCACGGCCGACCGGTAGGCGTCGAGGTCGGGGCCGGCGGCGGGGAGCCGGTGGGGCAGCCCGGAGGGCGCGCGTCGCCGGGTCCGGGCGCCGGGCGTGACGGAGGGACCGGGTTGCTGTCCCGGGCTTCGACTGGGCACTCGCATGGTCGGGTCCTCTCTCCCGTCACGACGTCACGGGGTGCATCGCCCTGGACAACACCGTAATCAGGCGAGCGGGGAGAAGTCCGAACAATCCTCCTATCTGCCCCGAAGGGAGACGGGACTGGCCGGGTGGTGGCAGCAGCGCCACCCCGGGACGAACCGCTACGGCCGCGACGGCGAGCTCCACCGCTGCACCTCGGCATACGAGGGCGGCTCGGGGCGCGGCGGGGCGCCGGCGCGGACGGCGTCCAGGGCAGCCAGGGCGGCGCCGACCGCCGCCCGGAACAGCAGCGAGCCGGTGCTCACCCGGGCCACCCCAAGCTCCCCCAACTCGTCCAGGCCGGGCCCGTCCGGCTGGAGGAGCACGTTGAGCGGGGCGTCGACCGCGGCGGCGAGGCGACCGACGGTGGCGGCGTCCGGCACCCCCGGCACGAAGATCCCGTCGGCGCCGGCGTCCCGGTAGGCTCGGGCCCGGCGCAGGGTCGCCGGCAGCGGGTCGGGCGTCCCCAGCCACCAGGTGTCGGTCCGGGCGTTGACGAACACCTCCGGCGCCGCCGCCTTGACCGCCGCCACCTTGGCCGCGGTCAGCTCCGGCGGAGCCAGACCGCCGTCCGGGCGGCCGTCCTCGATGTTGACCCCGACCACGCCGAGTGCGGCCAGTTCGGCGACCAGGTCGGCGACCGCCGCCGGGTCGTCGCTGAACCCGGCCTCGACGTCGACGGTCAGCAGGACCGGAAGCCGGCGCAGCAGCCGGGCCAGCCGGAGGGTCTCCGCCCGGGTCGCCGCGGCCCCGTCGGGCAGGCCGGCGGCCGCGGCCACGCCCAGGCTGGTGGTGCCGACCGCCGGATGCCCGCGCGCGGCGAGCGCGGCGGCGCTGGCGTGATCCCAGGCGTTGGGCAGCAGCAGCGGCCGACCGGCGTGGTGCAGGGCGTGGAAGGTGGCGCAGCGGCCGTTCGTCATCGCGGTCGCACCTCGAAGCGGGTCGGGACGCGCAGCAGCGCGTGCGGCTCGGGTGCCACCGGGCCGGGGACCGGGCGGCAGCGGTGCCGCAGCACGTCCACCACACCGGCGGCCAGGGCGAGGGCGTGCCGCTGCCCGGGGCAGTCGCGGGGGCCCACGCCGAACGTCAGTGCCGCGCCCGGGCGGCCCGGCCGCACGTCGTCCGGATCCGGGAAGACCGCCGGGTCCCGGTTGGCGGCGTCGAAGCGCAGCAGCACCGCGCTGCCGGGCGCGACGTCCCGCCCGGCGAGCCGGGCCGGGCCGGCGGTGACCCGCCGGGTGCCGCGTACCGGCGGTTCGAGCCGCAGCACCTCGACGAGCAGGTCGACGGTCGGCACGCCGGCCGGCAACGTCAGTGCGTGCCGGGCAGCGGCGCCGATCAGGCCGGCGGTGGCGTCGCAGGCCTGGACCAGCAGGCCGATCCGGTTGGCCCGGACCTCCGGCGGGGCCGGCGGTGTCATCGCGAGCAGCGCCGCGACGGCCCGGTCGGCCCGCCGGACCGCCGCCGGTCCGGCGCCGAGATGGTAGGCGCCGGCGACCGCGGCCACCGCCGGCGCGGCGGCGTCCGGGTCGGCGAGGCCCAGCCGGGCCGCCAGCACCCGCAGCGGTACGCGCCGCGCCAGTGCGGCCATCACGTCCAGCCGGTCACCGGCGCCGTCGAGGACATCGCCGGTGAGTCGGGCCGCCGCCGTGCACAGCTCGTCGGGGTCGAGACCGGCCAGCGCCGCGACGGCGACCGCCCGCCGGGCCGGGTGCCGGTCCGGGGCGCTGAACCGGCTCACCGTGCCGCGCAGCCAGGCGAGGGTGCCCGGCGGGCCGGGTTCGGCGACCGGCACCCGGTAGGCGGGGTCGGTGAGCACGGCGCGCACGTCGGCGTGCCGGGTCACCATCCAGCCGGCGGCGGGATCGAGGACGGGCGGCTCGCACGGGGGCGTGCCCGGCACGGGCGCGATGGTGGGTCGGTCGACGGTCACGGCCCGACGGTAGGCCCGGATCGCTTCGGCCCTCGCCGAAAAGTGCGGGTCGCGGCAGGTTCGGACTGTCGGGGCCCTGCCGCACGTGGCGTCGATGATCGGGAGGGGCGGACGGGCGGGGTCAGGCGCGGCCGCCGCCGGTGTCCGGGACGGCGGCCGGCGCGAGGTCGGTCGGGGCCACGCCCAGGGCCTCGGCGAGCGCGGGGCGACCGGCCGGGGTCAGCCGCACCGCCCGGCCGGTGCCCCGGCTCAACCAGCCCAGGTCGAGCAGGCGGGCGCAGAGCGCCGCGCCGAGCGCGCCGGCCAGGTGCGGCCGGCGTTCGGTCCAGTCGAGGCAGTCGCGCACCAGCGGCCGTCGGGCCGCCCGCAGCGGCGCCACCGGCACGTCCAGCCGGTCGAGCCAGTCGCCGCCGGCGGGAGTCAGCACCAGCCCGCCCGCGTCGTCCAGCAGCCCGCGGTTCAGCATCGCGTCGCGCAGCAGCACCCCGAGCCGGCCGGCCAGGTGGTCGTAGCAGGTGCGGGCGTACGCCAGCGCGGCGCCGGCCCGGATGGCGCGCAGCGAGCGGGCGGGCGGCGGCCCGACCGGGGCGTGGCCGGCCAGGTGCTCGACCAGCTCGGCCACCGACGTCCCGGCGAGCCGCAGGTAGCGGTGCCGGCCCTGCCGCCGTTCGGTCAGCAGGCCGCCGCGCACCAGCCGGTCCAGGTGCTCGCTCGCGGTGGACGGCGCCACCCCGGCGGCGCGGGCCAGCTCCCCCGCCGTCCAGGCCCGGCCGTCCAGCAGGGCCAGGCAGAGGCTGGCCCGGGTGTCGTCGGCGAGCAGGGCGGCGAGCCGGGCCAGGGCCGCACCGTCGGGCAGGGTGGCGCGCATCATCGGCCCATGCTGGCACGGCGACGGTTCGGCGGCGACCGACGGGTCGAGGGACTCTTTACAACGTTGTATCCATCGTTGTAGAAACGGACGGACCGATCCTGGCCGACACACCACCACCCGAGGCAGGTCTGATGGGACAACTCCGCCGTGGCGGCGCGCTCGCCGCCGTACTCGGTCTGCTGCTGGCCGCAACGGCATCCGCGCCGGCCGCCGCCAACTCCGGCCCCCGCTACCGCAACCCCGCCTCAGCCGGGTTCGCCGACACCTTCGCCGACCCGGTGATCGTGCGGGGCGAGGACGGCTTCTGGTACGCCTACGGCACCACCGACCCGCTGCGAGAGGGCGAGAGGACGTTCCACCGGGTGCCCACCGCGCGCTCCGCCGACCTGGTCGACTGGACGTACGTCGGGGACGCCTTCGGCGCCGACCAGCGCCCGCCCTACGCGGCGCCCGGCGCCGGCTACTGGGCGCCCGACGTGCGCCGGGTCGACGGCCGGTGGGTCATGTACGTGACGGTCACCGACACCACCGCCTCGGCCGAGGGCGGCGACTTCGCGATCGGAGCGGCGACCGCGCCCACCCCGACCGGCCCGTGGACCTTCGCCGACCAGCCGGTGGTCGCGCCCCGCCCCGGTGGCGGCGGGGGCTGGTTGTGGACCATCGACCCGAGCCAGTTCACCGACGTCGACGGCCGGCACTACCTGTACTACGGCAGCTACTACGGCGGGGTCTCGGTCACCGAACTCTCCCCGGACGGGCTGCGCGCGGTCGGCGAGCCGACCCTGGTGGCGATCGACAACAAGTTCGAGGGCAGCTACGTGCTGCGCCACGACGGCTGGTACTGGCTGTTCGCCTCCACCGCGAACTGCTGCGCCGGCCCGGCCACCGGCTACTCCGTCCACGTCGGCCGGTCGCGCAGCCCAGGGGGACCGTTCGTCGACCGGCACGGCGTTTCGCTGACCGCCTCCCGGGCCGGCGGCACCCCGGTGCTCACCCAGAACGGAAACCGGTGGATCGGCACCGGCCACAACGGCTTCCTCACCGACCTGTCCGGGCAGGACTGGATCGTCTACCACGCCCTCGACCGGGCCGACCCGTACCTGGACGAGCCGTTCGGCATCAACGAGCGGCCGATGCTCCTGGATCGCCTCGACTGGATCGACGGCTGGCCGACCGTGAACGCGGGCGCCGGCCCGTCGGACGGAACCCGGCCCGCGCCGGTGACCACCGGCCAGGTCGACGAACGGTTCGACAGCACCCTGGCCGGCTGGACCGCCACCGCGGGCGACTGGCGGATCGCCGACGGCCGGTTGACCGGCGGCGGTGCCCTGAGCAGCCGTACCACCGTGGGCGGGGACGTGCGGGCGGAGGCCGACCTGCGCCTGACCGGCGCCGAGTCCGCCGGCCTCACCCTGGCTGGCCGGGTGCAGGTGCGGGTGGACGTGGCCGGTGGCCGGCTGGTAGCCCGCGACGGCGCCCGCACGGCGAGCGGGCCGCTGCCGGCCGGGCTCGACCCGGCCGACCGGCACCATCTCGCCGTCGAGGTACGCGGCCGGCAACTCGTCGCCGAGCTGAGCCCGGCCCGCCTCGGCGACCAGCTCGCCGTGGTCTCGCTGCGGCTGGACCGCCCGGTCCCCGGCCGCGTCGGGCTGACCGCGACCGGCGGCACCGCCGATTTCGACAACGTCAGCGTCGCGCGGCTGAACCGGCCGGCCCGGCACGCCGTGCCCGAGCCCCGGGTCGGCGGCCTGCTGCCGGCGTTCTCCGACGAGTTCACCGACGGGCTGGCCCCGGACTGGCGGTGGGTCCGCCCGGACCCGGCGGCCACCGTCTCCGCCGGCACGCTGCGCTGGCCGGTGCAGGACGCCGACCTGGTTGGTGCCGGCAACACGGCGAGCGTGCTGCTGCGCGACGCCCCGACCGGCGACTACGTGGTGGAGACGAAGGTGACCCTCGACCTGGGCGAACAGACCGTCCGCAACCACCAGCAGGCCGGCCTGGTCGCCTACGTCCACGACGACCGGTTCGCCCGGCTGGCCCAGGTGGCGATCTGGAACACCCGGCAGGTCGAGTACGGCCACGAACTGCCCTTCGCCGGCCAGCCCGGCTACGGCGGGAACATCGTCGGTGCCCCGGCCACCACCACCTGGCTGCGCCTGGCGCACCGGCTCGACCCGGCCGGCGGGGAGCACGAGTTCCGCGCCGGCTCCAGCCGCGACGGGCGCACCTGGACCTGGGGCGGGGTGTGGACCTTCCCGGCCGACACCACGCCCCGGATCGGCCTGGTCGCCCACGGCGGCGCGGAGCCGGCGGTCACCGCCGCGTTCGACTACCTGCGCTTCCACCGCTGACGGTGGACCCCGCCCCGGGGGCGCGGGACGGTGCCCCGGCCGGGACCCGGCCGGGGCACCGGTGCCGTCACAGCTTCTCGTAGCAGGGCGCGTCCAGCCGGTACGCCTGGGCGGTCGGGCCGGTGAACAGGTCCCGGACCTGGCTCACCCCGGTCGGGGACGCCTTGTCCGGCTTGTAGACCGCGGTGACCCGGACCGCGCCGTCGTTCGGCCCGGCCGCGTAGTTGCCGGCGGTCGCCGGCAGCATGCCCTCGTAGTCGACCGAGGTGAGCGACGTGACCGCCTTGAGCAGACCGGCCCGGGTCAGGTCGCCGTCGGCGACCGCCTTGGTCAGCGCGGCCCTCATCGGGTACGACCACACCCAGCCGGCGGTGTAGCCGTCGTTCGGGGTGACCCCGGGCAGCGCCTCCCGCAGCGCCCGGTGCCCCTGGGTGTCGCTGCTCCACGTGTTCCACGGTGCGGTCTGCTCGTAGCGGGCCAGCAGCGCGGGGGCGGCCGGACTCTGCAGCAGCGCCGGGTTCCAGGTGGGGCTGGTGCCGATGAACCGGCCGGCGAAGCCGCGCGCCACGGCCTGGCCGACGATGGTGGCCGCGTCGGCCGGGCCCATGGTCAGCACCACCAGGTCGGGCCGGCCGGTGAGGATGGCCTGGATGGCGCCGGCCTGCTTGTCCGCGCCCGAGTCGGTCTTGACGTCGGTGAAGGTCAGCCCGAGGGCCTGCGCGGCGAGCTTCACCCCGGCCGCGGCGTCGTCACCGTAGTCGCCGGCCAGGTGCACCGCCATCACCGACTTCGGGGCGTACGCCTCGCGGGCGTAGTCGAGGGCGTTCATCGACTCGATGCAGTAGTTGGCGCCGGACTCGACGATGACGTCCTCGAAGGCGTAAGCGGAGGTCCACGCCGCGGGCGCGGCGATGACGTTGCTGGCCTTCATGTCGGCCAGGATCGCCCCGGTGGTGGGCGAGCCGAGGCTCTGCGCCAGCGCCAGCACGTTCGGCTTGATCTCCTGGTAGACCTGGTTGTGGGTCTGCGGGTTGTACTTGTTGTCCCGCACGTAACGGGTGACGTCCACCTCGTAGTCGCCGATCCCGCCCGCGGTGTTGACCCGCTTCCAGAACGCCTTCTGCGCGTCGGTGATCGGCACCGCGAGGGCCCGGAACGGCCCCTCGGTGAGGTCGGAGATGATGCCGAGGTAGATGCAGCCCTTGTTCTTGTCCACCGCCTCCGGGCACGGCTCGGACGTGACGCCCACGTCGGTCTTCAGTCCGGAGGCGTCGGTGGTGGTGTCACCGCCCCGGCAGGCGGTGAGCACCCCGGCCAGCAGTATCAGGGCCGCCCCGAGGGCGATCCGCGACGTCGGTCTTCCCATGGCTTCCTCGCTCGGTCAGTAGGAGAACGGCCACGCCTTCCAGTAGTTGCGGGCCCGGATCCACAGTCCGAACAGCCCGCGCGGTTCGAAGATGAGGAAGACGATGATGAGTACGCCGTAGAGGATCGTCTCCACCTGGAAGACGTTCGGCACCTCGTTCGGCTGGGTGCTGACGAACGGCACCCACGCCTGCAGTTCCCGGGTGAGCCGGGGCAGCAGGGTGATGAAGAACGCCCCGGCGATGGCGCCGGAGATGGTGCCCGCGCCGCCGATGAGCACCATGGCGATGTACTGCACGGAGAGCAGCAGGCTGAACGAGCCGGGGTCGAAGAACCCGGTGACGGTGTAGAGCAGCGCCCCCGCGCAGCCGGCGTAGAACGACGACACCGCGAAGGCGACGGTCTTGTACCGGGGCAGGTTCACCCCGATCACCCCGGCGGCGATGTCCCGGTCGCGGATCGCGGTGAACGCCCGCCCGATCCGGGAGCGGGCCAGGTTCCGGGCGGCCACGGCGAAGACGAGCAGCAGCACCAGCATCAGCCAGTACAGCTTCTGGTCCCGGGTGGCGACGGCGTCGGTGACCGCGAGGGGCCGGCCGAGGAACTCCAGGGTGGCCGCCGGCCGGCCCACCCCGGCGCCGCCGGTCAGCGCCGACCACTCGTTGAACACGTGCTGGCCGATGAAGACCAGGCCGAGCGTGACGATGGCCAGGTAGAGCCCGCGCAGCCGGGTGGCCAGCGGCGCGACCAGCACCCCGGCCAGGGCGGCGACCAGCCCGGCGGCCGGCAGCCAGAGCGCGATGTCGGTGACGCCGAGGCCGATCACCCGCCCGTCCGGGTCGCCGCTGAGCCCCGCCGCGGTGTACGCGCCGATGCCGAGGAAGAACGCGTGGCCGAGGGAGACCTGGCCGGCGTACCCGGTGACCAGGCCCAGCCCGATGGCGCCGATCGCCGCCACGCAGCAGACCGCGAGCAGTTGCAGCAGGTCGTCGGTGAGCAGGAACGGCAGCGACAACGCGAGCACCAGCAGCGCCGCCGTCCACCACCGCTTGGCCGGAGTGTCCAGCAGCGCCAGGTCCTCCGCGTAGGAGGTCCGCAGCAGCGGTCTGCCGCGCGGCCGGGAGTTGCTCATACCCGCTCCACCTCCCGCGTACCGAACAGCCCGTACGGCCGCACCAGCAGCACGACCAGCATCAGCACGTACGGGGTGATGACCGAGATGTTGCCGCCGAGCCAGGCGACGTCGTTGGCGTAGGTGGCCACGAGTTCCTGGAGCACCCCCACGGCGAGCCCGCCGATCACGGCGCCGGGCAGCGAGTCCAGCCCACCCAGGATGATCACCGGCAGGGCGGTCAGCGCGACCAGCCAGAGCCCGCCGTCCACGCTGCCCCCGGCGGCGGCGAAGGTACCGGCCACCGCGGCCAGCCCGCCGGCGAGCGCCCAGCTGATCGCGAAGACCGCGCCGACCGAGACGCCATGCGCCAGCGCCGCCTCCTGGTCCAGCGCGGCGGCCCGCATCGCCAGCCCGGTGCGGGTGAACCGGAAGAACGCGAACAGCGCGGCGACCAGCAGCGCGGCGGCGACGACGGCCGCGGCGTGCCGCTGCTGCATCTGCACCGGACCCAGCGGGAGGGTGCGCAACTGCCACGGGTCGCCGACGTGCCGCACGTCCAGCCCGATGAACGCGTTGACCACCACCCGCACCGCGACGTCCACGCCGAGGGTGATGATGGCGACCACGAACGCCGGCCGGCCGACCATCGGCCGCACCGCGGTGCGCTCCACGCCGAGGGCGAGCAGCCCGGTGCCGGCCGCCGCGAGCGGCACGGCTGCCCAGAAGCCGACCGCCGGGCTGAGGTAGGTCACCGCGACGACCCCGGCCAGCATGAAGGCCGGTTGGGCGAAACTGATCACCCGGGTGGCCTTGTAGATGATGACGAAGCCGAGGGCGAGCAGCGCGTAGACGCTGCCGGTGCCGAGCCCGCGCAGCAGGCTCTCGATCAGCTCGGTCACCGGTCACCGCCGGGGGCGTAGAGCTCGTCGACCAGGTCGGCGAAGGCCCGGCCGACCGCCTCCCGGCGGACCTTCTGGGTGGCGGTCAGCTCGCCGTCGTCCTGGTCGAGCTCCTTGGGCAGCAGCCGGAAGCGCCTGACCTGCTCCACCGGCGGGTGCCGGCGGTTGACCTCGTCGACCACCGAGCCGATCAGCTCCACCACCTCCGGCTTACTGGTCAGGTCCCGGTAGGTGGTGTACGGCAGCCGGCGCCGCTGCGCCCACTGCCCCACCGTGTCGACCTCGATGCCGATCAGCGCCGCCAGGTAGGGCCGCCGGTCGCCGACCAGCACCGCCTCCTTGACGTACGGGGACGCCTTCAGCTCGTTCTCGATCCCGGCGGGGCCGATGTTCTTCCCACCCGCGGTGATCATGATGTCCTTGGCCCGGCCGGTGATCCGCACGTGCGTGCCGCACACCCACTCGCCGATGTCGCCGGTGTGCAGCCAGCCGTCCGGCTCCCGCACCGCCGCGGTGGCCGCCGGGTCGTCGAGGTAGCCGGCGAAGACGCCCGGGTGGCGGGTGAGGATCTCTCCGGTGGTCTCGTCGATGCGCAGCTCGACGCCGTCCTGCGGTTCGCCGACCGTACCCAGCTTCACCCGGCCGGGCCGGTTGCCGGTGGCGATCGCCGAGTTCTCCGTCATGCCGTACACCTCGTGCATCGGCACCCCGATGCCCATGAAGAAGCGCAGCACCTCGGGAGCGATCGGCGCGGCCCCGGAGGCGGCGTAGCGGACTCGGCGCACGCCGATCCGGTCGCGCAGCGCCCGGTAGCAGAAGACCCAGCCGATCGCGTACGCCAACCGGGTGGCCGGGGTGTGCCGGCCGCCGGTGGCGACCAGTCGCCCGCCGATCCGGTCGGAGACCCGCAGCCAGAACCGGGCGACGGCCCGCTTGACCGGGGAGGCCGACGCGACCCGGATGGTGACCGAGGCGAGGATCTTCTCCCAGATCCGGGGCACCCCGAACAGGATGGTGGGCTGGACCTCACGCAGGTTCGCCGGCACGGTGGCGATGGACTCGGCGAAGTTGACCTGAACCCCGGCCCCGGCGTTGCTCCAGGTGGTGAAGACCCGTTCGGCCACGTGGCACAGCGGCAGGTACGACAGCAGCAGGTCGTCGGGGGCGGGTGGCGGGGAGGCCAGGCCCCCGCCGTCGGTGACGGTCCGGATCGCGAAGTCCACGTTGGCGACGCTCAGCATGGCACCCTTGGGCCGGCCGGTGGTGCCGGAGGTGTAGATCAGGGTGGCCAGGTCGGCGTTGGTCGCGGCGGCCATCAGCCGCTGCACCGCGCCGGGGTGGGCGGCCCGGTGCTCGGCACCCAGCGCGAGCAGTTCGTCCCAGCCGAGCAACGCCGGATGGTGGTAGCCGCGTACCCCCCGCGGCTCCAGGTACACCACCCGGTGCAGGTCCGGGCAGTCGTCGAGCACGGCGAGGGCCTTGTCGACCTGTTCCTGGTCCTCGGCGACGAGCACCCGGGCCGCGGAGTGGGCCAGCAGCCAGCCGACCTCGGCGGCGGGGCTGGTCGGGTAGAGCCCGACGGTCGCCGCACGCACGGCGACGGCGGCCACGTCGGTCCAGCACCACTCGCGCCGGTTCTCGGCCAGCACCGCCACCCGCTCCCCCGGGCGTACGCCGAGGGCCAGCAGGCCGTGCCCGACGGTCAGCACGGTGTCCCAGTAGGACGCCCAGGTGACCTCCTGCCAGATGCCACGGACCTTCTCCCGCATCGCCACCCGGTGCGGGGTGGCGCCTGCTCGGTCGCGTACCCGCGAGGCGATCGTGGTGGCGGCGGCGCCGGCGGTGCCGACGGGGGCCGTCCCGGACGGCGCGGTGGTGGCGGTCACGCCGCGGTCACCTCCCCCAGATACGCGCGGACCACGTCGGGGTGGGTCTGGACCTCCGCCGGGGTGCCGGTGGCCACCGGCTGCCCGAAGTCGACCACCAGGACCCGGTCGGCGAGGTCCATCACCAGGCCCATGTCGTGCTCGACCAGCACCATCGGCACGCCCAGCTCCTCGCGGACGTCGAGGATGTAGCGGGCCATGTCCTCGGTCTCCTCCAGGTTCATCCCGCCGACCGGTTCGTCGAGCAGCAGCAGCTTCGGCTCCATCGCCAGGGCTCGGCCCAGCTCCACCCGTTTCTGCACCCCGTACGGCAGCAGCCCGACCGGCATCCGCCGCCACTGCTCCAACTCCAGGAACTCGACGATCTCCTCCACCGCGGCCCGGGCGGCGAGCTCCTCGCGGCGGGCCCGGCCCCGCCACAGCACCGCGGCGAGGGGCCCGTAGCGGATGTGGTGGTGCCGGCCGAGCAGGAGGTTCTCCAGCACGGTGAGGTTGGCGAAGAGCTCGACGTTCTGGAAGGTGCGGGCCAGGCCCAGCGCGGCGATCTCGTGCGGCCGCCGGCCGACCAGGTCGACGCCGTCGAAGACCACCCGGCCGGACTGCGGGCGGTAGACCCCGGAGAGCACGTTGAAGATGGAGGTCTTGCCGGCGCCGTTCGGGCCGATGATGGCGAACAGCTCCTGCCGGCCGACGGTGAAGCTGACCCCGTCGACGGCACGGACCCCGGCGAAGCTGAGCCGGACGTTGGAGAAACGCAGGATCTCCTGGTCGGTCATGACAACCACCGCTTCCGTCGCCGGTAGTGCTTGACGTCCCGGAACGACCGGCGGCCGGACCCGTCGCCGGCGTGCAGCCCCAGGTAGAACTCGCGTACGTCGTCGTCGGCGAGCAGCTGGGCCGCCGGCTTGTCGAGCACCACCCGGCCGGTCTCCAGCACGTAGCCGTGCGCGGCGATGGAGAGCGCCATGGTGGCGTTCTGCTCGACCAGCAGCACGCCGGTGCCGGCGGCGTTGATCCGCACGATCAGCTCGCGGACCTGCTCGACCAGGCGGGGGGCGAGCCCGAGGCTCGGCTCGTCCAGCAGCAGGTAACGCGGTCCGGCCATCAGCGCCCGGCCCATCGCCAGCATCTGCTGCTCGCCGCCGGAGAGGTAGCCGGCCGCCCGGCGGCGCCGCTGCGCGAGCACCGGGAAGAGCCCGAACACCTCGTCGAGCCGGGCCGGGATCCGACGCGGGTCGGTGTGCCCGCCCAGGCGCAGGTTCTCCTCCACGGTCAGCTCGCCGAAGATCCGCCGGCCCTCCATCACCTGGCTGATCCCCCGCCGGACGATCGCGGCGGGGCGCAGCCGGTGCAGCGGTTCGCCGTCGAGGGTGACCTCGCCGCGGACCACGTCGCCGTCGTGGATGTCGAGCAGGCCGGTGATCGCGCGCAGCAGCGTCGTCTTGCCCGCGCCGTTGGCCCCGAGCAGGGCCACGATCCCGCCCGGCGGGACGGTGACGCTCAGCCCACGCAGCACGAGCATCACGTCGTCGTAGACGACCTCAAGGTTTCGCACCTGCAGCATGGCCGGCGCCCCCTAAGGGCTCACTGTGGCGTGCGCCACAAGTTACCGAGCATTAAACCCCGCGGAACGTCCCCGCAAAAGATCGG
This sequence comes from Micromonospora deserti, assembly GCF_003236335.1. Taxonomy (GTDB): domain Bacteria; phylum Actinomycetota; class Actinomycetes; order Mycobacteriales; family Micromonosporaceae; genus Micromonospora; species Micromonospora deserti. The sequence goes on from NZ_POUB01000047.1 coordinate 18,516, forward strand.
ATCGCGCGGATCTTCGCCCGCTCAGCCCGGGCCACCCGGCCGGTTCTGCTGCCCCCGCAGCTGGCGGGGTTCGCCGGCTGATCGGCGCTGGCGGTGGTCGCCACGGTCCTTCTTGAGACGGCCGGGGCCACCCGCCGGTGCAGGGTGCGGCGGGCGGCACCGACGCCGGCCGGCGGACCTCGGGGCGGTGATGTGCCGGTCGCAGGAGCGGGCGCGCGGGCGTGATGAAAGGCTTGTCGCATGAGTTCCGCACCCGTATCGACCGATCCCGCCCCGGCCGCCGACGATTCCTCCGCCTTCGCGGATCTGGGCCTGCGCGCCGAGCTGCTGAAGGCGCTGGCCGCCCTGGGCTACGAGGAGCCCACGCCGATCCAGCGGGAGGCGATCCCGCCGCTGCTGGCCGGGCGGGATCTGCTGGGCCAGGCCGCCACCGGTACGGGCAAGACGGCGGCGTTCGCGCTGCCGCTGCTGCAGCGGATGCCCGACGACCGGCCCGGCGGCAACCCGGTGGCGCTGGTGCTGGTGCCGACCCGCGAGCTGGCCGTGCAGGTCTCCGAGGCGTTCCACCGGTACGGCAAGGACCTGGGCGCGCGGGTGCTGCCGATCTACGGCGGGCAGCCCATCGGCCGGCAGCTGCGGGCCCTGGACGCCGGGGTGGACGTGGTGGTGGCCACCCCCGGCCGGGCCCTGGACCACATCGCCCGGGGCACGCTGAACCTGGGCGCGCTGGCCACCGTGGTGCTCGACGAGGCCGACGAGATGCTGGACATGGGCTTCGCCGAGGACATCGAGGCGATCCTGGAGCACGCGCCGCAGCAGCGGCAGACCGTGCTCTTCTCGGCCACCATGCCCGCCCGCATCGACGGGTTGGCCCGGCAGCACCTGACCGACCCGGTCCGCATCCTGATCGCGCGGGAGCAGCCGGTGGCCGGCGAGGCGCCCCGGGTGCGGCAGAACGCCTACATCGTCGCCCGGGCGCACAAGCCGGCGGCGCTGGGCCGGGTGCTGGACGTGGAGTCCCCCACCGCGGCGATCGTCTTCTGCCGCAGTCGGGAGGAGGTCGACCGGCTCACCGAGACCATGAACGGGCGCGGCTACCGGGCCGAGGCGCTGCACGGCGGGATGAGCCAGGAGCAGCGGGACCGGGTGATGGGCCGGCTGCGCGCCGGCACCGCGGACCTGCTGGTGGCCACCGACGTGGCCGCCCGGGGACTTGATGTGGAGCAGCTCACCCACGTGGTCAACTACGACGTGCCGTCGGCGCCGGAGTCATACGTGCACCGGATCGGCCGGGTCGGGCGCGCCGGGCGGGAGGGCGTGGCGATAACCCTGGCCGAACCGCGCGAGCACCGGATGCTCAAGACCATCGAGCGGGTCACCGGGCAGCGGATCACCATCGACAAGATCCCGACGGTGGCGGACCTGCGGACCCGCCGGTTGGAGCTGACCCAGGCGGCGCTGCGGGAGAGCCTGCTGGAGGACGACCTCGACCCCTACCGGGCGATCGTGGAGTCGCTGACCGACGAGTTCGACCTGGTCGAGGTCGCCCTGGCCGCGGCGAAGCTGGCGCACGAGGCGACATCGCCGGGGGCCGCCGACGAGGAGGAGATCCCGCAGGTCCCGGTGCGGGGCCCGCGCGAGGGCCGGCCGGAGGTTGGGGGCCGGGGCGAGCGGCGCGGCGGCGGCCGGCCCCGCCCGGGCGGCACCACCACCCAGGTTTTCGTGGGGCTGGGCCGGCGCGCCGGGGTCCGCCCGCAGGACCTGGTAGGGGCGATCACCGGGGAGACCCGGATCAGTGGCCGGGACATCGGCTCGATCGAGATCGCCGACCGGTTCTCCCTGATCGAGGTTCCGCAGGCGGTCGCCGACGAGGTGATCGCCGGGCTGCGCGGCAGCACCATCAAGGGCCGCCGGGCGACCGTACGCCGGGACCGGGACAGCGACGGCGGCGGGGAGCGCCGCTTCGACGGCGGCGACCGGGGCGAGCGCCGCTACCGGGACGCCGGCGGGGACCGCCGCGACCGGCGGTGAGACCCGCCGGGGCCCCCGGTCGTGGTCGACCGGGGGCCCCGTGCGCGGCCGGTCAGGCCGCGGCGAGCGCCGGGCCGTCAAGGGCCTCCGCGTCGATGTCGGCCGGGCGCAGGGCCAGGGCGAGCACGTCGGCGACGTCGGCCAGCGTGTGCACGGTCAGCGCCCCCCGCACCTCGGCGGGCAGGTCGTCGAGGTCCGGCTCGTTGCGGGCCGGGATGATCACCTCGGTCAGGCCGGCCCGGTGCGCGGCGAGCAGCTTCTGCTTCACCCCGCCGATGGGCAGCACCCGGCCGGAGAGGGTCACCTCGCCGGTCATGCCGAACTCGGGGCGTACCGGCCGGCCGGTCACCAGCGAGGCGAGCGCGGTGACCATGGTGATGCCGGCGCTGGGCCCGTCCTTCGGCACCGCGCCCGCCGGGACGTGCAGGTGGATCCGCCGCCCGGCCAGGGTGTTCGGGTCCAGCCCGAACCGGCGCCCGTTGGAGCGCAGGTACGACCAGGCGATGTGCGCCGATTCCTTCATCACGTCGCCGAGCTGCCCGGTCAGGGTCAGCCCCGGGTCGCCCTCCATGCTGGTGGCCTCGATGAAGAGCACGTCGCCGCCGGCGCCGGTGACGGCCAGGCCGGTGGCCACGCCGGGAACCGCCGTCCGCTCCGCCGACTCCGGGGTGAACCTCGGCCGCCCCAGGTAGGTGGCGAGGTTGCCGGTGTCGACCCGGACCGGTGCCGGGTCGGTCGCCAGGGTCACCGCGACCTTGCGGAGGATCTTCGCCAGCGACCGCTCGAACTGCCGCACGCCGGCCTCCCGGGTGTACTCACCGGCGATGCGGGCCAGCGCGGCGTCGTCGATCGACACCTCGTCGGCGGTCAGCCCGGCCCGTTCCCGCTGCCGGGGCAGCAGGTGGTCGCGGGCGATGGCGACCTTCTCGTCCTCGGTGTACCCGTCCAGGGTGACCAGCTCCATCCGGTCCAGCAACGGGCCGGGGATGGTCTCCACCACGTTGGCGGTGGCCAGGAAGAGCACGTCGGACAGGTCGAGGTCGACCTCCAGGTAGTGGTCGCGGAAGGTGTGGTTCTGCGCCGGGTCGAGCACCTCCAGCAGGGCCGCGGCCGGGTCGCCGGCGTAGCCGACCGCCAGCTTGTCGACCTCGTCGAGGAGCACGACCGGGTTCATCGAGCCGGCCTCGCTCAGCGCCCGGACGATCCGGCCGGGCAGCGCGCCGACGTAGGTACGCCGGTGGCCGCGGATCTCGGCCTCGTCGCGGACGCCGCCGAGGGAGACCCGGACGAAGGTGCGGCCGAGGGCGCGGGCGATCGACTCGCCGAGGCTGGTCTTGCCGACGCCGGGTGGGCCGGCGAGGGCGAGCACGGCGCCGGAGCCGCGCCCGCCGACGACGCCGACGTTGCGCGCCGCCCGCCGGTTACGCACGGCGAGGTACTCCAGGATGCGGTCCTTCACGTCGCCCAGGCCGGCGTGGTCGGCGTCGAGCACCGCGCGGGCCGCGGCGAGGTCGCTGTTGTCCTCGGTACGTGTGGTCCACGGCATCTCCAGCACCGTGTCCAGCCAGGTGCGGATCCAGCCCGCCTCCGGGGAGGCGTCGCTGGCCCGCTCCAGCTTGCCGACCTCGCGCAACGCGGCCTCGCGGACCTTCTCCGGCAGTTGGGCGGCCTCGACCCGGGCCCGGTAGTCGGCGGAGCCGTCCGGCTCGTCCTCGCCGAGTTCCTTGCGGATGGCGGCGAGCTGCTGGCGAAGCAGGAACTCCCGCTGGGACTTCTCCAGCCCTTCACGGACGTCGGTGTTGATCTGCTCAGCGACCTCCTGCTCGGCCAGGTGCTCCTTCACCCAGCCGACCAGCAGCTCCAGCCGGGCGGTCACGTCCGGCGCGGCGAGCAGCTCGGTCTTCTGGGCCAGGCTGAGCCAGGAGACGTAGCCGGCGGAGTCGGCCAGCTCGGAGAGGTCGGTCATCCGCTCGATCGCGTCGATGACCTGCCACGCGCCGCGCTGTTGCAGAACCGAGGTCATCAGGGCGCGGTACTCGCGGGCGAGCTCGCGGGCCCGGCCGGCCGGGGCGGGCTCGGGCAGCTCGGTGGCCTCGACCCAGAGGGCGGCACCGGGGCCCGGCACGCCGGAGCCGATCCGGGCGCGGGCCAGGCCGCGGATCACGGCGGCCGGTTCGCCGCTGGGCAGCCGGCCGACCTTCTCGATGGTGGCGACCGCGCCGACCGGGCCGTACTCGCCGTCGATGCGGGGCACGGCGAGCAGCTTGCGGTCGCCGGTGGCGCGGGCCGCGTCGACGGCGGCCTGGGTGGTCGGGTCGAGGGTCACCGGGATGACCATGCCGGGCAGCAGCACGGCGTCGGTCAGGGGAAGTACCGGAAGAGTTGCCATCGAACACCTGCTATCGAGTTGGGTTGAGCGTGTCCAACTCAAGTAACAAAGCGTTCCCCTTGTTCCGTCATGTGATCCAGACCACGTCCGGCGGCCGGGCGCCGGGCCCCACGGCGCTCGCCGGCTGCTAGGCCGAACGGCGCGGCGTGGCCATTGCGGCTCGCCGTTTTCCCGCGATAGCGCGACCCGCCGAAATGAAAACGACGCGCATTGTTGCGGATTTGCCGTGCGATAGGTCAAACTTTGAACACACCCCGCCCCACACAGGGAGTAATTGGCGATGGCGAGAAAAGTAATCACGGTTCTGACCGACGACCTCGACGGCGGAAAGGCCGACCGGACCGTCGAGTTCAGTCTGGACGGCGTGGCGTACACCATCGATGTCTCCGACGAGAATGCGGGTGTGCTGCGCAAGGCGCTGGACCCGTACATCAACGCTGGCCGGCGGATCGGGCGCGGACCGGTCGACACCGGGCGGGCGGGCCGCCGCCCCGGTGGGTCGGGCGGCGCGGGAATGGACCGGGAGCAGAACCGGGCCATCCGCGAATGGGCCGTGAAGAACGGTTACAAGATTTCCGAGCGCGGTCGCATCCCGGTCGAGGTCGTCGAGGCGTACAAGAACCGCTGAGCGATCCGGGGAACGCTGCCGGTCGGACGGGGTCACGCTGGGAAATCAGCGTGACCCCGTCGATTCTGCCGCCGCCTTTCCGCCGCCGGGCCGGGTGCCCGCCCGCCGCCGCCGTGACCGGCGCCACGGTCGGCGGCGCATGACGGGAGTCTGTCGTACCCCTGGGTTGTAATGAGCGGAGCCCGATAGAGGCATTACGCAAACGACGCACGGGGGTGGCGGATGACGCGCTGGTGGACGCAGACGGCCGGCGGGTTGCCCCGCACCTTCTGGTACCTCTGGACGGCCACGCTGATCAACCGGCTGGGCAGCTTCGTCGCCATCTACCTCGGGGTGTACCTGGTGTCGGTGCGGCATTTCAGCCCGGCGTACGCCGGGATGGTGATCGGGTTGCACGGCGCCGGCAGCGCCGCGGGCGCGGTGCTCGGCGGGGTCGTCGCGGACCGGTGGGGGCGGCGGCCGGCCATGCTGGCCGGCAACCTCGCCGCCGCCGCGGCCGCGGTGTCGCTGGGCCTGAGCGGACACCCGGTCGCGATCGCCGCGCTGACCCTCCTGCTCGGGCTCTTCCTCGGCGTGGCCCGGCCGGCCTTCACCGCGACCATCATCGACGTGGTCGGCGAACGGGACCGGCTGCGGGCGATGACGTTGAACTACTGGGCGATCAACATCGGATTCTCGATCGCCGCGACCGTCGCCGGTCTGGTGCTCCGCTTCGACCCGCTGCTGCTGTTCGTGATCAACGCTGCCGTGCTGCTCGGCACCGCCGCCCTGATCGGCCTGAAGGTCCCCGAGTCGCGGCCCGCGCCGGTCACCGTCGGGCAGTTCACCCGGGCCGACCGGGGCGGGCTCGGCACGGTACTGCGGGACCGGGTCTTCCTGACCTTCACCGCGCTGACCGGGTTGGCCTGGCTCTGCATCGAGAGCAGCGTCATGCTGCCGGTGGCGTTGCGGTCCGACGGCCTGCCGGCGTCGGCGTACGGCCCGATCATCGCCGTCAACGGGCTGATGATCGTGCTCGGGCAGCTCTTCGTGCCCCGGCTGATCGGCCGCTTCGACCGGTCCCGCACCGTCGCGGTCGCCGCCGTCGTGATCGGCACCGGCTTCGCGCTGACCGCGCTCGCCGACGCCGTCTGGTTCTACGCCCTGACGGTGGCCGTCTGGACGCTCGGGGAGATGCTGATGACCCCGGCGAACTCCGCGCTGACCGCCGACCTGTCGCCGGCCGCTCAACGAGGCCGCTACCAGGGCGTCTACTCGCTCGGGTACGCCTTCGCCACGTTCGCCGGGCCGACCCTCGGCGGCCTGGTCGCCGACCGGTTCACCACCGACGCACTCTGGCTGGGGCTGTTCGGGTTGGCCCTGCTGGTGGCCGCCGGCAACCTGCTCGCCGCGCCGTCGCGCGCCCGGCGGATCGCCGCCCTGCGCACCCCCGCACCGCCGCCGTCCCCAGCCCGGCAGGCGGCGGCGGTCTGACCGCCCGCCGGCCGGGGTCGTCCGGAGCCGCACCCCGGAACGACCCCGGCCGCGGCTCAGCTGACCTCGATACGCACCACGTCGAAGGCCGGGGTCTGGTTCGCCCGCTCCATCATCGGCAGGCGGTGCGACCCGTCACCGGCCCAGACCGCGCACTGCGCGGTGCCGGACTCGGGCAGCCCGGGAATCTGGATGATGACGTCGTCCGGCTCGGCGCCGCCCCGGCCGTCCTCGGTGGCGACGAAGAACGCCGGCACCTCCTCCGGTTCCGGCGGCTGGCGGAGACTGTCCAGCATGCGGCAGGCGGTGTGGAAGTGGCCGCGGGTCAGGCCCTGGTCGTTGAGCAGCGAACTCTCCACGTAATAGCCGCCCTGGCCGGCGGCGAGGAAGCGATCCCGGACCAGGTTGCGGGTGGTGACCCGGAGGGTGAACGCCTGGTTCCGGTTGACCTCCTCCGGGAACTGGGTAATCAGCAGCGACGGGTTGTTCGCGGCGGCCCCGACCTCACCGAACGCGGTGCTGACACACCGGTTGCCATTCTGGAAACCATTGTGCGGCTGCAACCGGCTGTCGTCGCAGTTGTTCGCCAGCACATCCAGGCCGGCGCCCGGCGCCCCGTTGTTCCCGCCGTTGTTGTTACCCCCGTTGTTGTTACCGCCGTTGTTGTTTCCGCCGTTGTTGTTTCCGCCATTGTTGCCGTTGTTGTCGTCCGTGGGCTGCACCTGGCACTCAGCGAGCTGGCCCAGGCCGCGGGGCCGCGGGCCGAACCGGTCGATCGCGATGGTGATCCGCTCCAGCGTCGCCCGTCGCTTGCTGGCCAGCGGCCCCAGGATCGCGTTGCGGACGAAGTTCTCACCCCGGTTGCCCTCGGCCGCCAGCCGCCGGTCCGCCTCGGCGATCTGGGTCTGCAGCAGGGCGAGGTTGCGGTCCACCTCGGCGCGGGCCCGGTCGGGCACCTGCGGAAGCCGGCCGGCCACGTCCGGGCAGGCCACGGCCGAACCGCCGGTGCTCGCGCCGCCGCCGGCGAGGGTCTGCTGGCACTCGGCCACGGACTGCTGCCCGTCGCCCCAGTGGTTGCGTACCCACCGGCCGTTCTGCCAGGTGCGGGTGGTGGTACCGCCCCGCCCGCTCGGCGCGGTCGCGCCGGGGCTGGGCTCCACGCAAGCCGCGGCCGCCGGGCGGGTGTTGGCCGACCGCCGGTCCTCGGCCGACGAGATCTGGGTCACGGCGACGATTCCGCCGAAGACGGCGAGCGTGCCGACCACGGCCAGCAGACGCTTGCTCCGCGCGTTACCGGATGACCGGCGCGCCCGTGTGGACCTGCGCATCGAATTGCTCTCCTTCTCGATCCGGTAGTGGATTTGTGACCTCGGACCGACGGAATTGAGGTGGCGCACCCCGACGGAAACCGTCGTGGCGAACCGGCGGCATGTCGATGACCGACGATGCCCTTTCCGCACCGTCTTCCGCATCTGCCGACGCGGATGGGGAGATCCTGTCCATTCCCGCAGGAGTACGGGACGGCAGCCGCCAGGGTTCAACCCGGATCGCAGAAATTCGAGGGAGTTCGCCCCGCCGGGGGCGGCCCGACGGGAGATCGCCCCCGGCGTCGGACCGCCGGCCGATGCCGGGTGACCGGCCGACGGCGCCGGCCGTCGGCGGGCGGGGGTCAGTCCACGCAGAGGTGGTCGAAGGCGAAGCCGTTCACCATCTCGTCCCGGCGCGCCGCGAGCCGCCGGATGTCCTCGATCAGCTCCCGGCGCGGCACCAGCCCCGACGCGCCGGTGTCCAGCCCGGACAGCCGCCCGCCGACGGCCATCGTCGCCAGGTCCTCGGCGAGCCGGTCGGGGGCCACCCCGCAGGAGAACCGGTGCTCGTGCACCGTCACCCGCTCCACCAGGCAGGCGCCGGGGCGTACCTCGACCCAGCTCCACCCCTCCGCCGGACCGCCTCGCCACCGCACGTGCAACCCCCGCACGATCGGGTCCACCAGCCGCCGCGACACGTACGCCTCGACGGCCGCCGCCCGGGCCAGCGCGCCGAGGTCGTTGACGTGCCCGATCCGCCCGTCCGGTAGCCGGCCCAGGATGTCCCGGAACCCGACCGGGGGCGCCTCCCCCGGCTCGGCCTCCCCGCCGGCGGCGTAGTCACACGCGTCGATCACGTACGCCACGATGCGCCGCCCGTGCTCGTCCGCCCGCAGCGTCGGCGACCCGATCCGCAGCACCGGCAGGCCGACCGCCCCGGCGACCGCGTCCTTCATCCGCCCGGCGCGCTGCCCGGCGGAGCCGGCGGGCGGCGGCGGGCCGATCTCCACGGCGACGCGCGGGGTGCCGCTGCCCGTGGCGCAGACGACAAGGTCGTAACCCTCGCGGATGGCGGTGTTCCACTGGTGGCCGGTGATCCCCGGCGGCCGCCGGTGCACCAGCTCGCCAAGCCGGCGGGCGGCGTACACCAGGTGGCCGCCCCGGGTGAGCAGCGGGGGACGCCCGCCGTCCGCGGGCAGCGCGCGCAGCCGGAAGCCGTCGTCACCACCGGTGCTCGTCATCCACCTGACCCATCCGCCGTCCGTGGCCGCGCCGAGTCGCCGGCCGCAGGCGAGTCTAGGCGCTCGATCATGCTCGGCGCCTCGCCGGTGCGGCCGGCCGCCGCCGGCGGTCGGACCACCGGCAGGCCCTTCGGGATCCGGCCGGCGGCTCCCCGCGGCCCGCGCGGCTCCGGCCACCGGCTGATTGCGCCGAGTGGTTCCGGCCGGCGGCCGGCCGGGAATCCGGTTGAGCCGGTCCGTTTGGCCGGGTGGGATGAGCCGGTGACGATCTTCCTGCGCACCGACCGGCTGGTGCTGCGCGAGTTCACCACCGCCGACGCGGAGCTCCTGGTTGAGCTGGACGGCGACCCCGAGGTGATGCGCCACCTGACCGGGGGACGGCCCACCCCGCCGGAGGTCGTCCGGCACGTCACCCTGCCCCGGATCCTCGCCCACTACCGGCGAGCGCCCGGGCTCGGCTGGTGGGCGGCGGCGGACCAGTCGTCGGGCCGCTTCCTGGGCTGGTTCGAGTTCCGTCCGCTGCACGACGGGGACCCCCGTGAGATTGAACTCGGGTACCGGTTGCGGCGGGCCGCCTGGGGCGCCGGACGCGCCACCGAGGGCTGCCAGGCCCTGATCGACAAGGGCTTCACCGCGCTGGGCGTCGAGCGGGTCACCGCGAACACCATGGCGGTCAACACCCGATCGCGCCGGGTGATGGAGAAGTGCGGCCTACGGTACGTGCGCACGTTCCACGCGGACTGGCCGGAGCCGATCGCGGGTTCCGAACACGGCGAGGTGGAGTACGCGCTCACCCGGCGGGAGTGGCACGACCGCCGGGCCGGTTAGCCTCTCGGACGAGACCGGGAGGTGGGCCGGATGCGGGTGGTGTCGCTGGTGCCGTCGCTGACCGAGGCGGTGGCGCTGACCTTGCCGGGGGTGCTGGTCGGCGCGACCGACTGGTGCACCCACCCGGCGGGGCTGGACGTGGCGCGGGTCGGCGGCAGCAAGTACCCGGACCTGAGCCAGGTCCGGGCGCTGCGCCCGGACCTGGTTCTGCTCAACGTCGAGGAGAACCGCCGCGTCGACGCGGACGCACTGGTCGCGGCGGGAGTGCCGGTGCGCGTCACCTACCCGAGGACCGTCGACGGGGCGCTGGCCGAGCTGGCCGACCTGCTCGCCGAGCTGGGTGCGCCGGCCGAGCCCGGCTGGCTGGTCGCGGCCCGCCGGGCGTGGGCCGGCCTGCCCGTGCCGGCGGCGCCGAGGCGGGCGGTGGTGCCGGTCTGGCGGCGCCCGTGGGTGGTGCTCGGCGCCGACACCTTCGCCGGTGACGTGCTGCGCCGGCTCGGGGTGACCAACCTGTACGCCGGCCACGCCGACCGTTATCCCCGCCCGATGCTGGACGAGCTGCGCGCGCGGGCGCCGGAGCTGGTGGTGCTGCCCGACGAGCCGTACCGGTTCACCGCCGGCGACGGACCAGAGTCCTTCCCCGGCGTCCCGTGCGCCCTGCTCTCCGGGCGTCACCTCACCTGGTACGGGCCGTCGCTCGCCGAGGCGCCCGCCGTGCTGGCCGCTCAACTCGCCGACTCGGTGACGTACCCGGCCGGGTAGGCGCCGCCCCGACCGCCGGCAAGGTCACCGGCCGGGGCGTGGCGGCGTCGCCGCCGATACACCTGGTGCCGCATGACGGCGATGACCGCGCCGACCCGCACGGGTCGTCCCCGACACGCCCCGGCCGGCCCGCCGGACCGCCCGGTATCGGCCGGTCGCGATCCGGCAGGATCGAGGGACCGGAGAGACCGGACCAGGACGGCAGGAGACTCCCGCATGAACCAGGCAGCAGGCGCCCGCGAGGGCAAGCCCGAGGTGGGCCCGATCGAGGGCGCGCCGCCCGCCGACCTCGTGATCGAGGACATCAGCGTCGGCGAGGGACCGGAGGCCCGGCCGGGCCAGCTGGCCGACGTCCACTACGTCGGGGTCGCCCACTCCACCGGGCGGGAGTTCGACGCCTCCTGGAACCGGGGGGAGACGTTCCAGTTCCCGCTCGGCGGCGGCCAGGTCATCGCCGGCTGGGACCGGGGGGTGGTGGGCATGCGGGTTGGCGGCCGGCGCCGGCTCACCATCCCGCCGCACCTGGGCTACGGCGACCGGGGCGCCGGTGGCGTGATCAAGCCGGGCGAGACGCTGGTCTTCGTGGTCGACCTGCTCGACGTGCGCTGACCGCGCGGGCAGGGTCGCCGACTCCCCCGTCGACCCTGCCCGCGTGGCTGCGGGCCGGCGACGCCGGTCGGCCTTCAGCAGGCCACGAGCTCGCAACGGGGTTCGACGATCGGGATGACCCGGTGCAGTCCGGTGGCCCGCAGCACCCGGGCGACCACCGGATCGGGATCGACCAGCACCAGCTCGCCGCCGCGGGCCCGAACCCGCAGGTGCGCGGCGACCAGTGCGCGCACCCCGGCCGCGGAGAGCACGCCGACGCCGGAGAGATCCAGCCGGAGCACCGGGCGGGCCGGGGCCGCCCAAAGGGCGGAGCGCAACGCGCCGACCGTGGCGATGTCGACCTCGCCGGTCGCCCGCACCTCCACCACCCGGTCACCCACGCTGACCTCCACGTGGAAGCGGTCGTCACGCTGTCCCATGCCGACGAATCTAGCCCCGACCACCGACAATTCCGCCCTACCGAGGACCGAATCCGGGTACGCCCAGGGTCCGACCCCGAGGTCTCCGGGATCCCCCGCAGGGAGGAGGCGCGGGCGGCACCGAGGCCGGCAGCCGCGGGGGCGGGCAGCGCGCGAGGGCCGGCGCGCGCGAGGGCCGGTGGCCGAAGACGAGGTGTGAGGGCCGGCGCGCGGGACATCGGCGGGTGAGAATGGTGCCATGGTCGTCCCCCGCC
>NZ_POUB01000480.1 GCF_003236335.1 Micromonospora deserti
GGGCGGGGAGTTGGCGGGTGCGCTCGTAGTCGGCCACCTGCGTGATGCGCCGGGTGTGCCGCTCGCTGCCGGAGAACGGGGTGGTGAGGAACGCCTCGACGATGGCGGTGGCCTCGTCCAGGGTGTGCTGCCGGGCGCCGACGGCGACGATGTTCGCGTCGTTGTGCTCGCGCGCCAGCTGAGCGGTCTCGATGGTCCAGGCCAGCGCCGCCCGTACCCCGGCGATCTTGTTGGCGGCGATCTGTTCGCCGTTGCCGGAACCGCCGATGACCACCCCGAGGCTGCCCGCGTCGGTCACCACCCGGTCACCGGTGTGCAGGCAGAAGGCCGGGTAGTCGTCGTCCGGGTCGTACGCGTGCGGGCCGACGTCCACCACCTCGTACCCCTGCTTGGCCAGGTGGTTGGCCAGGTGCACCTTCAACTCGAAACCGGCGTGGTCGGATCCCAGGTAGACGCGCATACCGCGCAGTCTGACAGGCCGTCCTCCGGGACGCTGCGTCGGCGGCGTCCCGGAGCCGGATTCGTCACAACTCAGTGCGACAGCTCGGCCACCACCAGGCCGCCGCGCGCCTTCGGGGTGAACCAGGTGCTCTTGCGCGGCATCTTCTCCCGGGCCAGGTTCACCGCGACGAAGTCGTCCACGGTCACCGGGGCGATCAGGACGGCCAGCTCCGCCCGGCCGGCGTCGACCTCGCCGGTGAGCCACCTCGCCGGGTAGTCGCCGCCGACGTAGGTGATCCGCTTGTCGCCCGGGTCCAGCCCCAGCGCGTCGCGCAGCAGCAGCCGCTCCACCAGGGCGTGGTCCAGGTTCTCCAGCCGGCCGCCACCGACTTGCGGCAGCGTCACCGCGTACCCCTGGCCGGCCAGGTAGAGGTGGACGGTGCCGCCGGCCGCCGGGACCTCGACCGGGCCGGCGACCGGGGTGATCGCCGCGCCTGCGGCCCTCAGCCGGTCGAGCAGCTCCTCCGGCGTGCTGGTCAGCTCGCTGACCAGCCGGTTGTACGGCTGGATGGCCACCGAGGCGGGCGTGGTGACCACCGCGAGGAAACGGGGCAGCCCGCCGGTCTGGGCGGCCAGGCTGCGGTGGTTGCCGTCGGCGACGACCAGTTCACCGCCGCCGGCGAGGGCGATCAGCTCGTCCTGCTGCGGACCCGGCCCGAGCAGCCAGATGGCGTGGGTGCGCCCGGCCTGGTCGGTGTCGGTCGCGGCGGGCGCGCCGGCCGCCTCGGTCGCCGCCGCGAGCGCGGCGTGCAGCTCGTCGCCGCGACCGGTCTGCAGCAGCAGTACGGGCGAGAGCAGGTGGCCCAGCGCCCCGGCCAGGGCGACCCGCTCCCGCACCTTGGCGATGAAGACGTCCTCGTTACGGATGACCAGGCCGGGCTCGTCGGCCCGGGTGGAGATCTGGTCGGTGTCGACCATGGCGAAAAGGCCGTACGCCGGTTCCTCCGCCGGCGCGCTGATCCGGTAGAGCACCACCACCCGCTCGGCGGGGGTGTAACTGCCGTCCGCCTTCGCCTCGGCGACCCGGGTCACCGCGTCGGGCAGCGCGTCGAGGAACGACTTCCCCAGGCTCTCCGGCGCCCGGTGCGGCATCTCGATGCCGAGGGCACTGTGCGGGTTCGCCTCGATGATCGCGGTGATCTCCGCGTCGTCGGCGAACTCGTCGTAGTTCTGCGCGCCGGTGCCGCCAGTGGTGATCCAGGCCCGGGCGATCGGATGCACGACCGTCATGTGGGATGACGCTACCGGCGACGCGTCCGGCGCCGGCGGCGGACCCGCGCGGCGTCCACCAGATGAAAGGGCCGGGATCAGGTGGTCCGCTCGGCCTGCCCGGCCGACCGGCGGTGCCGGCCCACCGGCGCGGCGGGACGGACCGACCCGAACGGACCGGCGTTGACGGCACGCGGCTGGCCGGCGGCGGGCGCCGGCGGGGCGGGCCGGTGG
>NZ_POUB01000481.1 GCF_003236335.1 Micromonospora deserti
TATAAGAGACAGGTGGTGGACGCCTCCATCAGGCGGGCGCGGCGGCGTTCGGCCACCACGTCGCGGATCCGGCGCTGCATCTGTCGACGGATCCGAATCATCTCGCTGTTGCTGATCACGCTGGCTCCTCCCCCGAAGGCAACGCGCGCCGGGGCATACCCGGTATGTGAATAGTAAGACGTACGGGCGAGCCAATTAGTTGCCCAAGATCGTGAACTATTTCCCGGGCTCGTCGCCACGCACACCCGGCCGCTGCGACTCCACTACGGTTGCTCCCATGGGTCAGAGCAACGGGCGGGCGGACGGCCGCGAGCCGGGGCAGGAACGGCACCGGGGTGCCGTTACGCTGCGTCGACAGGCGATTACCAATAGTACCGCTGACCAGCGCCTGCTCGACTCGCGGGGGCGTGGTGACTGGAAGACCAAGGACGCCTGGCGGGCGCTGCGGATCCTCTCCGAGTTCGTCGAGGGGTTCGACACCCTCGCCGACCTGCCCCCGGCGGTCAGCGTCTTCGGCTCCGCGCGCAGCCGCCCGGAGAGCCCGGAGTGCCGGATGGCGGAGGCGCTGGGCGCGGCTCTGGCCCGGGCCGGCTACGCGGTGATCACCGGCGGCGGGCCGGGCGTGATGGAGGCGGCCAACCGGGGCGTCAGCGAGGCCGGCGGGCTGTCCGTCGGGCTCGGCATCGAACTCCCCTTCGAACAGGGCATCAACGACTGGGTGGACCTGGCCATCGACTTCCGCTACTTCTTTGCCCGCAAGACCATGTTCGTCAAGTACGCCCAGGCGTTCGTCGTCCTGCCCGGCGGGTTCGGCACGATGGACGAGCTGTTCGAGGCGCTCACGTTGGTGCAGACCGGCAAGGTCACCCGGTTCCCGGTCGTGCTGATGGGCGTGGACTACTGGCGCGGGCTGCTCGACTGGCTACGCGACACCATGGCGGCCGAGGGCAAGATCGGGGCGGTCGACCTGGAGCTCATCTGCCTCACCGACGACGTCAACGCGGCGGTGCGGCACATCGTGGAGGCCGAGGCCATCCTCTCCGCCGAGCAGGAGGCGGTCCGCGAGGAGGCCGTTGCCCTGACCGCCGCCGAGCAGCGGGCCGCCGCGGAGCATCCGCCGGCTGGCGCGGCCCGTTCCGCCGGTGCGGCCGCCGGACAGCGGGCCGTCGCGGAGCGGCCGGCGACCGGAGCGGCCGGCTCCGCCACGGCGGAGTCCCGGGCCGGCGCGGGTGGCTCCGGCGGCCGGGGCGACCGGAGCGGTGGCGTCCGCCGGGCCGGCGACGAGGGCGGGGGGAGCTGAGGATGGCGGCGATCTGCGTGTTCTGCGCCTCCTCCCGTACGCTCGACCAGCGCTGGCTGGACCTGGCGACCGAGACCGGCGCGGAGATCGCCCGGCGCGGGCATACGCTGGTCAGCGGCGGCGGGTGCGTCGGCATGATGGGCGCGGTGGCCGACGGCGCGCGGGCCGCCGGCGGCCGGACCCTGGGGGTGATCCCGCAAGCGCTGGTCGACCTGGAGGTCGCCGACCTGGCCTCGGACGAGCTGCTCGTCACGGACTCGATGGCCAGCCGCAAGACCCTCATGATCGACAAGTCGGACGCGTTCCTCACCCTGCCGGGCGGTCTCGGCACGCTCGACGAGCTCTTCGAGGTCTGGACCACCGCCACCCTCGCCCTGCACGCCAAGCCGATGGTGCTGGTGGACACCGACCGCTTCTACCGTCCCCTGCTCGACTGGCTGCACGGTCTGGCCGGCCAGACCTTCCTCAAGCCTGCCGGCCTCGACCTGCTCACCGTCGTGGACTCCGTCCCCGCCGCACTGACCACCCTCGAATCGCACCTCACCTGACCCCGACCCCTCGTGGGGGTGTCGTACGGGTCTGGTGGGATGGGGGGATGCAGGCGTACCGGCTGGTGCGTCGGCCTGCCGACGCGGCCCGGGGGG
>NZ_POUB01000482.1 GCF_003236335.1 Micromonospora deserti
GAGGGGAGGCGCGCCGGGGCGGGTCAGCGGCTGAAGGCGGTCAGGAACCGGTCGCGGAAGGCGTCCATCGGCCAGACCGGAGCCTGCAGCCCGGGCCGCAGGCCGTCGTGCCAGCCCCAGCCGGAGATCCGGTCGAGCACCGTCGGGTCGCGGGCGACGATAGTCACCGGCACGTCCCGGCCGGCCCCGTCGCCGGTGACGACCGGGGCGGGCTGGTGATCGCCGAGGAAGACCAGCACCAGGTCCTTGTCGCCGTACGTCTCCAGATAGGACACCAGCGTCCGCAGCGAGTACTCGACGGCCCGGCGGTAGCCGGTGCGGGCCTGCGACGAGGGGTTCCCGGTGGTGTTGTCGTGGAAGACCGTGCCGTCGCCGACGGCGTCCCACGGCACCAGGCGGGGGATCTTCGTCCACGGGGAGTGGCTCGACACCAGCGGGATCTCGGCCATCACCGGCGGACGGTCGGCCCGCGCCCGCTCCAGCCGCTGGAAGGCCGAGAGCGTGTACTGGTCGGGCATCGGCGCGTAGCTGAACGCCGGGCCCCGGTAGCCGAGGCTGCCACCGTCGTAGAACCGCTGGTAGCCGAAGACCGCCCCCTCGGGCCAGGGTCGGGTGGCAGCGGGCATGACGCCGACGGTGCGCCAGTCGGCCCGCCGGAACGCGCCGCCCAGGGTCAACCGGTCGCTGGCCAGCAGACTGTGGTGACGCTGCTCGTTGTCGATCCACAGCCCGGACAGCAGCGTGGCGTGCGCCAGCCAGCTGCCCCCGCCCACCGTCGGCGAGGTGAGGAAGGCGCTGCGGGAGGCGAACCCCGCCGCCCGCAGTCGACGGTCGCCGTCGTCGAGCACCGCGCCGACCCCCGGCGCGAACTCGGGGTCCGCCACCGCGACCCGGCCGTAGCTCTCCACGAAGGCGATCACCACATCCTTGCCGCGCAGCCCGGTGAGCAGCCGGTCGTCGGGTACGTCGGCGAACGGGTCGACGCCGACCTCCGCGGCGAAGACCGCCCGGTCCCGCAACCGCGCCTGCACCTGCCCGACGTGGCCGCTCACCAGGGCGGTCGCGTCGGCGTCGGCCACCGGTACGCCGGGGACGACCCGGACGCCGAACGCCGCGCAGGCCAACCAACCCACCGCCAGCACCGTCACGGTCCGCCGCGTGCCGGTGTGGTGCCGCGCCATCAGGCGGGTCAGCCGCAGGGCCGACAGCGCCACCAGCACGAGCAGCCCGACCAGGAGCAGCGGGGCTGCGACGGCGGCGCCGGTCGCGGCGGCCCGACCGACCGAGTCGGTGAGGAACCCGACCGCGTCGTCGAGCAGGGTCCAGTCGAGCACCGGGTCGAACGGTCGCCCGAGCGTCGCCAGGAACCCCAGGTCGGCGAGCTTCAGCACGGCCAGCAGCCCGAGCAGTGTGCCGGCGAGCGCGGCGACCGGCCGCCGGGCCCGCCCCGGCAGGGCCAGCAGTACCGCGACGGCGAGCAGTCCCTCCAGCGGGATCCGCAGGAACGCGCCGGGGATCAGGCGTCCGGGCTGGTGCGGCGCGGTGAGGGTGGCCAGCACCAGCAGGGCGGCCAGCGCGGTGGTCACCCCCGCCGCGACCCGTCGCCACCCGCGGCCACCGGCGGCTCGCGCAGCGGTACGCCCCGGGCCGTCCGCCGCCTGGTCGGCCGGGCCGGCGCCGGCACGGTCCTCCGTCGCGGTCGTGGGGTCGTCCGCTCCGGGGCTCGCGATCGGCGGGTCACCCGCCTCGGGCGGGGCGGTCGGTGCGTGGCTCACGTCGGCGTCTCCTCGGCTGCGGTGCGGGTCAGTCATGCGCGGCGACGAGTTCGGGGCGTACCGGCGACGGCCGCCCGGCGCCGCGCGGCACGGCCGGCGCCGGGTGCGGCACGGGCACGGCGGGCGCCGGGGGTCGTACCGGGGCAGGGC
>NZ_POUB01000483.1 GCF_003236335.1 Micromonospora deserti
CCCCGGCCCGGCCCCGCCGCCGGGACCGTACGCACTACCTCTACCTGGCCGTCATCGTCGCGGCGGTCGCCGGCATCGTCGTCGGCTTCGTCGCCCCCGAGGTCGGCAAGGCCCTGAAACCGCTCGGCACCGGCTTCATCGGCCTGATCAAGATGATGATCAGTCCGGTCATCTTCTGCACGATCGTCCTCGGTGTCGGATCCGTCCGCCAAGCGGCGAAGGTCGGCAAGGTCGGCGGACTCGCTCTCGGCTACTTCCTGATCATGTCGACCGTCGCCCTGGCCATCGGGCTGGTGGTCGGCAACCTGATCCAGCCCGGCGCCGGCCTGAGCCTCGGGGCGGAGACGGCCGGTGCGGGCCAGGCGGTGGCCGGCGGCGAGAGCGGCGGCACTGTCGACTTCCTGCTCGGGATCATCCCGACCTCGCTGTTCTCCGCGCTCACCGAGGGGGAGGTGCTCCAGACCCTGCTGGTGGCCCTGCTGGTCGGCTTCGCGGTGCAGGCGCTCGGCAGTCGGGGCGAGCCCGTCCTGCGCGCCGTCGGGATGATCCAGCGGCTGGTCTTCAAGGTGCTGGCCATGATCATGTGGGTCGCCCCGATCGGCGCGTTCGGCGCGTTGGCGGCGGTCGTCGGTGCGACCGGGATGGACGCGCTGACCAGCCTCGCCCAGATCATGCTCGGTTTCTACGCCACCTGCCTGCTCTTCGTCTTCGTCGTGCTCGGCGCGCTGCTCTGGCTCGTCGCCCGGATCAACATCTTCTCGCTGCTGCGCTACCTGGGCCGGGAGTTCCTGCTGATCGTCTCCACCTCGTCGTCGGAGTCGGCGCTGCCCCGACTGATCGCCAAGATGGAGCACGTCGGGATCAGCCGGCCCGTCGTCGGGATCACCGTGCCGACCGGGTACTCGTTCAACCTCGACGGCACGGCGATCTACCTGACCATGGCCTCGCTCTTCGTCGCCGACGCGATGGGCAAGCCGATGTCGGTCGGGGAGCAGATCGGCCTGTTGTTCTTCATGATCATCGCCTCGAAGGGGGCGGCCGGGGTCACCGGCGCCGGCCTGGCCACGCTCGCCGGCGGGCTCCAGTCGCACCGCCCGGACCTGCTGGACGGGGTCGGGCTGATCGTCGGCATCGACCGGTTCATGTCCGAGGCCCGGGCGCTGACCAACTTCGCCGGCAACGCGGTCGCCACCGTCCTGGTCGGCACCTGGACCCGCGAGTTCGACCGGGAGCAGGCGCGGGCCGTGCTGAGCGGGCAGCGCCCCTTCGACGAGGCGACCATGCTCGACGACGACGAGTCGGGCGACGCGCCGGACCGGTCGGCACCCGCCGACGGGCCGCGGCAGGAGGCGCCCCGGCCGTCGCTGGCCGGCACGCCCGCCTGACCAGACGCCGGTCCTCGGGGGGTGGTCCGTACCGTTCTCCGGGGACCGGGGTCGCGCCGGGCGGTCGCTCCGCCCCAGATCACGACGATCGCGCTACCTTGACCCCCGTCCCGCTGCCCGGGCCGCGCCGACCGCCGGCGCGGCCCGGGCGGCGCGTGCCGCCTGCGCGTGCCTATCTGTCGCCCGCGCGCACCGACGTGTCGCCTGCGCCGGGTGGACCCGCCTCAGGGCTGGCGCGGCGCGGGGCCACGGGTGGAAGATTGGCCGCTCCGGGCCGCCCCGCCGCACCGCTAGCCTCGCCGCCATGGAGTTGGAGCAGGCGCAGAAGCTGTGGCAGCCGCAGCCGGGATGGCTGAACACCGCCAGCTACGGGCTGCCGCCCGAGCCGGCCTGGGTGGCGCTGCAGGAGGCGCTGGCCGACTGGCGGGTGGGGGGTACTTCGTGGG
>NZ_POUB01000484.1 GCF_003236335.1 Micromonospora deserti
GGTGGGGGTCAGTGGGTGGGGTGGGTGCGGAGGGTGCGGAGGCGGTGCAGGATGTCCGTGCCGCCGCGGCCGAAGTGGTCGTGCAGGCGGCGGTACTCGGCGTACAGCTCGGCGTAGGCGGCCGCCCGAGCCGGGTCGGGGTGCCAGGTCTCGCGCCGGGCGGCGCCCATCGCCGCCGAGGCGGCCGGCACGTCGGGGTACGCCCCGGCGGCCACCGCCGCGTGGATCGCCGCGCCCAGCGCCGCCGGGTGCGCGGAGTCGACCACGTGCAGCGGCCGGTCGAGCACGTCGGCGTAGATCCGCAGCAGCAGCCGGTTGCCGGTCAGCCCACCCGCCACGGTCAGCTCGTCCACGGCGATCCCGGCGGCGGTGAAGGCGTCGACGACGGTCCGCGCGCCGAACGCGGTCGCCTCCAGCAGCGCCCGCCAGATCTCCTCCGGTCGGGTGGCCAGGGTCAGCCCCACCAGCACCCCACTCAGCTCGTGGTCCATCAGCACCGACCGGTTGCCGCTGTGCCAGTCCAGCGCCAGCAGCCCGTGCCCACCCACCGGTTGGTCCGCGGCAAGGGAGTCCAGCAGCTCGTACGGGCTCACCCCGAGGTCGCGGGCCCGCTGCGCGTACCCGGCGGGCAGCGCGTGGGTCACGAACCAGGCGAAGATGTCGCCCACCCCGCTCTGCCCGGCCTCGTACCCCCAGGCGCCATCGGTCACGCCGCCGTCGACCGCGCCACAGATCCCGGGCACCTCGTGGTACGCGTCCGCGTTCATGATCAGGCAGGTGGAGGTACCTAGCACGGCGAGCATCCGCCCCGGCTCCACCGACCGGGCCGCCGCCGCGGTGACGTGCGCGTCGATGGCGCCGACCGCGACGGCGACGCCCACCGGCAGGCCGGTCCACCGGGCCGCCTCGGCGGTCAGCCCGCCGGCCCGGGCGCCCAGCGGGGCGAGCGGGCCGTCCAGGCGCGGCAGCAGCCCATCCAGCCGCGGGTGCAGCGCGCGGAGGAACTCCGCCGACGGGTACCGGCCGTCCTGGCGCAGCCCCTTGTAGCCGGCGGCGGCGACGTTACGGACCTCCCGGCCGCAGAGTTGCCAGACCAGCCAGTCCGCCGTCTCGATCCAGCGCTCGGCCCGGTCGAAGACCACCGGGTCCTCCTCCAGCACCTGCATCGCCTTGGCCAGCTGCCACTCGGCGGAGACCCGGCCGCCGTAGCGGCGCAGCCAGGGCTCCCCCCGGTCGGCGGCCAGGGCGTTGATCCGCTCGGCCTGCCGCTGCGCCGCGTGGTGCTTCCACAGTTTCGGGTACGCGTGCGGGCGGCCGGCCAGGTCGGGCAGCTCGCACAGCGGGGTGCCGTCGGCGCGGGTGGGCAGCATCGTGCAGGAGGTGGCGTCGAGGCCGATGCCGACCACGTCGGCCGGGTCGATCCGCGCGGCGCGCAGGGCCGCCGGCACCGCCGTCCGGAGCACCTCACGGTGGTCCTCGGGGTGCTGCAACGCCCAGTCCGGTGGCAGCGGCGTCCCGTCGGGCAGCCGGTCGGTGATCACTCCGTGCTGGTACGGGTGCACCGCCTCGCCGAGCACGGCGCCACCGGCGACGTCGACCACCACGGCCCGACCGGAGAGGGTGCCGAAGTCGATCCCGACCACGTACCGGGGACGCCCGGCTGCCGGCTGCGCCACTGCTCCTCCTCCCGCCCGGGGCTCCGGCGCCCGCGTCGGGCGCGCGGCGAACCCGCGGCGGGAGGCAACGCTAGCAACACCGCCGGGTGGACGACAGGCTGCCGGCGGGTGAACCGGCCGGCCCCGCCGAGCCCGAGGCGGGACGGGGCGGGGC
>NZ_POUB01000485.1 GCF_003236335.1 Micromonospora deserti
GCGCTGGTCGGCGGAGTGGTGGTGGGGCCGGCAGCAACGGCCAGGTCGTACGCCCGCTGCGGGACGAACTGACCGGCCGGGGCGATGCAGCCGTCTGCCTCGCCGGGCAGCTTGATCCACAGGAACGCGTCGATCGCCGGGTCACCGGTGGCGGTGGTGCTGGGGGTGCCGATCGCGCGGCCGGCCGGGTCGCACCACTGCGAGCCGTTCGGTCCGTTGCCGTTGCGGCTGGTGTCGATGACCGCCTTCAGCCGGGACACCCCGGTCGCCGCGATGACCGCCTTGGCGTACGTGATCTCGTCCGCGGTGCGCCGGTAGTTCGACACGTTCAGTGAGATGCCGTCCGCGCTGTTGGCGATGTCAGCGCCGGTGAGCCGGGCGGCGGCTTCACCCGGGGAGAGCCACGCCGAGTGCCCCGTGTCGAAGTAGACCTTGGCGGCGGTCGAGGCGGACTTGAGCTTCTTGCCGGCGTACGCCATCGACGCCATCGTCTCGGCCTGCTGGCTCGCGTTCTGGCAGCTCGTCATCAGGGGCAGCACGTCCGGCTCCAGGATGACCGTCGCCGGTCGCCCGGCCAGCCCGGCGGCGACCTGGTCGATCCACTGCCGGTAGCTGGCGTGGTCCGGGGCCCCGCCGGTGCTCGCCCCGCTGCAATCCCGGTTGGGGATGTTGTAAACCACCAGGATCGGCACCTTCCCGGCGGCGGCAGCCGCCCCGACCAGGGCGTCCACCTCGGCTCGTACCGTCGAGGTGTTGGTCCGGGTGAACCAGCGGCCCTGCGGGACGGTGGCGATCCGGTCCCGGATCACCGCGGCCCGGGGGTCGCCGGGGTTCGCGGCGACCCAGGCGGCGGCGGCCGTGGCCGGGTCGACGTAGAACGCGGAGTCGGCGGCGACCGCCGCCGGGGCCCGGACCAGGCCGAACAGAACGGTGGTGGCGGCGGTGAGCGTGGCTGCCGCGGCGGCTGCCGCGGCGAGCGCGGGTCTGCTTCTCATGGCGTCTCCCATGCAAATCGAAGAGCGCCACTGGAAGCGCTCCCACAACGTCGATAACCTACGTGCTTGTTTCCGGTCTGTGAAGAGCTCTGGTCGCGTCGGACGGCCTCCGCCAGCCCGCTGAAAAAGCCGGGCCGTCGGGATGGCGCGGGCAGCGGGTCGACTGCCGATTGTCGGCGCCCGGCAACCCTCCACCGTTCGCAGGCACCGCCGGCCGCCGGCGTTCCCGGCGAGCGGGGCGGTAGCGGGGGAGAATGGCCGGATGCGCATGGTGATCATCGCGGACACGCATGTGCCGAAGCGGGCCCGGGACCTGCCGGAGCCGCTCTGGGCGGCGGTCGACGCCGCCGACGTGGTGCTGCACGCCGGGGACTGGGTGGACGAGGCGCTGCTGGATGCCATGGCGGCGCGGTCACGCCGGCTCGTCGGCGTGTACGGCAACAACGACGGGCCGGCGCTGCGCGCCCGGCTGCCGGAGATCGCCCGGGTGGAGCTGGCCGGGCTACGGGTGGCGGTGGTGCACGAGACCGGGCCCAAGGCCCGCCGGGAGGAGCGCTGCGCGGCCCGCTTCCCGGATACCGATGTGCTGGTGTTCGGCCACTCGCACATCCCGTGGGACACCGTCGCACCCGGCGGGCTGCGCCTACTCAACCCCGGCTCGCCGACCGACCGCCGCGCCCAGCCGTACGCCACCTACCTGACGGCGCGGGTGGCGGCGGATCGACTCGCCGAGGTCAAGCTGCACCGCCTCCCACCGCGCTGACTCCGCACCGGCCGCGGCCGGATCTCCGCCTCGCGGGCGTCGATCGGTGCCAGCCC
>NZ_POUB01000486.1 GCF_003236335.1 Micromonospora deserti
GGGCGGCGGCGGCGGGGGCGGCGCCGGCCAGCGCGCCGGCCGCCGCGCCACCGAAGCCGAGCACCAGCGCGCCGACCGCGCCGGCCCGGACCACGCCGCGGCGCGAGACCGCCGCGTTCACCATGTCCCCGAAGTACGCGTTGTCGGAGGTGTTCGGGACGGGATGGTCACAGGCGTTGCCGCACCGGTAGAGACAGGTCATGGCATCGCGGCTGCCGTGGCGCGGGGCGCCCGCCAGCGGGAGCAGCCGAGGACGGTCGCTCATGTGAAGGAGCCTCCTGGATGGGGTCGGCGCACGCCGGATCAGCCGCTGACGTGCGTACCCGCCGGACGCTAGGAGAGCGTGGTGAGCGGTCGTCGGCGCAGGTGTGAACTGGGCGTGAACACCTGCGCCGGGAATACCGTGGTGACCTGCCGCTGAACCGATCGGGGTGACCGCACGTATTTCCCGGCGACCGCATCGCCGGACTCGCGTCGGAAGCGAGGAGACCGCCATCAGCGACCACGACGCCCAACTGCTTCGCGCGCTGCACGACGAGCACGCGGAGGCGCTGTACGCGCACGCCCTGCGGCTGGTCAACGGCGACCGGCAGCGGGCCGAGGACCTGGTGCAGGAGACGCTGCTGCGGGCGTGGCGGCACCCGGAGTCGCTCGACCCGCGGCGCGGCTCGGTCCGGGCCTGGCTCTTCACCACCGCCCGCAACCTGGCCATCGACGCCTGGCGCCGCCGGTCCACCCGGGTCGGCGAGGTCTACACCGACGAGTTGCCCGAACCCCCGGAGACCGTGGACGAGGCGGAGCGCGCAGTGGAGGCCTGGACCGTCGCCGAGGCGCTGAACCGGCTCAGCCCCACCCACCGTGAGGTGCTGGTCGAGTGCTTCTACCAGGGGCGGTCGGTGGCCGAGGCGGCCTCCCGGCTGGGCGTGCCGCCGGGCACCGTGAAGTCCCGGACGCACTACGCGCTGCGCTCACTACGGTTGGTCCTGGCCGAGATGGGGGTGACGGGATGACCCGGTGCGAGTTCGCGTACGACGACGGCGCGTACGTGCTGGGTGCGCTGGCTCCCGCCGAGCGGGCGAGCTACGAGCGGCACCTCGCCGGCTGCGCCGCCTGCCGGCAGGCGGTCGCCGAGATCGCCGTGCTGCCCGGGCTGCTCGGCCGGCTCGACCCGGCCGGCCTGGAGCAGTTCCTGCCGCCGCCGGAGCAGTCCCGGCTGCCGGACCTGCTGACCGCCGCGCGGGAGCGCCGGCGCCGCGAGCGATCGGCCACCCGCCGGCGGTACGCGGTCACCGGGCTGGCCGCCGCCGCGCTGGCCCTGGTCGTCGGCTTCGGCACCGCCGTCGTACTGCCCCGGGACGCGAACACGCCGCCGCCCGGCGAGGTGCGGATGGTGGCCATGCAGCCGGTGGCCGGCACGGTTCCGGTGCACGCCGAGATCGGTTTGGCCGGCACCGACTGGGGCACCGAGGTGATCATGCGCTGCGGGTACGACGCGAGGGCCGGCTACGGCAAGGCGTACACCTTCCGGCTGATGGCGCACGGCCCGGACGGCGCGACGGAGCAGATCGGCTCCTGGCTGGCCGCCCCCGGCGACGATCTCCGCATCACCGGCGCGACCCGGTTCACCGGCGCCGAGCTGGTCCGCCTGGAGCTGCTGCGTGCCGACGGCACCCCGGTCCTCGCGTACGACGTCCACTGATCCCGCCCCGGCCCCAACCTGTTGGCGCTCTCGCACCTGATGCGCGGGCGAACCGGGTATCCGCGGCGGCGGATGGCTGGCCGAACTGCGGTCGCGGAGGTGGGTCAGGG
>NZ_POUB01000487.1 GCF_003236335.1 Micromonospora deserti
GCCGCCGCCCCGGCCGCCGGCTCGGGGCCGAGCGCGGCGGCCGGGGCGGCGGCCGGGGCGGGGATCGCCCAACCCGGCAGCGCGGCGAGGGTCAGCGCGATCACGAACGAGATCACCAGCAGCGGCGCGGCACGCCGGTCAGGCGTTCGCCGGCGGGGCCGTGCGTCGACACGGGCCATCTGTCCTCCGGTGATGAGTTACGGGGCAACGGTTGTCTGGAGGCGCTAGTCCGCAGGGAACAAGTCCGTAACGTGTTCGGTACGGCCCGTCCGCCGGGACGGTAGGCTGACCGACCGTGACCGGTTACCTGGGCTCGTACGCGACGCTCGGGCTGTTGCTGCTCGCCAGCGTCCTCTTTTTCGGTACTGCGTTCTCGGCCAATCGGGTGTTACGTCCCGCCCGTCCGGCTGACCCCTTCGGCAAGCGCACCAGTTATGAGTGCGGGCTTGATCCGGTGGGTGGCGACTGGGCCCAGATGCAGATCCGCTACTACGTGTACGCGTACCTGTACGTGCTGTTCGCGGTCGAGGCGGTGTTCCTCTTCCCCTGGGCGGTGGTCTTCGACCGGCCGGGCTTCGGCCTGGTGACCGTCGTCGAGATGGCGGTCTTCGTGACGGTGCTGGCGCTGGGCATCCTCTACGCCTGGCGGAAGAACATCCTGCGCTGGACCTGACCTCGCGGGCCGCCGCACGCGTCAGGCCGGCGGCCGGGTCCCCGGCTGCGGCCTCGGCCCGCGTCAGCGGCCCCGGCCCGGCGCCATGTCGGCGCGGCGCCCCCGGGCCGGGCGGAGCCGGTCAGGCCAGGCCGCGCCGGGTCAGCGTGGGCGGCCGGTCGCCCCGGATCGAGGCGACCATGTCGAGCACCCGGCGGGTGGGGCGGACCTGGTGCGCGCGGAACACCCGGGCGCCGAGCCAGGCCGAGACGGCGGTGGCGGCCAGCGTGCCCTCCAGCCGTTCGGCGACCGGCAGGTCCAGCGTCTCCCCGACGAAGTCCTTGTTCGACAGGGCGACCAGCAGCGGCCAGCCGGTGCCGGTGAGTTCGTCGAGCCGTCGGGTGATCTCCAGCGAGTGATGGGTGTTCTTGCCGAAGTCGTGCGCCGGGTCGATCAGGATCCCGTCCCGCCGTACGCCCAGCGCGACCGCGCGCTCGGCGAGCCCGGTCACCGTCGTGACCACGTTGGCCACCACGTCGTCGAAAGCCGCCCGGTGCGGCCGGGTCCGGGGCGTCAGCCCGCCGGCGTGCGAGCAGACCAGGCCGGCACCGGTCCGGGCCGCCACCTCGGCCAGGGCCGGATCCGCCCCGGACCAGGTGTCGTTGAGCAGGTCCGCCCCGGCGGCCACCGCCTCCACCGCCACCTCGGCCCGCCAGGTGTCGATCGAGATCACCAGGTCGGGAAAGGCAGCCCGGACGGCGGCGATGGTGTCCACCGTGCGGCGGATCTCCTCGGCCACGTCGACCTCGGCGCCGGGGCCGGCCTTGACCCCGCCGATGTCGACGATCTCCGCGCCCTCGGTGACCGCCCGCTCGACCGCGCGCAGCGCGCTGTCCTGGCCGAAGGTCGCACCCCGGTCGAAGAACGAGTCCGGCGTCCGGTTGACGATCGCCATCACCACCAGCTCGTCGGGGGCGAACGTCCGCCCACCGAGCCGAAGCGCCCCGGCCATGCCGCCTCCCCTGCTCCCGCCGTCGGCCACCCCGCCGGCAGCCGATCACGACGCTATCCGGTCGGCCGTACCGCCCGCCCCGTGCACGGCCTGTCCCTTATACACATCTGACGCTGCCGCCG
>NZ_POUB01000488.1 GCF_003236335.1 Micromonospora deserti
GTACTCCCCGCGAGCAGCTCCTCGCCGAGCTGTTCGCGGAGGTCCTGGGCTTGCCGGCCGTCGGTGTTGACGACAACTTCTTCCACCACGGCGGCCACTCCCTGCTCGCCATGCGCCTGGTCAGCCGGATCCGGGTGGTGTTCGACGGGGAGGTGACGCTGCGCGCGTTCTTCGACGCCCCCACGGTGGCTGGCCTCGCAGCGGCGTTGAACGGTGCTCTCACCAATCGGCCGCCGTTGCGGCGGGTGGCGCATGGTGGTGATGGGCCGGTGTCGTATGCGCAGCAGCGGTTGTTGTTTCAGGTCGCGGCGGAGGGTCCGAACGCGATCTACAACGTTCCGGTCGCGTTGCGGCTGGCTGGGGAGTTGGACCGGGAGGCGCTGCAGGTCGCGCTGGCTGATCTGGTCGAGCGTCATGAGGTTCTGCGTACCGTTTATCCGGAGGTCGACGGTGTGCCGGTGCAGCGGGTGCTGGAGCCGTTCCCGGTGGAGTTGGGGTGGGTGGCCAGTAGTCGGGAGTCGGTGGATGCCGACCTGCGGGTGGTGGCGGGTTATGCGTTTGATCTGAGCCGGGAGGTGCCGCTGCGGGCGTGTGTGTTCTCGGTTGGGCAGGGCGAGTGTGTCTTGCTGCTGGTGGTGCATCACATCGCGGTGGACGAGTGGTCGATGGGGCCGTTGCTGCGGGATTTGGCTGTGGCGTATGGCGCCCGTCGTTGTGGGCGGGTTCCGGTGTGGTCGCCGTTGCCGGTGCGGTACAGCGACTACGCCGTCTGGGAGCGCCGTCTGCTGGGCGATGATCGGGACGCGGGTTCGCTGGCCGGGCGGCAGGTGGCGTACTGGACCGAGACCCTGCGCGGGCTGCCGGACCAACTCGACCTCCCCTACGACCGGGGCCGGCCCACCGTGGCGTCCCTCGCGGGGGACACCGTCACCTTCCAGGTACCCGCCGAGCTGCACACCGGCCTGCGCGCGCTGGCCCGCAGCTCCGGAGTGAGCGTGTTCATGGTGTTGCAGGCCGGGTTGGCGGCGTTGTTGACCCGGCTGGGTGCGGGCACCGACATTCCGATCGGCACGCCGGTGGCCGGGCGGGCCGATGCGGCCCTGGACGACCTGGTCGGGTTCTTCGTCAACACGGTGGTGTTGCGCACCGACACCTCTGGCGACCCCAGCTTCGCCGACCTGCTGGCCCGTGTGCGACAGGTGGACCTGGCCGCTTTCGAGCACCAGGACGTGCCGTTCGAACGCGTCGTCGAGGCCGTCAACCCGGTACGCTCCGCCTCCCGACACCCCCTGTTCCAGGTCATGCTGGCCTACGGTCACGACGTCGCCGTGCCCGCCCTGGGTGACCTGACCGCCGCGCCCTACGAGGTGGACACCGACACCGCGAAGTTCGACCTGACCGTCAGCCTGCGGGAGACCGGCGACACCGACGCCCTCAACGGGCTCGTGGAGTACCGCACCGACCTGTTCGACCGAGGCACCGTGGAGCGCGTCATCGACGCGTTCCTCCGCATGCTGTCCTCCGCCGTCGCCGACCCGCACGCTCCGATCGGTGCCCTTGAGCTGTTGTCGGTGGAGGAGCGGGTTCGGGTGGTGGTGGGGTGGAATGCCACTGATGCTGAGGTGGATCGGGTGCCGTTGCCGGTGGTGTTTGAGCGGTGGGCGGCGGTGCAGCCGGATGCGGTGGCGGTGGTTGATGGTGGTGTGGGGTGGTCGTTTGGGGAGGTGAATGCGCGGGCGAATCGGTTGGCTCGGTTGTTGATCGGGCGGGGTGTGGGTC
>NZ_POUB01000489.1 GCF_003236335.1 Micromonospora deserti
GGCCAGGTGGGACCAGGCGGGTTCCAGGTCGCGCCAGTGGCCCTGGGCGGCCACCCGGCCGGCCTGGAGCACCACCACGTGGTCGGCGCGGACCAGCGCCGCCCGTTTCGACGTCGAACCCACCACGGTCACCCCGTGCTCGCGCAGCGCCTGCCAGAGCGCCAGCTCGGTGGTGACGTCCAGCGCGGACGAGACGTCGTCGGCCACCAGCAGCTCGGTGCGCGGCGCCAGCGCCCGGGCCAGCGCGAGCCGCTGCAACTGCCCGCCGGAGAGCCGGGTGCCCTTGTGCCCGATCAGCAGCCCGAGCCCCGCCCCGGCGGCGGCCAGGTCGTGGTCGAGCTGGGCGGTGGAGACCGCCGCCGCGGCGTCCACCTGGTGGCCCAGGGTGATGTTGTCCGCCACCGTGCCGGAGAGCACCCGGGGCAGCTGGCCGACGTAGCCGACCTGGTTCGGGCGCAGGAACAGCTCCGGCTCGGTGACCGGCTCGCCGTTCCAGGTCAGCCGGCCGGTGTGCGGCACGATGCCGGCCAGCGCCCGCAGCAGCGACGACTTGCCCGAGCCGACCGGCCCGACCACCAGCACCAGGTGGCCGCGCTCCACGGTCAGGTCGACGTCACGTACCGCGGTCACGCCGTCGGCGTGGCGCACGCCGAAGCCGGTCAGCTCCAACCGGCGCAGCGGGTGCCGGGGCGGCACGGGCGGCGCCGGGGCGGTCCCGGCGGCGAGATCCACCTCCGGCACCGCCGTGGAGTACGCCGGCGCCCCGGTCATCGCCACCGTCCGCCGCGTCCACACCCGGGCCGACGGCACCTGGGAGATCAGGGACGCGGTGGTCCAGGCGAACCAGCGGGCCGCGGCGAGGGTGGAGACCGCGACCAGGGTGGCGCCGGCGGAGAGGTCACCGGCCAGGAAGAGCGCCCAGGCGCCGATCGGCAGCAGGCCGCTGACCACCGACGGGGTCGAGCGGGACCAGACCTGGACGGAGATCTCCCGGCGCTGGCGGTCGCTGCGGACCACGTCGAGGCCCGCCAGGTGGGCCAGCACCGGCCGGGTGGCCCCGGCGAGCTTCACCGTGCGGGCGGCTGACAGCGACGAGACCAGGGCGGTGGCGAACGCGGCGCGCGCCGCCACGGTGGCCCGGGCGGACCGCTCCAGCCGCGGCCCGAACATCGTCGCGGCCAGCCCGGAGACCAGCATCGTCCCGGCGAAGAACAGCGCCGGCACCAGGCTGCCGGTGACCGCGGTCATCGACACCAGCAGGACCAGGCAGATCAGCTGGTCCAGCAGGTTGTCGGCGAGCTGCACCACCCGCTCGGTGTCGCCGCCCTGGGCCACCACCTCCGCCGGGGTGTGCCCGCTGACCCGGCGAGGGCCGGTCTGCCCGTGCACCAGGCGCAGGCTGATCCGCAGCATCTGGCGGACCCACCACTGGGGGAACCAGACGCCGGTGTAGTAGGGCACCGGCAGGGTGACCAGCAGCCCGGCGACGATCCCCAGCGCCGGCAGCCACGGGTCGCCGACACCGTCGACCAGATCCACCCAGAGCCAGGGCAGCACCGGGCCGTCCAGCCCGGCGAGCACCATCAGCAGGAACAGCGCGAGCGAGAGCAGCCCGTACCGCGGGTCGTTGGTGCACAGCCGCAGGATCTCCCGCAGCGTCAGCGCGCGGCTCGCGGCCGGCAGCGGCGCCAGCTCGCCGGCCGGTTCCGGCCCCTCGGCGGTACGCGCCGGCAACGCGCCCGGCCCGCCCGACGCGACCGGCAACGCAC
>NZ_POUB01000048.1 GCF_003236335.1 Micromonospora deserti
GGGCTGGTGTGGAGGCGGAGGGCGCCGGCGGCGGTGGCGCCGGCGCCGGCGATGATGATCACCGCTACCAGGGTTCGGGCGGTGGTTCCGGACCAGGGCACGGGGGCGACGGCGCGGGCGAAGACGGCGGCGTTCGCCACCCCGGCGAAGAGCGCCACGCAGGCTCCGGCCAGCGCCAACGCGAAGTCCGCCGCCGGCCGGCGGGCCAGCGCGTAGCCGCCGGCGACGATCGCGCCGAGCCCGGTCAGCAGCGCCCACACCTGTCCGCCGAGCAGCCCGGCGAGCACCCCGCCGACGCCCTGCGCGCCCGCGTCCAACTCCCGGCCCACCGTGAACACCACGGCGGTGAACCCGCCGACGACCAGCAGCGCACCGAGCCCGGCCAGCGCCCGGGCGCCCGGCGCGGAGCCGGGCGGCAGCAGCCCGAGCGCGCCGACCGCCAACAGCCCGAGCGTGGCGACGACCCACCAGGTGTACGCGTCCGGCGGCGGCACCCAGTCCAGGGTGCCCCGGATCTCCACCGTCCCGGCGTCGGCGCGCAGCGGCACCACCCAGTCCCGGACCCGGTGTTCCCGGTCGGGGGCGGCCCGCACCTGCGGCGGCGGGGCCGCCTCGCGCCACAGCGCCCGCTGGTCGTGCCAGCGCACGCTCGGGCCGTCGGCGACCCGCCGCCAGTCCGGTGCGGCGGCCGGATCCGCCTCCGCGGGCACCCGGGTGTCCCCGGCGATGGTCCGGTTCAGGTACGTCGCCGGGGAGCGCCGGTTCTCGTACACCCCGTCCGGACCGACCCGCAGGTACGGTTCCCCGGAGTAGCCGAGCACCTCGACGGGCTGGTCGCCGGAGTTGGTCAGCTCCAGCCGGGCGCCCGCCTCCACCACCCGTACGCTCAGCCCTGGCCGGGCGGGGGCGACGGCCGTCACCGCGGCGCGGTAGTCGGTGCCGTCGGGGGCGTCGGCGCCGTGCGCGGCCGCCGGCGCGGCGAGCGCCAGCGTCGCGGTGAGCGCACCGGCGAGCACCAGACCTGCCCGGGCCAGCAGGGTACGGATCACCGGCCCGCCGCCTCCACCGCCGCCCGGATCCCCTCCGGGCTGCGGTCGGCGACCGGCTTGCCGTCCACCAGGACGGTCGGGGTGCCGGTGATGTTGGCCTTGCTGGCCTCCTCGGTGACGTGCTCGGTCCACGGCTGGTACTTCCCGTCCCGCACGCACGAGCCGAAGTCGTCGCGGGCCAGCCCGACCCCCACCCCGATGTCGATCAGCGCGTCGTTGCTGAGCCCGTCGCCGCCCTCCGGCGGCTGCCGCTCGAAGAGCGCGTCGGTGTACTCCCGGAACCTGCCGCCCTCGGCGGCGCACCCGGAGGCGGCCGACGAGCGCGTCGAGTAGTCCGTGGTGGAGAAGCGGTTGAGGTACGCGACCGGGTGGAACACCACCCGGACCTTGCCCTCGCTCACCAGCTGATTGATGGTGTCGCCGCTGACCTGCTGGAACTGCTTGCAGGCGGGGCAGAGGTAGTCCTCGTAGAGGTCGATGGTGACGGGCCCCTCGCCCAGCACGATGCCGGTGCCGGCCTCGTTGGCGCCGGGCGGCGCGGTGAACTCGCCGGCGCGCTGGCTGGAGTAGACGCTCCAGCCGATCAGCCCGGCGATCACCAGGACGATCACCGCGGCCGCCGAGACCCACAGCGTCCGCTTGCGCCGCCGCTCCCGGGCCAGCTGCTCGCGGACCACCCGGGCGGCACCCTTCTGTCCCTTGCGACTACTCATCCTCGCCCTCCACCGGTACGTCGCCCGTCAGCCAGCCGTCCACGGAGACGGGGGTGCGGGGCCAGATCAGCAGGAATCCGGCCAGCGCCAGGAAACCCAGGTCCCGGAGGATCTCCGGGAGGTAGCTCGGGGCCTGCCCCTCGGCGAGCTGGCCGCCGCTGCCGAAGCAGCCGCAGTCGATGGCCAGGCCGCGGCTCCAGGCCGAGGTGATCCCGGCGATGAAGACCACCAGCAGCGCCGCGGAGACCCCGGCGGCCAGTCGGGTGGCCAGCCCGAGCAGCAGGAGTACGCCCAACGCCAGCTCGACGAAGGGCAGCGCGGCGCCGACCACGGTCGCCACGTCGTACGGCAGGAGCTGGTAGGCGTGGACGGCGCGGCCGGAGGCGGCCAGGTCATCGACCTTGGATGCGCCGGCGACCAGCCAGACGGCGGCCAGCCCGAGCCGGGCGGCGACGCCGAGCCAGGGGCGGACAGCGGGCCAGCGGGTGGCCCGGATGCTGGGTTCGCTCACGGTCATTGGTCGTCCCGTCCCCGGCGGAAGTTCCCGCCTCAGCGGGCGAGGGCGTCGCCGACCGCCTCGACCAGTTCGGTGCGGGCCCGCGCCACCCGGGAGCGGATGGTGCCCACCGGCACCCCCTCCACCGCGGCGGCCTCGGCGTACGACAGGCCGAGCAGTTGGGTGAGCACGAACGCCCCGCGCCGCTCGGGCGAAAGCCGGCGGACCAGGTCGGCGGTGCCCAGGTGCCCGGCCGGGTCGGGGTGCGTCCGGTCGGTGTACGCGTCGGCGGCGAGCCGGGCGTCGAGGCGGCGCCGCCGAACCACGGTGCGCAGATGGTCGGCGCAGGCGCGGCGGGCGATGCCCAGCAGCCAGGTGCGGGCGCTGGACCGCCCCTCGAAGGCCGGCAGCGCCCGGAACGCCCGCAGGTACGTCTCCTGCGCCAGGTCGTCCGCGCTGTCCGGGTCGACCAGCGCGGCGGCGAAGCGCCACACCTCGGCCTGGGTGAGCCGGACGAACGCGGCCTGGGCGACCGGGTCCCCATGCCGGGCGGCGAGGGCCCACTCGGTCGCCGGCTCGTGGGCGGGCACGCCCGCGTCGGCCGGCCCGGCGGCGGTGTCGCGCGGGGCGGGGATCACGACAGAACAGGTTACGCGGAGTGGTCCGGCCCGGGAGGGTCGTTGGGCACTTCCATGGCCTGCGCCACGCCGGGAACTTTTCCCCGACACCGGGCGACTACCCGCACATGACATGCGACGACGTACGCGTGGCGCTGTCGGCGCGGCTGGACGGCGAGGACCCGCAGGCGGCGCCGGCGCTGCTCGACGGGCACCTGGACGGCTGCCCCGGCTGCCGGACCTGGCTGGCCCGGGCCGAGCAGGTGACCCGGCTGGTGCGGGTGCGACCGGTGGCGGTGCCCGACCTGACGGCCTCGGTGCTGGCGGCGGTCGCCGCCGACTCGGTCGCGGCCCGTCGTACGCCGGCGGCGGCCCTGCGGGCCCGCCGGCAGGTGCTGCGAGTGGCCGTCGGGGTGGCCGCGGTCGCCCAGTTGGCCATCGCGCTGCCGGTCCTGCTGGCCGGTCTGGGGGTGGCCGCGGATCCGCACACCAGCCGCGAGATGGCCTCCTTCGACGTGGCGCTCGCGGTCGGCTTCGCGCTGGCGGCCTGGCGTCCCGAGCGGGCCCGGGCGTTCGTCCCGGTGGCCCTGGTGCTGGCGGTCTGCCTGGCCGGCACCAGCGCGGTGGACATCGCCAACTCCACCACCGCGCTGGTGCACGAGATCGGCCACCTGGCCGCCGTGGTGCAGGCCGGCCTGCTCTGGGCGCTTGGGCGGGCCAGCGGCGAGCCGGACCGGCCGCTGGCCCCGGCGGTCGCGGCGGGGCGCGGGTGAGCCCGGCGAGCCGCGGATCGGCCGGGGTGGCCGTCGCCGGGCGGTTTCGGCCAGCATGATCGGCATGACTGCCGCCACCCGCCGCTGGTTCGCCCGGCTGACCGCCGCCGCCGGCCTGCTGGTCACCCTCGTCGCCCTGCTGATCGCCCCGGCCGGCCCCGCCAGCGCCCACGCGGTGCTGGTGAGCAGCAGCCCGGTCTCCTCGGTCGTGGTGCCGACCGGCCCGGCCGAGGTGGTGCTGACCTTCAGCGAGTCCGTCCGCAAGGTTCCCGGCAAGATCCGGGTGATCGCGCCGGACGGCTCCCGCGCCGACCGGGGCGAGCCCACCTTCGAGGGCGCGGTGGTGACCATCCCGGTCGATCCCGCCGGCGGTCGGGGTACCTACCTGGTCAGCTACCGGGTGATCTCGGCCGACAGCCATCCTGTCTCCGGGGCGTTCACCTACTCGGTCGGGGCGCCCTCCCCGCCGCCGGTCGACTCCGGCGATGACAGCCGGGCCGACCCGGTGGTGGGCAACGCGGTCAAGGTCGCCAAGTACCTCGGCTACGTCGGCCTGCTGCTGGTGGCCGGCCCGGCGCTGGTGCTCGCCGCGCTGTGGCCGCGCCGGCTGCCCCGGCGGGGTCCGACCCGGCTGGCCTGGTTCGGGCTCGGCCTGGTGGCCCTCTCCGCCCTCGCCGACGTCTGGTTGCAGGTGCCGTACACCGCCGGCGGTGGCCTCCTCGACGTCACCGGGGAAGGGTTCAGCACGGTGCTGGGCAGCACGTTCGGCGTCGCGCACCTGGTGCGGCTGGGCCTGCTGGCCGCGGCGGCGTTCCTGCTCCGCCCGCTGCTGGCCGGCTCGGCCGGCCGGGCCGACCTGGTGATCCTGGGCGTCCTCGGCGGGGCGGCGCTGCTGACCTGGCCGCTGGCCGGGCACCCGGCGGCCTCACCGGCACCGGCGGTCTCCGTCGTCGTCGACGCGGTGCACCTGGGCAGCATGGCCGTCTGGCTGGGCGGGCTGGTGACGCTCGCTGGCTTCCTGCTGCGGCAGGCCGACGAGCGGGAGCTGGGGGCGATCCTGCCCATCTGGTCGCGCTGGGCGGCGCTGGCCGTGTCGGCGCTGCTGCTCGCCGGCACCGTCCAGGCGCTGATCGAGGTGGCCACCCCGGACGCCCTGGTCGGCACCACCTACGGGCGGTTGCTGCTCGGCAAGATCGGGCTCTTCGTGCTGGTGATCGCGGTGGCCGCCTACTCCCGGCAGCTGGTGCGCCGCCGCGCCGCGGCCGGACGGCCCGCGGCGGTACGCCGGGCGATCCAGGTCGAGCTGGCGATCACCGCCGTGGTGCTCGGCCTGTCGGCGACCCTGGTGCAGACCACCCCGGCCCGCACCGCCGCCACCGATGTGGCCGGTGCCCCCAGCGGCTACTTCTCCACGACCGTCGCCAGCCCGATCTTCTCGGTGCAGGTCGAGATGGACCCGGCCGAGCGAGGCAACAACTCCGTGCACCTCTACACGTACACGAAGGACAACCGGCCGCAGCCGGTGGTGGAGTGGCGGGCCACCGCCGCCCTGCCGTCGGCCGGGATCGAACCGATCGAGATCCCGCTGCTGCCGCTGACCGACAACCACGCCACCGGGGAGATCAACCTGCCGGCGGCGGGGGAGTGGCAGCTGCGGGTCACCGCCCGCACGTCCGACATCGACCAGGCCACGGTGACCGTCACCGTGCCCGTCCGTTAGGGAAGGTTGGAATTCATGACCCGTCTCCGGCGTACCGCAACCGCCGCTGTCGCCGTCGCTCTCGGGGCCGTCGCCGTCCTCGGTTTCGCGGCGCCCGCGTCGGCGCACGTCACTGTGAACCCGAGGGAGGCGACCCAGGGCGGCTACGGCCGGTTCGCGTTCCGGGTCCCGAACGAGAGCGACACGGCGTCCACCACGAAGCTGGAGGTGGTGCTGCCGGAGAACGCCCCGGTGGGTTCGGTGTCGACCATGCCGGTGCCCGGCTGGACGGTGACCGTGGAGAAGCGCAGGGTTGACCCGCCGGTGGAGGTGCACGGCAGCCAGCTGTCGGAGGCGGTGTCGAAGCTGACCTGGACCGCGACCGGGGACGCCGCCGTCAAGCCGGGCCAGTTCCAGGAGTTCCCGGTCTCGATGGGGCCGCTGCCGGCCGTGGACCGGATGGTCTTCAAGGCGCTGCAGACCTACTCCGACGGCACGGTGGTGCGGTGGATCGAGGAGCCGGCGCCCGGCGCCGAGGAGCCGGAGAGCCCGGCGCCGGTGCTCACCCTGACCGCCGCGTCGCCGTCGGCCCCTCCCACCGGGAACGCCGCCGTCGTCGAGGCCGACGACGATGACACCGAGGGCGGCGCGCTGGCCGTCGGCCTCGGCGTCGCCGGGCTGGTCGCCGGGGCGGCCGGCCTGCTGCTGGGCGGGGCGGCGTTCCTCCGCACCCGCCGGCAGGCGATGCCGACGACGTGACCCGTAGCTGACCACCGGCCCGTCGGACGCCCGGCGGGCCGGTGGCCGTATCCGCCCCGCGACCTGCGGCGAACTCACCCCGCTACGCGTTCCGGCCGGTGCCGTGGATATCCGCTGATCAACCGCTTCGCATCGGTAAGGTCGGCCGGGATGTCCGGATACGGAGAGGGACGAGGCGAATGCGGTTCGTGCGGGTGATCGCCGGAATGCTGTTGCTGGCCACCGGGATCCCGGTGCTGCTCGCCGGCGGCGCGCTCTGGATGCTCACCCGGCAGGCCGATCCCGGCGGTGCGTTCAGCGCCCGGTTCGAGGCCGTGCGCACGCCGGGCCACGCGGTGGTGGTCACGGATCTCGACGAGCTGCTCCGCGCGGAGGCGCCGTTCGTCCGTGTCGGGCAGGCCCGGTTGCGGCTGGACGCCCGTACGCCCGACGGTCCGGCGTTCGTCGGGCTGGCCCCCACCGAGGAGGTGCGGCGCTGGCTGGACCCGGTCCCGCATGCCACGGTCCGCCGGGTGGCGCTGGCCCGGGGGCCGCTGCCGGTACGGCTGGAGCAGACCGCCCCCGCCCCGCCCGCGCCGGCCGGCTCCGCGACCGCCGCGCCGCCGGCCGGGTCGGCGTCGGGTGCGTTGCCGGCCGGTTTCGCCCCGACCGGCCGGGACCTCTGGGTGCGGGAGGGGATCGGCTCGTTGGAGTGGACCCCGCAGGAGCTGGCCGACCGGCGGTTGAGCCTGGTGGTGATGCACCCGGACGGGCGGGCGGACCTGGCTGTGGAGCTGCGGGCCGAGCTGCGGGCCGGCTGGACCGCCCCCGCCACCGCCGGCCTGCTCGCCGGCGGCGTGCTGCTGGTGACGCTGGCCGTGCTGCTCGTGCTGCGCCCGGTACGGCCCCGCGAGGTGGTCTTCGTGGTCGAGCCGGACCAGGTGCCGGTGCTGGCGGGTCGCCTCGGTGTGACCTCGCTCAGCGGGCTGGGCGCGCAGCCGACCCGCGACCGGCCGGCTGTGGTCGGCCGGCAACTGGCGTCGGTGGGCGCCGCCGTCGGGCCCCGGCGGGCGATCGGGGCGGTCCTCCCACGGCGGCCGGCCACCTTGGCCGACCTCGCCGACCCGCCCGCCGGCCCGGTGCCCGCGCCGCCCGACGTGCCCCTGACGCTGGCCTGGCCGCCGACCTCCGCCGAGGCGACCAGCGCGCCGGTGCCGGTGGAGGGGCGGTCCCGCCCATGCGCCGACGCCCCCGACTGAGCGCGGGCCGGCTCCAGCACGGCTGTGGAGCCGGGGCGTAAGGCGGCGCGGATCCGCACCGGCCGGGAGATACGCCGGGCGGCCCCCCGCGCTGCCGACGCGGAGGGCCGCCGTCACCGGGGGATCGGTGGCATATGAGGCGTGCTTGCGATGGTTGAGACCAGATTAGCGGTTAACTGCGCTACTCGGTAGGTCTGTCCGATTGATGCGACTCGCCCGGCTTCACCCCGACCGGCAGTGTCACCAGCAGCAGCAGGCTGAGGAGCACATACATGTTGCGGGCCAGGAACTCCCCCGGCGAGTCGGTCCGCGCCGCGGCGACTCCCCAGTCCTGGAACGACACCACCCCGTAGATGATGACGGCGGAGGTGCCGACGGCGAGTGCCGCCAGCCGGCGCCGCCGCCGGGCCCCCGCCGGGTAGGACGGGTCGGCGCCGAGCGCCGCGTCCACCAGCACCACGACCGCCGGGATGAACCAGTAGATGTGGTGGGTCCAGGTGATCGGGCTGACCAGGGCGCCGACGAGCCCGGCCAGGGTGAGGCCGGTGAGCGGGTTCCCCGCCCGGGCGGCGCGCGCCGCCCGCCACAGCCCGTACGCCGCGACGACCGCGACCAGCAGCAACCAGATCAGCCGGTCCGGCTTCTCCGGCGCGGTGATGCGGCTCAACAGCCCGAACAGCGACTGGTTGCCGGTGTAGTCGGTGCGGCCGACCCGGTCGGTGGCCCAGAGCTCGTGGGTCCAGAACCGCCACGAGTCGCCGGGCGCCAGCGCGGCGGCGAGCAGGGTCGCCCCGGCGGCCGTCACGCTCGCCACCGCCGCGGCCCGCCACCTGCGGGTGGCCAGCAGGTAGACGATGAAGATGCCGGGGAAGAGCTTGAGCGCGGTGGCCAGCCCCACACCGACCCCGGCCCAGCGCCGCGCGCCGGGTACGGCGAAGAGCAGGTCAGCCAGGATCAGCACGACCAGCAGCATGTTGATCTGGCCGAAGGTGATCGTCTCGCGGGTGCTCTCCACCGCGAACACCAGCAGGACCGCCACCGTGAGGGTGAACAGCCGGGGCAGGTCGTGCCGGGCGATCACGGGGTTGACCAGCCAGCGCGTGGTGACCACCACGCCGAGCCCGGTCAGCACCGTGAAGATCGCCACCGTGGCGCCCAGCGGCAGTGCCGAGAAGGGCAGCAGCAGCAGCGCGCTGAACGGCGGGTAGGTGAAGTAGAGCTCGCCCTGCACGCGGTCGGGCTGGACGTAGTCGTAGAGCGGGTTGCCGGCCGCCCACCACTCCATCGCCCGCATGTAGATCTTCAGGTCGAAGAAGTCGTGCACCAGGCCGGGCAGGTAGAGCGCCGGCAGCACGGCGGCCAACGCCAGTACGGCGACCAGCCGGCGGATCGTACGGCCGCCGTGGTCGTCGGTGACGGCGGGCGGTGCGACGGATTCGGCTGGCACGGGAAAACCCTAGCGGTCGGCTGCGTCGGGAGGGCGCAGCCGCGGGGTGTGGGCTGCGCGTAGGCTGTGCCGGTGGCTGATCTTCTCGTCTGGATCGACTGTGAGATGACCGGACTGGACCTCGGCGGCGACAAGCTGATCGAGGTCGCCGCACTGGTCACCGATCCCGATCTCAACGTGCTCGGTGACGGCGTCGACGTGGTGATCCACGCCGACGAGGCGGCGCTGGCGGCGATGCCGGAGATCGTCCGGACGATGCACGGCAAGTCGGGGCTGACCGAGGAGGTCCGCCGCTCGACGGTGACCCTGGCCGAGGCCGAGGACATGGTCCTCGACTACGTCACCAGGTTCGTGAAGGACCCGCGCACCGCCCCGCTGTGCGGCAACTCGATCGCCACCGACCGTGGCTTCATCACCCGGGACATGCCCCGCCTCGACGCCCACCTGCACTACCGGATGATCGACGTCTCCTCGATCAAGGAGCTCTGCCGCCGCTGGTACCCCCGGGTGTACTTCGGCCAGCCGCAGAAGGGGCTGGCGCACCGGGCGCTGGCCGACATCCGGGAGAGCATCCGGGAGCTGGAGTACTACCGGCGGACCATCTTCGTGCCGCTGCCCGGCCCGGACGTGGACGCCGCCAAGGCAATCGCCGCCGAGCTCTGAGCCGGCCGGGCGAACCCGCTGGACGCGGCCGCCGGGGGTGAGGCTATTATTGATCCGCACCCCGCCCGGGTCACCGGTGCGGGACGGCGTGGTGGCTGTAGCTCAGTTGGCAGAGCACCGGGTTGTGGTCCCGGTTGTCGTGGGTTCAATTCCCATCAGTCACCCGGTGAACGGAAGCCCCCTCCGCGGAGGGGGCTTCCGTCGTTGCGGGGCTCAGGCGGCCGGCGACACGTCCGGGTCCGGCGTGACGTCCGCGCCGGGCTCGCCGGGCGGCTCGTACGGCAGGGCACTGCCCTTGACGTACTCCTCCCAGCTCATGTTCCAGTCGGTCCAGCCGTTGCCGTTCTGCAGCCTGCGCTCGGTGCCCTTGACCGTGATCGGGTCGCCGATGCGAGTGTTGGCGAACAGCCAGGCGCCGTTGGCCATCGAGACGTTCACGCAGCCGTGCGAGACGTTGACCCTGCCCTGCT
This sequence comes from Micromonospora deserti, assembly GCF_003236335.1. GTDB lineage: Bacteria > Actinomycetota > Actinomycetes > Mycobacteriales > Micromonosporaceae > Micromonospora > Micromonospora deserti. The sequence goes on from NZ_POUB01000048.1 coordinate 9,925, forward strand.
GCCCCTCGGACCAGGGGGCGGCGTGGATGAACTCACCACCCCAGGTCAGCCGCTGGGCGTAGTCGATCTTCGTGCGGTAGCCCTCCTCGGGACCGAGTTCCTCGAAGGTGTCGAAGACCGTCTTGCGCAGTTTCTCGATCACTACCATTGTGCCGCTGGACGACGGGGTGCTCTTCTTGCCGAGGCTGACCGGGATGGTCTTGACCACGGCGCCGTCCTTCGTCACGGTCATCCGTTTGGTCTTGTTGTCCACCGTCATGATCAACGCTGGGCCGATCTTGATGTCGACGGTGAGGTCGGCCCGGCCGTACCAGCCGTCGCCCATCGGCAGGCCACCCGCCTGGACCCGGTAGGAGACGGTGCTGTTCGCGCGCCAGAACTCCTTCGCCCGGTAGCGGATCTCGGTGGGGCTGACCCAGTGCCAGATGCCCTCCTGGGCCGGCTGGGAGGTCACCGTCATCCGGCGCTGGACGTCGTCCCGGTAGTCCTCGGGGACGGGCCGGCTGAACTTGACGATCAGCGGCATGCCGACGCCGACGGTCTGGCCGTCGCCGAGGAAGCTGCTGATCCGGACCTGCTTGCCGGGCTTGGCCATGACCGTGAAGGTGCTGGTCGCGGTGGCGGGGCGGCCGTCGTCGCCGGTCGCGGTCACGGTGGCGGTGTAGGTCTCGCCGTACTCCAGGGCGCCGGCGGGCAGCCAGCTCCCGCCGTCCGCGGCGAGCTCGCCCTCGACGGCCTTGCCGGTCGAGTCCTTGAGCTCGACGGTGGTCTCCTCGGCCTGCTTTGTGGTGAAGGTGATACCGGTAGAGGCGGGCACGTCCTTGGCGTCGGCCGCCGGCTCGACGATGGTGGCGGCGGCCTTGGGCGCGGCGGCCTGGCCGCCACCGTCCTGCCAGCCCGACGGCTTGCCGCCGGCGCCACCGTCGCCGCCGGTGCAGGCCGAGGTCAGGGCGAGGGACGCGGCGAGCACCGCCGCCGCAAACCCGCGGCGTCGGCCGCTCCGCCGGTCGCCCCCGCGCCGGATCAGCTGGTCCTGGACAGCTCGCATGATTCCCTCACAGTCGTGGTCCCCGATTGCCCATCGTGCCTCACTGACGCACCAGGACAGGTACCCGTTCCCGAAGGTGAACCGAAACACCTGACCCAGCTTGTCCGGAAATTGATAGATCCTGAGCGTCGCGAGTGATGCTCACGACCGCGGCGCCGCTGCCCGCCACGGCACGGTGGGCGCCCGGCCGGGAGGCGGCGGTGGCCACGCTCGGCGCGCCCGGGTCGGCCATCCGGGGCGCGCCGAGCCGATCAGCTGACCGGGCCGGTCACAACGCCGGCCCGGCCCCGCCCTCGGGCACCGGCAGCGCGCTGCCCTTGATGAACTCAGACCAGCTCAGGCTCCACGCCGTCCAGCCGTTGCCGGGTGCCAGCCGGCGTTCGGTTCCCTTGATCGTGATCGGATCGCCGATCTTCGTCCGCTCGAAGAGCCACCTGGCGTTCGTCGTCGAGACGTTGACGCAGCCGTGCGAGACGTTCTGCCGGCCCTGCACGTGCTCCGACCAGGGCGCGGCGTGGATGTACTCGCCGCCCCAGGTGAGCCGCTGGGCGAAGTCGATCTCCGTGACGTAGCGGTTCTCCGGATCCGGGTCGTCGCGGGTGTCGAAGACGGTCGACTCCTTCTTCTCCATCACCACCATCGTGCCGCTGGAGGACGGCGTCTTCTTCTTGCCCAGGCTCACCGGCAGGGTGCGTACCAGTTCGCCGTTCTCGTACACCTTCATCTGCTTGGTGGCGTTGTCGACCTTCATCTCGAACGCTCGGCCAATCTTCCCGGTGGCGGCCCGGTCGACGTTGCCGTACCGGCCGTTGCTCAACGGGATGCCGGCCAGCGCGATCCGAACGGTGATGGTGGTGCCCGGCTTCCAGTACTCCGGCGCCCGGTAGTAGGCCTGGGTGCCGTTCGCGACCCAGTGCCAGGCCCCCGGCTGCGGCGGGTCGGTCTGCACGAACATCCGCTTCTGCACCGCGGCCCGGTCCTTCTTCGGGATGCCGGGGTGGAACTCGGTGACCACCGGCATCGCCACGCCGTAGGTCTTGTCGTCGAAGAGGTAGAGGCCCGAGCTGATCATGGACTTGGGCTTCGCCATCGTGGTGAAGGTGCTGGTGCCCTGGCTGGTCCCGCCGCCGGCCCCGGTCGCGGTGACGGTGGCGGTGTAGCGGGTGCCGTACTTCAGCGGCTTCGAGGGCACCCAGGAGGAGCCGTCGGCCCGCATCCGGCCCTCGACCCGGTCGCCGTTGGCGGCGGTCAGGGTGACGGCGGCCACCTTGCCGCCGTCCGGCAGTTCCGCACTGATCTCCGAGCTGATCGGCCGGTTGTTCGCGCCGTCGGCCGGGCTCAGCGTCAGCGGCGTGCCGGTCGGCGCCGCCGGGGCGGACGGGTCCGCCGGCGTGCTCGTGGCAGTGCTGCCGACGACGAACTCCGCTTGCTTCTTCTTCTCGCCGCAGGCCGTTAGTGCCAGCGACGCCACCAGGCCGAGGGCACCCACGATCGCCCCGGCCCGCGCGAACCTGCCCATCCCCACCTCTGTTCTCGCGTACCTGGCGGACATGGTGCCGCATCGCCGTCGTCCCCCGGCCCCCGATCGCCGTACGGCGGGGGGTTTTGTCGTGTTTGCCCGGAAAGCTCGGCCGAAGGGGTGAGCCGGGGATCGGATTGGAACCCGGCTCGGAGCGCGTGCTAAGGTTCTCCCCGTTGCCAGCGAGCGCCGCTAGCTCAACTGGCAGAGCAGCGGACTCTTAATCCGCGGGTTCGGGGTTCGAGTCCCTGGCGGCGCACCAGCAATCACCTGGGCATCCATTCCTTACGAGTGGGTGCCCAGATGTCGTTTCGGCAGAGTGACAGCAACGGGTTCGACAGGCCAGGGGCTGCCCGGAATGCGTGCGCCGTATCCCCACCACGGCCTCGTCGCGACCCGGGCATCAACCCTCGCTTGACTCGACGGCCTGTTAGTCGTGAGCTGGGCTCGAACTTGCTCGTCCGTGTCGGCGCGGTTGGGGCGCGTCGCCCTGGGGCGTCCGTAACTCCGTACACCCACGCTTGCGGCATGTAGTCGGAGCTGCCTGGCGTGGTCGGGACTGTTGCCGACTTTGACTGCCGAGTAAGGTGCGGCCGTGCTTGGTGGTGGGATCGGGCGACGGGCCCGCGCGGTGCAGGGCAGACGGCGGGCCCGGGTGGGCCGGGGCTCGTGGAGTCCCGCGATGCGGCGGTCGGCGGCCGGAGCCGGTCTCGCCGCGGCGGTGATCATCGGGTGGGTGTTCTGGCCGGAGGATGAGCCGGAACCTCGCCAGCGGGAGTACCGGGCCGAGACTGCCTGTCTCCTCACCGGTGAGCGGGGTATCGGCTCGCCGGAGGCGCGTCCGGTGTGGACCGGCATGCAGGAGGCATCCCTCGCCAAGCAGGTCAAGGTGCAGTACCTCGAGGTGGATGGCCCGCAGACCGGGCAGAACGCCGAGACGTTCCTGGCCGGTCTCGTGCAGAACCGCTGTGACGTGATTCTCGCCGTCGGCGCCGCCCCGGTCGCGGCGGTGCCGCCCACCGCGGCGCGGTACCCCGCTGCCCGGTTCGTGGCGTTCGGTCCGGTGACGCCGGGCCACAACGTATCCGTTATGGACCCATCCGACCCGGAAATGGCACGCCGGCAGGCGCACGATCTGGTCGCGGCGCTGGTGCCACCATCGTCCTGAGGCTCCAAGGTTTCTCTCAGGATTGTCCGTTCGGACAGCTTGTCGCGAAGATCGGATAGGCCGCAGACTCCGCGAAGTTCTTTTCACTTCACGGGAGGGCCGGCCATGCGTCGATCCGTCACCAGTGCCGGCCGTCGTACGGCGCTCGTGGTCGCGGTGGTTTTCGGGCTCACGGTCGCGGTTCCGCCAGAGGCGGTCCGGCCCGGCGGCGAGTTCCCGCTCAGCTGGCTCACCTGGTTCACTCAACAGCCCGCCTGGTCCGCCTCGGCGGCCTTCTTGGGTCTCCCGTTGCAGGAGGAGGGGCGGCCGGTGACGGTCGACCCGCACGTACCCGCCTCGGCAACCGACGCGGGTCGCGGCGCCGGGCGCGCACCGAAGCCGGCGGCCGGCACCCTCGACTCGTACCGGCCGCATCGGATCGAGTCGACACCCGAGCAGACCGGCGCCGCCGAGCCCGGATTCGACGCCCGGACAAGCAAGTGGGACGCTCGCCGGTCGACCGCCCGCTCAGACGTGTTCACCAACGCGGACGGGTCGATCACGACGCGCACGTACAACCGGCCGGTGAACTACCGGGCCGCCGACGGCACCTGGCAGAAGATCGATTCCAATCTCACCCGCCGCTCGGACGGCCGGCTGCACGTCACGGCGAACCGGCTCGGTCTCGCCGTCGCCGGTGACCCGCGGCAGACCCGAACCGCGCCGGGCACCCGTGCTGTCGAGGCCGGCACCGAGGTCGAGGCGCCGGAACTGGCCCGGCTCACCCTACCGAGTGGCGAGTCCGTCGGCTACCGGCTCGAAGGCAGCGCGCTCGGGGCGCCACAGGTGACCGGGGCCACTGCTTTCTACCGGGACGTCCTGCCGTACACGGACCTGGAGCTGACGACCTTCGACGCCGGGATCAAGGAGACCCTGATCCTGCGGTCGCCGGAGGCGGCGTCGAGCTGGCTGTTTCCCCTGCGACTGACCGGCCTGACGCCCCGGCTGACCGACGACGGTTCGGTGGAACTGCTGAACGGGGCCGGCACGGCGGTGGCCTGGTTCCCGCACGGCTCCATGCAGGACTCGAAGGTCGACCCGAAGTCGGGTGCGCCGGCGGAGTCCGCGAATGTCCGCTTCGAGCTGGTCACGGTCGACGGCGGGCCGGCGCTGAAGGTGGTCGCGGACGAGGCCTGGCTCCGCGACCCGGCCCGTGAGTACCCGGTCCGGGTGGACCCGACCACGACGACCGGCACGACCGGTGACGTCTACGTCGACAACGACTCGGGCACGACCAACCACAACGGCGACAACCTTCCGGTCGGCACCTACAACGGCGGCACGGTCAAAGCCCGGTCGTTCATCCACTTCGACGAGTTCGACGACGACGGCTTCATGGGCAAGCGGATCACTGCGGCGAAGCTGCACCTTTACCACACGTGGTCATACGACTGCAATACCCACCGGCCGATCTACGTCCACCGGGTCAACCAGGCGTGGACCGTCGCCAACCTGACCACCGGCAGCTACCCCGGCCCCGCCATCTCCTCGTCGATCGGGTCGCTGACCATCTCGGACAACTACCCGGCCTGTATGAACACCAGCGCGGTCCGCAGCACCGGCAAGTGGTGGAACGTTCCGCTCAACGTCGCCACCTTCAACGACTGGTCGACCGGCGGGATGAACGAGGGTCTGGCGCTGACCGCGTCGGAGACCGATTCGTACGCCTGGAAGCGTTTCACCGCGGCCAACTACTCGTCCGGCGCGTACAAGCCGTACCTGGAGCTTACCTACTCCGACAACGTCGCGCCGCAGATCAACCTCCGTTACCCGGCCAACAACGCGGTGGTGAACACCCTCACGCCGGAGCTGCTCTCCCGCGCGACCGACCCGGACAACTGGCCGGCCAAGGGCTTCACCTACAACTACGTCGTCACCGACGCCGCGACCAACGCGGCAGTGGTCAACTCCGGCTGGGTCACGACGCCGGCCTGGACGGTGCCGGCCGGCGAGCTCGCCTGGAACAAGACCTACCTGTACACCGTCCGGGTCTACGACAAGGTCGGCTACAGCGCGGTCTACCCGGCGTACGCGTTCACCACCTCGGTGCCGCAGCCCCTGCTGACGACCAACCTCGCGCAGAACTCCGGCAAGGGGTACGACCCGAGCATCGGCAACTACACCACCTCGGCCACCGACGCGAGCGTCGCCACCGTCGGCCCGTCCCTGTCGGTGACACGTAGCTACAACAGCCTCGACACCCGCCGCGGGAACGCCTTCGGCGCCGGCTGGTCGAGCGTGGCCGATGTGCGGGCGACCCAGGTGGCCGACGTCGACGGCAGCGTGCAGTCGGTGCTGGTCACCTATCCGACCGGTCAGGACGTCGCCTTCGGCCGCAACGCCAACGGCACGTTCAGCGCGCCGTCCGGCCGGTTCTCGACCTTCGTCGAGACCACGGACACCGGCGGTGCGGTCACCGGGTACACACTGACCGACAAGGATGCGACGGTCTACACCTTCGGCCGGCCTGCCGGCGCCGGCGTGTTCAAGGTGACCCGCATCGCCGACGCCAACGGCCGGGCGCTGACCTTCGCGTACGACACGTCCTCGACCCTCACCAAGATCACCTCGGCGTCCGGCCGCTCGCTGCACTTCACCTGGTCCACGCCGGTCGGCTCCACCAAGCCGCACATCGCCACGGTCTACACCGACCCGGCCGTGCCCGGTGACCCGAACACCGCGACCACCTGGACGTACAGCTACGGCGCGAACGACCAGCTGGCGACCGTGTGCCCGCCGACCGACCACACCAGGTGCACGACCTACCAGCAGGACACCACCTCGCAGTACGCCAACGCCGTCCTCAACGCCGGCCCGTCGTCGTACTGGCGGCTGGACGAGGGCGCCGGCGCGACCATCGCGGCCAGCGAGGTGCTGAGCAACGCAGGTGTCGACAACGCCCGGTACAACAGCGTGACGCTCGGCCAGCCGGCCGCGCTGCCCGGCTCGACCGCGACCACCGCGAGCTTCAACGGCACCAGCTCCCACGTGCAGCTTCCAGGCAACCTGGTGTCGGACGGCCAGTACCAGTCGATCAGCATGTGGTTCAAGACCACCACCCCGAACGGTGTGCTGTTCAGCTACCAGGCCGACCCGATCAGCAAGGGCACGACGTCGTACAACTACACGCCGTCCATCTACATCGGCAGCGACGGCAAGCTGCGCGCCGGGTTCTGGAAGGGCGGCGGCACCCCGATCACCACGGACATCGCGGTGACCGACGGCGCCTGGCACCACATCGTGCTCTCCGGCGCCGGCGACACGCAGTCGCTCCACCTCGACGGCGTGTACAAGGGCAGCCTGAGCGGGACCATCGCCCAGCTCCCGGGCGGTTCGGCGAACGTGCTGGTCGGCGCCGGGTTTATCGGCGGCAGCTGGCCCGACCACGCCAACAGCGGCGTCACCCCGGCCAAGGCCACCTATTTCACGGGACACATCGCCGAGGTCGCGTTCTTCAACCAGGCGCTGACCGGCACCACCGCCGCCGAACTGAACAGCATCGGCCGCACCAGCCACCCGGTGCTCAACAAGGTCGTCCGCCCCTCGGGCGGCGTGACCGCCGAGGTCGGCTACGACAAGACCACCGGCCGGGTCGCCACCGTCAAGGACGAGAACGGCGGCGTGTGGCGGATGGGCACGCCGACCGTCTCCGGCAGCAGCGACATCTACGCCGCCTCCGTGCTCGGTGCGAAGCCGGCGGACTACTGGCGCCTCGGCGAGGTCGAGGTGACCGACGCGGTCAACGAGGTGCAGGGCGGCACCGCCACCTACAGCAACGCCACCCTGGGCGTGGCCGGCCCGTTCAGCGACAGCAAGGCCGCCGCCTTCAACGGCAGTACCTCGCATCTGGTGCTCCCGCCGGAGGACATGCCGACCACCGGCCCGAACTCGGTCGAGATGTGGTTCAAAGTGCCGGCCGGCAACACCGCCGGCGGCGTCCTCTACGCGTACCAGGCCAGCCCGATCAGCGACCCGACCGTGGCCGGCAACTGGACCCCGTCGCTCTACGTCGGCACCGACGGCAAGCTGCGCGGTGGCTTCTGGACCGGCAGTTCCGCCCGCGTCATCACCACCACAACGGCGGTCAACGACGACAAGTGGCATCACGTGGTGCTCTCCGCCGCCAGCGACACCCAGTCGCTCTACCTGGACGGGGTGTCCGTCGGCAAGCTCGACTACGCGCTGGTGGCGACGGACGCGGTCAACGCGTACGTCGGAGCGGGCAAGTGGGCCGGCGGCTGGCCAATGCACGGCACCGGTGACGTCGGATACTTCCCCGGCTCCATCGCCGAGGTGGCCTTCTACCGGTCGCAGCTCACCGCGGACCAGGTCGCCGCGCACTTCCAGGCGTCGAAGCAGACCGCCCCGGTCGCGGTGACCATGGTGTCCGGGGTCGCCACCGCCATCCCGATGCCGGTGTCGACGGTGACCGTGACCGGTCCGACCGGGGAGACCACCTCCTACAGCTACGACCTGGTCAACGGGAACCGGCTGGTGGCGCAGACCGACGGTCTGGGCAACACCACCAAGTTTGGCTACGACGTCGGCGGCTACGGCAACCTGACCTACGACCCGCGCGGCGTGTGGACCCAGGAACTCCAGGACGTCCGGGGCAACACCAAGCAGGTCATCAGCTGTCAGGACCAATCCGCCGGCAAGTGCTCGTCGGTCTACTACACCTACTTCCCGGACGCGACGACCACCACGCTCACCCCGGACGCCCGCAACGACCTGATGCTGACCATGCGGGACGGCAGGTCGGCCTCCGAGACCGACAACACGCACCTGACCAGCTACGGCTACGACGCCAAGGGCAACCAGACCACGATCACCGACCCGCTGGGCCGGATCACCCGCACCACGTACACCGACGGCACCACGGTCGCGGCGAAGGACGGCGGGTTCGCCCCGGCCGGTCTCCCGGCCACGGTGACCACGCCGGGCGGCCAGACCCAGCGGATCACGTACTTCGCCAGCGGCGACATCGCCGAGATCGTGGAGCCGGGCGGCAAGATCACGCGCTACACGTACGACGGCCTGGGCCGGGTGCTCACGGAGACGGAGGTGACCGACACCTTCCCAGAGGGGCTCATCACCAGCCGGACGTACGACAAGCTCGGCCGCGAGGTCACGGAGTCCGAGCCGGGCGTGACCAACCGCGTGACCGGTGCGGTGCACACCGCCCACACCGTCACCACCTACGACGCGGACGGCAACATCACGGAGGTCACGGTCAGTGACCTGACCGGCGGCGATGCTCCGCGGACGATCACGCACGCCTTCAACGCGTACGGGCAGGAGTCGTCGACCACCAACGCGGCGAACCAGACCACCACCTTCGAGTACGACCTGTACGGCCGGGTGGTCAAGGAGACCGAGCCGGACGGCGGGGTCACCACCAGCACGTACGACGTCGAGGGCAACCTGCTCACGTCGACCGTGGTCGGCTTCACCGGCGACCCGAACAACCCGTCGGCGCCGCGCGACCTGGTGACCATGCAGCGGTCGTACGACCCGGCGGGCCGGCTCGCCAGTGAGACCGACGCGATGGGCTGGGCCACCGACTACACCTACACGGACAACGGTCTCGAGGCGACGGTCACCCGCCGCGACAACAACGGCAAGACCTTCGTGCTCGAGGAGAACACCTACGACGCGGCGGGCAACGTGGTCACCGAGGTGACCAACAACGGCCACACCACCACCACGACCACCTACGACGACGCCGGCCGGACCATCTCCACGACCGTGGACCCGGCCGGGTTGAAGCGGACCAGCACGCTGACCTACGACGCCGACGACAACGTCGTCTCCACGGTGTCGTCGGGCGCGGACGGCGCGATCACCAGCATCTCCGAGGCGCTGTACGACAGCGCGGGCCGCGCGGTTGCCGAGACCGAGTACACCTCCACCGGGCTGACCCCGGTCGCCCGCTGGAAGCTCGACGAGACCAGCGGCACCAAGGCGGCCGACTCGGCAGGCAACAGCCCCGCCACGGCGGTCGGCAACGTCACCTGGTCCACCGACCGCGGCGGCTCGGTCGTGCTGAACGGCACCGACGCCTACCTCAAGTCGGCCCGGGTCGTGGACACCACGCGCGCGTTCACGGTCTCCGTCTGGGCGAAGCTCGCCTCGGAGAATCCTGCCCTCGGGAATGCGGAGCAGCTTGTCTTCGCTGCTCCCGGCGCGATCGGTAACTCCGCGGTGAAGCTCTTCTACGCGCCCGGTGACGACCGCTGGTACGCCGGCATGGCGGTCCGCAAGGCAGACGGGACCACTACGTGGCTCGGCGGCGGAGGGGCGGTAGGTTCCGCCGTGGCGGGTAGCTGGACGCACCTTGCCCTCGCCGTGGATCCGGCCGGCAAGACCATGAAGCTCTACGCCGACGGCGTGCTGCAAACCACGGTGACCACGACTGAGGCCTTCAACAACGTGGCGACGGGCTTCACCATCGGCGGTGCGGACGGCTGGGGCTGGTTCCCCGGCTCGGTCAGCGACGTGCAGGCGTACCAGAAGGCGCTCTCCGCCACCGAGATCGGGCAGATCAAGGCGGGCACCGCGCCGGCGGCGGACGCGCAGGTCATCCGGACCTCGCAGACGCTGGACCAGGACGGCCTGCCCACCTCGGTCACCGACCCGAACGGGAACACCACCTTCTACGGGTACGACGAGGAGGGCCGGGCGGTGAAGACCACCGCTCCGGCGGCGATGGTCGAGCAGGCCGGGCAGCTCCCGGCTTTGGCCAACGCGGTCAGCTGGGTCGGCTACAACACGTTCGACGAGCCCACCGACACCCGGGACGCCAACGGCAACTGGTCGGTGGTCCAGTACGACGCCGCCGGCCGGGTGGTGTCCGAGAAGGCTCCCGCATACACGGCGCCGGGTACGTCGACCCCGATCGTTCCAGAGACCACGACGGCCTACGACGCGGCCGGTCAGCTCACGTCGGTCACCGACCCACTGGGCAAGGTGACCCGCTACGAGTACGACCAGCTCGGCCGGGTGTCGAAGAGGATCGCGCCGAACGACGGCGCGACCGCCTACACGTACGACGACCTGGGCAACGTGCTGTCGTCGACCGACCCGACCGGGGCGGTCACCACCGCCACGTACGACTACCTGGGCCGTACGCTCACCACGACCGAGGTGGTGCGGCAGGAGAGCACGAACCACACCACCCGCTACACCTACAACGCCCAGGGTTGGCCGTCGCAAATCACCTCGGCGGCCGGGGTGAACAGCAGCACCGAGTACAACGCGGTCGGCCAGCCGACAGCCGTCATCGACGGCGCCAACAACCGGACCCGGTACGAGTACGACGCCGAGGGCCGGACCACGAAGACCATTCGCCCGGACGGCTCCTACGCGACCGTCGAGTACGACCTGGCAGGCCGCGCGGTCCGCACCGCCGAGTACAGCTCAAGCGGCGGCCTGCTGTCCGAGCAGCGGGCCCGTTACGACCCCGCCGGCAACATGGTGGCCAGCACCGACGCGCGCGGCACCACCACCACCTACGAGTACGACGCCACCGGTGTCGTCACCAAGGAGACGCAGCCGATCTCCGGCTCGGACGCCATCGTCACCACGTTCGGCTACGACCTGGAGGGCAACCGGACGCGGTTCACCGACGGCCGCGGCAACGCCTTCTACACCACGTACAACTCCTGGGGGCTGCCCGAGTCGCAGATCGAGCCGGCCACGGCGGCGCACCCGGACCCGGCGGACCGGACCTTCACCATCTCGTACGACCCGAGTGGCCGGCCGGCGAAGCAGGCGCTGCCGGGCGGTGTGACGGTCACCAACTCGTACGACGACATGGGGCAGCTGATCCGGCAGTCGGGTACGGGCGCCGAGGTGGCCACCGAGGACCGGGTCTTCGGCTACGACGTCGGCGGCCGGATGACCTCGCTCTCCGGTTCTGGTGGCACGAACACCATCACCTACGACGACCGGGACCTGCCGGTGTCGGTGACCGGCCCCTCCGGGAACTCGACGTTCGGTTACGACCCGGACGGGCGCCTGGCCTCCCGCCAGGACGCGGCCGGCACTACCTCCTACACCTACGACGGCGCAGGACGGCTGTCGACGCTGGCCAACCCGACGGCCGGCGTGCAGATGGCCTACACCTACAACACGCTGTCCCAGCTCGCGAAGATCACCCACGGGACGGACGGCAACACCCGAAACTTCACCTTCGACCCGCTGCGCCGCCTCAAGGACGACGAGCTCACGTCGTCATCGGGGGCGTCGCTGGCGAAGATCTCGTACGGCTGGGACGCCAACGGCAACATCACGTCCAAGACGACGACCGGGTTCGCCGGGTCGGCGACGAACAGCTACACCTACGACCTGGCCGACCGGCTGACCTCGTGGAACAACGGCAGCACCATCACCGCGTACGCCTACGACAAGTCCGGCAACCGGGTGCAGAACGGTTCCAAGCTGTTCACCTACGACCAGCGGAACCGGCTGCTGACCGCGGACGGCGTGTCGTACGCCTACACCGCCCGCGGCACCCTGGCGCAGGCCGGCGGCAACCTCACCCGCGCCGACGCGTTCGGGCAGGTGGTCGAGCAGCAGTCGGCCGGCGGCACGCAGACCTACACGTACGACGGTCTGGGTCGGGCGATGCGGCCCGGCCACTCGTACACCGGTCTCGGCAACGACCTGGCCGCCGACGCGACAGCGAGCTATGTGCGGGGCCCGTCCGGTGAGGTGGTCGGCACCACCGCTGGTGGCAGCCAGCGGTTGGTGTGGACGGACCTGCACACCGACGTGGTGGGGCAGTTCACGGAGACCGGGGCGGCGCTGGCCGGTTCGGTGACCTACGACCCGCTCGGCAAGGTGGTGGCCACTGCCGGCCTGCTGGGGCAGCTCGGCTATCAGTCGGAGTGGACCGACGCGCTGACCAACCGGGTGAACATGCACGCCCGCTGGTACAACACGGACACGGGGCAGTTCGACACCCGGGACACGGCGAACAACAGCCCGATCCCGGACTCGATCAACGCCAACCGTTACCAGTACGGCGACGCGAACCCGCTGACCGTCACCGACCCGACCGGGCACTGGGGTTGGGGCAGCCTGAAGAAGTCCTTCTCCCGCGCAGTCAGCTCGGTCACGTCGACCGCCCGTTCGGCGTACTCGTACACCTCGTCGTACGCGTCCAGCGCCTACTCGTACGCCTCGTCGTACGCCTCCTCGGCGTACCGGTCGGCGAAGGCGACGGTCACGAAGACGGTCAAGCGGGCCAAGTCCGCGGTCAAGAAGAAGTACCACCAGGCGAAACGCAAGTACAACCAGGTCAAACAGAAGGTCAAGAAGAAGTACAACCAGGCCAAGCGTGCAATCAAGAAGAAGTACGACGCGGCCAGGAAGCACGTCGCGAAGAAGATTGCCGCGGTCAAGAAGCGGGCCAAGCAGGCGCTCGCGAAGGCGAAGCAGGCCGGCAAGAAGATCGCGGCCAAGGCGAAGAGAACGATCAAGAAGGCCGCCAGTCAGGTACGCGACGCCACGAACGCGGCGGAGAAGTGGGTCAAGGACCACAAGGACGTCCTGCTGGAGGTCGCCGCGATCAGTGGCGCGATCCTGGCCGGCATTGCCTGCACGGCGGTGACCGCCGGTGCCGGCGCGATCGCCTGCATGGCTGGCGCGGGTGCGTTGATCAACCTGGCCAAGGACGCCGCGCAGGGTGACATCCACAGCGTCGGCGATGCGTTGGGCTCGCTCGGAACCGGCGCGGTCTCCGGCCTGATCGGCGGCGCGGGCGGCGCCATCGCCGCGAAGGTCGGCACCGCTCTGGCCAAGAAGGCCGGCACCGGCCTGATGGGCCGGCTGGCGACGGAGTCGGCGGAGGCCGGTGTCGAGGACGCCGTCTCGCAGCTCGCCACGACCGGCACCTACAACCCGCGGTCGGCCGCGGAGAACATGGTGCCGGGCCTGGGTGCGCTGAGCCGCAAGGGCGGCGGCGGCGTGCGGTCCGGTGGAGCGTCCTCCGGCGGGGGTAGAGGCGGAGGCAACGCCTTCGGCATCTCGGTCGGTGGTGCTGGCCCGTCCTGCTCAACACCCGGACGCCGGCACAGCTTCGACCCGAAGACGCCGGTGCTCATGGCCGACGGCACCAAGCGGCCGATCGAGGACGTCAACGTCGGTGACAAGGTCATGGCCACCGACCCGGTCGCTGGGAAGTCGGAGCCGAAGCAGGTCACCCAGCTGCACCGCAACATCGACAAGGACCTGACCGACCTGACCGTCCGCGACCAGGACGGCAAGGTCACAAAGGTCGAGACGACCTGGCACCACCCGTTCTGGAACGCCTCGCAGCGGAAGTGGAACGACGCCAAGGACCTGAAGCCCGGCACGAAGCTGCTGGTCAAGGGCAAGGGTGCGGTCACCGTCGTCGCGGTGCTCAACAAGCTGGGCGTCGAGGAGATGCGCGACCTCACCGTCGCCGACATCCACACGTACTATGTAATCGCCGGCAACGAGCCGGTGCTGGTCCACAACAACAACGAGGAGTGCCGTAGGGCAGCGAATGGAAGGTTCCTGCCCAATCCAAATCCCGAGGTGCCGGGCGCGGTAAACGCCGAAGGTCTGGTGCGCGGAACGAATCAATCAGGCCATGTGTCGAGTCGCGGCAATTTCCGCGCGGACACGACCAATGACGCTTGGGCGGATGGAACCCCTGGGCCTACCGGCGGGGTGATGTGTCCGAGGCAGGGGCCGAACTGCGTAGGCGAGGTTCATCGAAACCCGAAACCTGGTCAGCATGCTGGCGACATGGGTCACTACCCGATCGCGCACACAAACCGTTGGTATCCTAACGACCGTGCAGCAGCATTGGATCTCTATAACGAGGACATTCGAATTGAATGCATTCCCTGCAACAGGGGAGCCGGTAACCGGCAGGACGGTGTAGGGTGACGATCGTGCCTGTTTTGGTTGACCATCTTGAGCGCCGTCTTGGGCGGATGACCAACAGCTGGAGGGGGACGTCACGGCAGGGCTTGCCGACGTTCAATGTTGGATGTTTCGCTGGTGGCGTTTTTGCCAACACGACCGGTTACGCTACCTTGGGTCTGAGCAGGGTGCCGTTGCATCGCCCAGGCCATGACCGGCACTTATTCTTGGAGCTAATTGCTGCTGCGCATGATCCCGCCGACGCTTCTCGGGTTCCTTTGCTTGGTGCGCTCGAATTTGTTTGGTCGAAATGCCTGGATTCCCGCGAAGCCGTGCTTCGTGGCGAAGTTGTGGCTCTGCCGTCAGAGGCGACCGTGGCTTCTAGGTTTTCGTATTTGTATGCGGCTTTGCCGGTCTATTACGACGATGACTTCAAGTCCGTCGTTGTCGAGAGCGGTGATGAGGTAGCCATTGTTTGGCTTATTCCTATAACATCCGGCGAAGCAGCGTTTGTTTCGGAGCAGGGCTGGGAGAAATTCGAGCAAGAGCTCGTCAAGCATGACCCCGACTTGATGGACTTGAACAGGGCGGCGATTGCCTAGTGTCGTAGCCGTCGTTTCGGGGCCATAGGGTAAATCTGCCACTGCGAGGCGGCGGTTTGCGAAGCCAGGCAGTCAGATTAATCGCATCTCCGAATGGTTTGCAGCCCGTCTGAAGTATGGGATGTCCGGAAGTCCGGTTCGTGCTTGACCGCCGGACTGATGGTGACGGCACGTAGTGGCGATCTGGCAAAGTGTGCGAGCGGCCGACGCGGTGCGCCTGTGTTGCCGTCACGGTTGCCGTCAAGCAGGACAAAACATTGGCACAAACCAATCTTCTGCGGCTTGGGAGATGCCGCGGCAACGCGGTCGGTTCAGACTCAGCGTAGGGCGCCTCGCGGCTGGCACGATTCGTTTAGCTTCGGTGACTCGCTGTCATCAGTGGTGGTTCGGGATTGGTGGGCGTGCGCGCGGGGCCGTAGGCCTGCAGCGCGTGCGCTCGGCCCGGCTTTGGCCGGGCCGCCTTGATTAGGTATAGCAGTTTTGAGCCAGGCATCCCGTGCCATGCACATCTATCGGCGATTTCGGTCTGTTTCGGACTGTTGGCTGGTGGGTGGTGCGGTGGTCGGGCTGGCGCCGTCAGGTGCCTGCCCGGTGGTGTTGGCGGTGAGGGGCCGTAGAGGTCTCCGGGGTCAAGGGCCTGACCAGCCGGGTGAACATGCACGCCCGCTGGTACAACACGGATACGGGGCAGTTCAACACCCGGGACACGGCGAACAACAGCCCGATCCCGGACTCGGACGGGCGGTTGAGCCAGGCCCAGCTCCCTGCGAGCAGCAGGCCGCGCACCGCTGGCTCACCGAGGTGTTCGAGCCGGTGGTCCGGGCGGTGCCCGCGCACCTGCGCCGCAAGCTGGAGCCGCAGGCGATCTTCGCGCAGGTCCTCGAGCACAAGTGGCTGCTCTCCGAGCGGGCCGGCCGGGACGTGGGCATGGTCGCCCGCGGTGCAGTCGTACCTGTCTGACGTGCTGGTGTACCGCCCCCGACGAGCAGGTCGTGCTCGGCGTGGAGATCCCGATCGTCGGAGCGGGCGCTCAGCGGCAGTACAGGCTGCCGCCCCGGCCGTCGCGGACCTGCCGGTAGCCGCCGACCGCGTCCGGCCCGGCGACCTTGCCGCCGGTGATCAGGACGCAGTCTGCGCCGTAGGCGCTGGCGATCGCGCCCCGGTCGGCCGGACTCGTGCCGCCGGAGAGCAGGCTACGGCGGGCCGCCGCCCGGGCCTCCTGGTCGCCGATCCACGGGTTGGGCCAGCCGGGGTTGACCGTGTAGTAGCCGAGCCAGTTCAGGTGCCGGTCGACGCTCCTCCGGTCCGAGAGCACGGTCGCGCCGGCCGGGACGTGATCGCGGACGAAGTCGTACCGGTGGGAAGGGCCGCTGAGGCTCGGCGTGCGGGTCTGCGCCTCCAACGACGCGGGCAGCAGCCGGGTCGGCACCGCGCCGATGAATCCGTTCAGCGGGGTGATGTCGACCGCCAGCCCGGCCAGCAGGGTCAGCACGGCCAGCGCCCCGAGGAGCCGCCGGCCGCGGCGCGCCGCCGGCGCGGCGGCCACCTGCTCGGGCGGGGCCGGCGGCTCGGCGGCACCGCCCGGCTGGTCACTGGCCGGCCGCTTGGGACGGGCGCCGTCGACTGGGGCCACCGCCCCAGCGACGAACGCGCCGAAGGCCACGTGCAGCGCCAGCATCGCCATCGGCATCGACCGCAGCAGGTGGTACTGCCCGGCGGCGAAGCCGGCCGCCACCACGACCGCGGCGAGGCCGAATATCAGCACCAGCGGATCCCGTGCCTGCCGCCGGGCGCGCAGCACCAGCGGCACCAGCCCGAACAACCCGTACGCGCAGGAGAGCTGCACCGGGTCGAGCATGCCTTCGCCGAGCTGGCGGTGGATGGTCACGAAGTCGGGGGCGCCGGCAAACAGGTCGCCGACCGTGGCGAACGGCCACGCCGCCACCAAGCCGAACGCGCCCGCACCGACCCCGGTGACTCGGAGCAGGTCGGCCGGCCGCCAGCGCGGGCCGGGGGAGAGCAGCACCGCCAGCGCGCCGATCGCGGTGTTCAGCGCGGTGAACGAGTGCAGCACGGTGATCACCGCGCCGAGCAGCCCGAACCAGAGCAGCGAGACGGTGTCCCGGTCGCGGCGGTAGCGCAGCAGCCGGTCCAGGGCGAGCAGCATCAGGCCGAACGCGGTGGTGCTCGGGTAGGGCAGCACCTCGGCCAGCGAACGCATGGAGAGGAAGCCGCTCCACACCACCGGGCGCAGCCCCCACAGGAAGAGGGTGGCGACCAGCGCGAGCGCTGCCCCTGCCGGGGACGTGGTGAACCAGCCGCAGAACCGGCGGAAGGCGACCAGCAGTAGCACCATGTTGGCCACCGCGAGCCCGCCGAAGAGCGCGGTCGGGGAGAGACCGGTGACGCGGACCGCGGCGGCCAGGAGCCAGGTCAACGGCGAGTAGTACGGGCTGCCCGAGCCCGTCCCGGTCATTGGGTCCGGCGGGGTCAGCAGGTCGCGCGCCAGCGCCTGCACCGTGGCTACGTGCAGCAGAAAGTCGATCGTCCAGGTGTGCTGCACGGCGACCCCGATCGACCAGAGCACCAGCACGGCGGCCAGCACCTGGTAGACGTCGGGCCGGCGGCGGGGCCGGGTCGGGAGCGGAATGTTCTGCGGCGGCCTGGCCGCCGGCAGGACCACGGTGTCGTCGTGCACCGGCGCATCCTAGCGGCCGGCCCGCGCCGTCCGGACCGGCCGACCGCTCACTACCGCCAGGAGCATCATCGCCTGGCCGGACGGCCGGGGCGTCTGGGTAAGCCCGACGGCCGACGGAGCGACGCTCAGTGAGGCAGCTCGCGCCAGGCCGGGTTGCCCCCGCGCCAAGCCCCCGCGAGGATGCTCGCCGAGCCACGGCTAGCGCACTCCAGCACCTCTGAACGGCCGTGCTCACCGCCGATCTGCGCCTGCACTTCCCAGCGCAGACCATCGGTACGGATGTAGATGTCGCGACGCCCTCGTGCCGTCGCATCCCCGTTCCACCAATGCTCCTCGACAATCACGTGGCGACCGTAGCAGCCGGCGCCCGGACGGGCCGGGGAGCGTGGCGGCTGGCTGTTGTCTCGCCGTCCCGGACCGTGAACATTGACCGGGGTGGCCGCCGAGCTGGGGTGGGGGTCCATCAGGTGGCGCCGCCGGGTGATCCATCATCCGGAGTACGACATGCGGTTTTGTCACGCCGGCCGGTGCCGATGTGGCGATGGCCGAGCTGGGCGGCTTCGGTCGGCCGGCTCCGGGCCGTGCGCGCCCTGGACGCGCGGCGGCGCCGACCAGGCTCGTGTGCCACGGTCGGCGCCGGTGCGCGGGGGTCAGGCGGTGGTGCCGGTGACGGTGCTTCCGGACTTGGTGACGTGGTAGGTCACCGTCGTGCCGCTCCAGAAGTGGAAGGTGAGCGTCACCCGGCTGCCGTCGTTCACTTCGGCGAAGAAGTCGGACGTCAGGGTGATCACGTTGCTGGCGTAGTTGGGCGCGAACGTGCGGTCGAACTCCTTGAACGACGTCCAGTTGTGGGGGCCGGCGTTGCTGCCGTCGGCGTACTTCGCCTCCATCGTGGCGAGCTGGTCACCACGGAACGTGGTGGGGATGGCGAAGGAACCCGTCGTCCCGGTCGCGTTCTGCTGGACCGGCCGGTCGTAGGTGATCAGGTTGATCCGCCATGGCACACCCTGGGAAAAGCGCGCGGACAGCACCGCGTTGACCCCGTACGCCCGGTTGCCGGAGAGCCGGGTGAGGGCGGCGGCGGTGAACGTGAGCTGGTCGCCCTGGACGGTGTAGTCGGTGCCGCGTACCAGGTCGGTGCTGCCGTGCCGGATCCCGACGAAGGAGGTGCCGTTGAGGTTGAGCGTGATCGTCTTGCTGGTGATGGCGCTCGACCGGGCCGTGAACACCTGGTCTGTCGAGGCGGTGCCCGAGCGTGTCGTCCAGCTCGACCGGATCTGCGCGAACAGCTCCGGGTCGGCCCACTGGAATGTGGTCCGGCCGAAGTGCTGGCCGTTGTCCCAGAGCATGGTGGTGAGCTGCTTGCTGCGCGCGTGGTGGCCGAGGAACTCGAAGAACTTCAGCTTCTCGCCCTGCTGGATGGTGCCGGTGTGCCGGTCGAACCCGAGCAGGCCGTACTCGCCGATGATCACCGGGATGCCGCGGGCGACGAAGGCGGTGTGGACCCGGTCGAAGGCGTCGGTCAGGTCCTTCTGCACCGTGGCGTCGAAGCGGGTGCCGCCCGCGACGTTCACGCTGAACGGCCAGTAGCCGTAGAAGTGCACGGTTGCGATGAGGTTGCGGTCGTTCAGGCCGTTGAACGTGGTCACCAGCTCGTCGATCCGGGCCTGGTCGGTCGAGGTGTGCAGGGTCGGCAGCACCAGCAGGCGGTTGGCGTTGTTGCCGCCCGACTGCCGCACGATGCTGCGGAAGGACGTGTTGAGTTCGTGCAGCAGCGCCGCGTTCTGGGCGTCGCCGGAGCTGCCGGTGAAGGTGGGTTCGTTGACGCTTTCGAAGACGAGCTTCGGCGACGAGTTCCGGAAGGCGCTCGCCAGCTGGGTCCAGATCGCGTTGTAGCGGGCCAGCACGGTGGCGCGGTCGCTCGGCATGGTCGCGATCCACTGCCAGGAGTCGTGATGGATGTTGATCATTACGTAGAAGCCGTCGGCGAGGGCCCAGTCGACCACCTCCTTGACTCGGTTGAGGTAAGAGGTGTTGATGGTGTAGCTGGGCGCCGGGCCGTGGTGCTGGCCCCAGGTCACCGGGATGCGGATGCTCCTGAAGCCCTGCGCCCGGATGTTGTCGAGCAGCTCCGGCGTCACCCGGGGGTTGCCCCACGAGGTTTCGCCGTCCCCGGTGGCGTCGAACGAGTTGCCCAGGTTCCAGCCGGGCTGCATCGCGGCCACCGCCGCCATCGCGTCACCGGTCGGCGGCGGCGTGGTCGGGGGCGGGCTGGTCGGCGG
>NZ_POUB01000490.1 GCF_003236335.1 Micromonospora deserti
CCCGGCAACCCCTGGACGGCACCCCAGCCGCCGGTCCCCGGCACGCCGTACCCCCAGATGCCCGGGGCGTCCTACCCCGCGGCGCCGGTGCCGCCCGGCGGGCCCGGCTACCCGCCCGGCGGGCCCGGCTACCCGCTCGGCGCACCGCAGCCGGCCGCGCCGACG
This sequence comes from Micromonospora deserti, assembly GCF_003236335.1. Taxonomy (GTDB): domain Bacteria; phylum Actinomycetota; class Actinomycetes; order Mycobacteriales; family Micromonosporaceae; genus Micromonospora; species Micromonospora deserti. The sequence continues at coordinate 166 of NZ_POUB01000490.1, forward strand.
AAGAACAAGAAAACCATCCTGATCATCGCGATCGCGGCGGTCGCGCTGACCCTGCTCTGCTGCGTCGGCGGCATCGCCGCCATTATCGCCGGAGCCGACAAGGCGGCCGACGAACTCGACAACGCGCTGCCCACCCCGGCGGTGACCGGCGTGCCCGACCTGCCGGGCGCCGCGCCCAGCGCCTCCGCCTCAGCCGGCGCCGACGGCGAGACCTTCAACATGGAGCCGGGCGACACCCTGGTGCTCTCTGACGACGAGGGCACCATCGAGATCACCGTCACCAAGTTCACCACCGCGACCAAGGGCTGCCGCCCGTACGCGCCGAAGCCCGGCAAGGGCCTCTACCTGATCGCCCACGTCACCGCCACGGTGACCAAGGGCAAGGGCTCCATCAACCCGTTCTACTTCGAGTGGGTGGCCGCGGACGGCACCACGGTCAACGGCCTGGCCAGTGCCCTCTCCGGCTGCGGCGACACGCTGAACTCGGGCAGCAACCTGCGCGCCGGCAGCAAGCGGACCGGCACTGTGGTGTTCGACGTGGCCAACAAGAACGGCGCCCTGGAGTACCAGCACCGGTTCGAGACGGCGGGCTCCTGGCGGCCGTAGATCGGGAGCTGTGACGGGAGGCCGGTCCCTTCGGGGCCGGCCTCCCGTGCGTTCATCACCAAACGTTGCCACCTGCACTTCCCTCGTAGGGGAGGACGGTGACGGATAGGTCGGGCCTGCCTCTGCGTCTGTAGTAGTGACCGAGATTGGAGGGCCGCTTGGATGAACGATGAGGAGCGGGCCCGGCTTGCCCGATTTGTAGCGGACCGGACGCCTGCGTTGATGCGGATCGCATACCTGCTCACCGGCGACCGCCATGAAGCCGAGGACCTGCTCCAGACCGCGCTACTCAAGACCGCGTTGAGATGGGGGTCGCTGCGACATGACGATCCCGAGGGGTACGTCCGCACCGTCATGTACCGCGAGCAGGTGGGTACGTGGCGGCGGCTCCGCCGGCGCCACGTCGTGCGGGAGCAACGGTATGTGAGCCAGGTCGATCCGGACCCCAACGAGGCAACCGACGTCCGGTTCGCGATGCGTTCGGCCCTCAAGCGTCTCTCCGCCATGCACCGGGCGGTCGTCGTTCTGCGCTTCTACGAAGACCTGACCGAAACGCAGGTGGCCGAGGTGCTTGGTTGCTCCGTAGGAACCGTCAGGAGCCGAACAAACCGGGCGATCGTTCGGCTCCGTCAACTTGTGCCTGACACCGACAGCTTGGAGGTGCTGCGGTGACTTCCCCGTTCGAAGAGCTCATCAAGTCCACTCTCACCAATCTGGCCGAGGAGACACCCGCCGTGAAAGACCAGATGACTCGCGTGGAGGGCCGGATCGCGCGCCGGCGCAAGATGACCTTCGCGGTGGCGGTCGCAAGCGTTGCCGTCGCCGGGCTCATCGCCACTCCGCTGGCCGTCGCCTCCACCCAGGGCTCCGATGGACTCTCGCCCGCCGACAAGCCAGCCGGATCAATTCACCCGTCGCCCATCCCCACCGCGGTGCAGGCCATCCTCAAGTCCCTCGGCAAGACGCCGCTGGACAC
>NZ_POUB01000491.1 GCF_003236335.1 Micromonospora deserti
ACCAGGCGTCCTACTGGATGACCACCGAGGCCCTGGCCGACTGGATCGCCACCCGCGGCTACACCGCCTGACGAACCCACCAACACCGAAGGGCCGACCCCCAACCGGGGGCCGGCCCTTCGGCGTCCGCGGCGGACCTCCGGCACCGACGCTCCCCCGACCGCCGGTGCCGGCCGCGCCCGCCCGCTCAGGCCGCGTAGCGGGCGGCGAGGTCGACGGTGCGCCGGGCGGCGGCCACCATCGCCCGGTCGGCGAAACGGCCGTCCGGCAGCACCACGGTCCCCGACTCCCGGGTCTGCGCCTCCGCCACCGCCGCCAGTAGTTCCTCGGCCCGGGCCACGTCCCGCTCGGCCGGGCGGAACGCGTCGGTGATCACCGGCAGTTGCCGGGGGTGGATGGCGGCCCGGCCGAGGAAGCCGAGACGCCGGCCGGCCGCACAGGAGGCGGCCAGCCCGGCGGAGTCGGCGAGGTTCACGTACACCGACATGGCCGGCGGGGGCAGGGCGGCCGCGCGGGCCGCGACCACCACCCGGCCGCGGGCCCAGGCCAGCCCGGCCTCGTCGGCGACATCGAGGTCGGAGCGGAGGTCGGCCTCCCCGAGACCGACCGAGGCGACCGCCGGGTGGGCGATGGCGATGGCGTACGCGGCCTCCACGCCGAGCGCCGACTCGATCAGCGGGTGCAGCGGGATGTCGACCCGGGCGGCCAGCGCGGCCACGCTCGCCGGCGACTCGACCTTGGGCAGCCGCAACCCGGCCAGCCCGGGCCGGCCGGCGATCGCGGCCAGGTCGGCGTCGACCTCCGGGCCGGTCAGCTCGTTGACCCGCACCTGCACCGGCACCGGGTGCGGTTCGGCGAGGAACTCGGCGACGGCCTCGCGGGCGTACGCCTTGCGGCCGGCGAGCACCGCGTCCTCCAGGTCGAGGATGACCGCGTCGGCGCCCGAGGCGACCGCCTTGGCGAACCGGTCCGGCCGGTCACCGGGCACGTAGAGCCAGGTGAGCAGCACTCAGATCACCCCCCTGGCGCGGAGTGCGGCCAACTCGGCGTCGGCGAGGCCGAGGGCGCGGAACACCTCGTCGGTGTCCTGGCCGTGGCGGCGGCCCGCGTGCCGGATCTCGCCGGGGGTGCCGGAGAGCCGGAACGGCACGTTCTGCATCCGGACCTCCCCCAGCTCCTCGTCGGGCACGGTGCGGACGGTGCCGAGCGCGGCGTACTGGGGGTCGGCGAGGATGTCCCGCACGTCGTAGACCGGGGCGACCGCCGCCTCGGCCGCCTCGAACGCGGCGACCACCTCGTCCCGACCCCGCTGGGCGACCCACGCGCTCACCGCGGCGTCCAGTTCGTCGGCGTGCGCGGCCCGACCGCTGCCGCTGGCGAACCACGGCTCGTCGACCAGCTCGGGACGGCCGACCAGCCGCATCACCCGCTCGGCGATGCTTTGCGCGCTGGTCGACACCGCCACCCAGCGCCCATCCGCGCAGCGGTACGTGTTGCGCGGGGCGTTGTTGCTGGACCGGTTGCCCAGCCGCGGCTGGACGTAACCAAGCTGGTCGTACCAGGTGATCTGCGGGCCGAGCATCGCCATGATCGGCTCGATGATGGCCAGGTCGACCACCTGCCCGGCGCCGGTGAGGTCGCGGGCGCGCAGCGCCAGCATGACCGCGTACGCGGTGGCCAGCGCGGTCACCGAGTCGGCCAACCCGAACGGGGGCAGGGTGGGCG
>NZ_POUB01000492.1 GCF_003236335.1 Micromonospora deserti
GGCGGCGGGCGGCGGGCGGCGCCGGACATCACGGCGCGTCGTGGCCGGCTCACCACGAGGTGTGAGCGGGGCGGCACCGGGTACCACTGTCCGATCCCCCGGCCGCGCACGGAAGGATCGCCATGGCACTGGCCCAGGATGTCGACCCGGCCCGGCTCACCGGGTTGACCGGCTGGGTGGCCGGCGTCATCGACGCGATGGGCGCGATCGGCGTGGCCCTGCTGGTCGCGTTGGAGAGCATCGTCCCGCCCATCCCCAGCGAGATCGTCCTGGCGATGGCGGGATACCTGGCCGGCGAGGGCCGCTTCCACGTCGTGGTGATCGTGCTCGCCGCGACGGTCGGCTCGCTGGCCGGCGCGCTGGCGCTCTACTGGCTCGGCGCCGCGCTCGGCGAGGACCGGCTGAAGCGATGGCTGGACCGGTTGCCCCTGGTGGACCTCGACGACCTGGAGAAGGCGGACCGCTGGTTCGAGCGGTACGGGCGGTGGGCGGTGCTCTTCGGCCGGCTGGTGCCGGTGGTACGCAGCCTGGTCTCCGTCCCGGCCGGGGCGAACCGGATGCCGCTGGGCGAGTTCGTCGCCTTCACCACGCTGGGCAGCGCCGGGTGGAACTCGCTGATCGTCGGACTCGGCTACGCGCTCGGCTCCCGCTGGCAGGACGTCGACCGGTACAGCAGCTGGTTCAACTACGCAATCTTCGCGGCCGTCGCGGTGATGGTCGCGAGCTGGTCGGTGAAGAAGGTGCGCCGGCGCCGGGCGCGGCGCGACCGACGGTCGGTGACCGCCGGTCGCTGACCGCGTGGCGTCCGCTCAGGGCAGGGTGTCCAGGTGTGGGGCGACGGTACGGGCGAAGCCGTTGCCGTTGCTGACGTCCCAGTTGACCGACCAGGTCATCGCACCGCGGATGCCCGGGTAGGTGCGCGGGGGCCGGAAGCTGCCGCAGTTGGTGCCCCGGGCCAGGCAGTCCAGGGCCGCGTTGACCACGCTGGGCGCGACGATGCCGCCGCCGGCCGCTCCCGGTCCGGCCGGCAGGCCGAGCCCGACCTGGTCGGGGCGCAGTCCCGCCTCCAGTTGGATGCAGGCCAGCGCGACGATGAAGTTCACCGTGCCCTGGCCGTACGCGGCGTTCCGGTCGCAGCCGAGCATCGCCCCGGAGTTGTAGTACTGCGTGTTGACCACGGTGAGGATGTCCTTGATGTCCAGCGCCAGCTTGAAGTAGCTGCTGCCGGGGGACTGCATGTCGATGGTCTGCGGGGCCATCGCGATGATCAGGCGGCTGCCGACCTTGGCCCGCAGGGAGCGCAGCGCCTGGGCCATGTAGGTGGGGTTGAGCCCGTTCTCCAGGTCGATGTCGACCCCGTCGAAGCCGTACCGCTGGATCAGCGCATGGACACTGTCGGCGAACGCCACGGCCGAGGCGGCGTCGTTGACCGCCACCCGGCCGGTCTCCCCGCCGACCGAGATGATCACCTTCTTGCCCCGGTTCTGCAGGGTGCGGACGTCGGCGGAGAAGTCCGCGTCGGTGTAGCCGCCGAGCGCGGCGGAGAGGCCGGGGTCGACGGCGAAGGTGACCGCGCCGGGGGTCGCGGTGGCCTCGGCGAAGGCGACGGCGACCACGTCGTACTCGGCCGGCACGTCGCGCAGCCGCAGCTCGACCGCCGGGTTGTCGAAGTTGTGCCAGTACCCGGTGAGGATGTGCTTCGGCAGGCCGGTGG
>NZ_POUB01000493.1 GCF_003236335.1 Micromonospora deserti
CCCCTTGACCGAGAGGTCCGCCTCCCCCGTGACGCAGCACTTTCCCTGAGAGTTCTGCGTCACGGGCGGGCGAGGGAACAACTTCCCGGAAAGTGCGATCTCCCGGCCTCCCGGCTCAGGGTGGGACTCTTTCCCGGACAGGCGGCCTCCCGATGTTGCGAGGGGGCAGCTTCCGGGAAGGTGCGACCTCCTGGCGCGCCCTCGCGACCCGGCCCGGGGTATCGGGTGGACCGGGCCCGCCGGGGCGGGCCCGGTCACCGCTTAGGCTGGGCGGATGGTTGATCGCACCGAGCCCGGCCCGGGCGACGCGGCGGTGCGGCGGGCGTTACGCCGGGCCGCGGCCGGGCGGGCGTTGGACGTCGACGAGGCGACGGCGCTGCTGGGCGCCCGGGGTGCCGCGCTGGACGAACTGCTCGCCGTCGCCGGCGGGATCCGCGACGCTGGGCTGCGCGACGCGGGACGGCCGGGCGTGGTCACGTACTCCAAGAAGGTCTTCATCCCGCTCACCCGGCTGTGCCGGGACCGGTGCCACTACTGCACCTTTGCCACGGTGCCGCACCGGCTGCCGGCGGCCTTCCTGGACCGGGACGAGGTGCTGGCGATCGCTCGGGCGGGCGCGGCGCAGGGCTGCAAGGAGGCCCTGTTCACCCTCGGCGACCGGCCCGAGGAGCGCTGGCCGGCGGCCCGGCGGTGGCTGGACGAGCGTGGTTACGACTCCACCCTGGACTACCTGCGGGCCTGCGCGGTGGCGGTGCTGGAGGAGACCGGCCTGCTGCCGCACCTGAACCCGGGGGTGCTCTCCTGGTCGGAGCTGCAACGGCTCAAGCCGGTCGCGCCGAGCATGGGGATGATGCTGGAGACCACGGCGACCCGGCTCTGGTCGACTCCGGGTGGGCCGCACTTCGGCTCCCCCGACAAGGAGCCGGCGGTGCGGCTGCGGGTGCTCGACGATGCCGGGCGGGTCGGGGTGCCGTTCACCACCGGCATCCTGATCGGCATCGGCGAGACCCCGGCTGAGCGGGTGGACGCGATCTTCGCGATCCGCCGGGCCCAGCGGGAGTACGGCCACGTCCAGGAGGTGATCGTGCAGAACTTCCGCGCGAAGCCGGACACCGCGATGCGTGGCATGCCCGACGCCGAGCTGCACGACCTGGCTGCCACCGTGGCGGTGGCGCGGGCGCTGCTCGGCCCGAGGGCTCGCATCCAGGCCCCGCCGAACCTCATCGCCGGGGAGTACGACCTGCTGCTGCGCGCCGGCATCGACGACTGGGGCGGGGTGTCGCCGGTGACCCCGGACCACGTCAACCCGGAGCGCCCGTGGCCGCAGCTCGACGAGCTGGCCCGGCACACGGAGCAGGGCGGCTTCACCCTGCGCGAGCGGCTCACCATCTACCCCGAGTACGTCCGGGCCGGCGACCCGTGGCTCGACCCGCGGCTGCTGCCGCACGTCGGTGCGCTGGCCGACCCGACCACCGGGCTGGCCGTGGCGGCGGCGCGGCCGGTGGGACGGCCCTGGCAGGAGCCGGACGAGACGTACGGCGGGCGGACCGACCTGCACGTCACGATCGACACCACCGGCCGCAGCGGCGACCGGCGGGGCGACTTCGACCACGTCTACGGCGACTGGTCCGAGGTCGCCGGCAAGGTCACCGCCGGCTCCCCCGCTCACCCGGGCGAGGTGGGCGGGCCGCCGGC
>NZ_POUB01000494.1 GCF_003236335.1 Micromonospora deserti
CGGATGCCGGCGAGCACGCCCGCGGTGACCCCGAAGACGATGGTGACCGCCATGGCGATCAGGGCCAGCTTGATCGTGACCGGCCAGGCGGCGGCCAGGATGTCGCTGATCGAGCGGCCGGTGAGCGCCAGGGTGGTCGCGGTCAGCGCACAGAGGACGATGCGGGATGCGGGCATGCCCGGATGCTAGCCGGGGACGGGCGGGGCGCGGCCTTACCATGCGCTTACGCCGCCCGGGCCCTGACCCGGCCGTGCCGGGGCCGACGTGCCTGCCGGTCGCTCAGGTGGGGCGGGCGCCGACCGCGTCGCGGATCTGGGCGCCCTGGTCGCCCTCCTCCGCGCGGGCGCAGTGCGCGCAGCAGAAGAACCGGCCGGACACCTCCACGCCGTGGCCCACGATCTTGATCTGGCAGTGTTCGCAGATCGGGGCCATCTTGTGCACGGCGCACTCGAAGCAGTCGAAGGTGTGCACGTCGCCGCTGACGGTCCGCACCTCGAACGCCATCCAGTAGTCGTTACCGCAGACCTCGCAGGTTGCCACGACAAATCCCTCCGAACTGGAATGTTTCCCCCAGCCTGCGGCATGCGGCCGGTTCAGGCGGACGAAACGGGCCAACCCGGCCGCGCTTGGCGGCGTGTCGGCCCCGGCGTGTCGGACGTTGTACCTGCTGGACCGCCCGACTCCCGGAGGAACACGTGATCAAGCGCAACAGGCTCTTCGGCAACCAGACCCGGGTCACCTTCTTGCTGCCGCGGCACACTCCGCCCGGCACGGTGAGCGTCGTCGGCTGCTTCAACGGCTGGGAGCCCGGCCGGCACGAACTGGTCGCCCGCCGCGACGGCACCCGGACGGTCACGGTGCGGCTTGGCCCGGGGGAGTACCGCTTCCGCTACCTCGCCACCGGCGGCGTGTGGCTCGACGACGACTCCGCCGACGAGGTCGACGAGCGGGGCGGCCTGCTGCGGCTCTGACTCCGCCGCTCACGCGCCGGATCCGCCCCGCCACGGCTCGTAAGAAGTCGAGCAACATCGATGTTTTTATCGACAGGAGTCTTTACTGTTAACAAAGTTTAATTTATGTTGGTGGCACCTCAGCCGGCCGATGTCCGAAGGAGATGCCGCCATGCGTCGAAGAATCACCGTCCCGCTCCTGGCGATGGGCGCCGTCGTGTCCTCGCTCGCCGTCGCCGCCCCCGCCCAGGCGCATGGCTACGTGTCGTCCCCGCCGAGCCGGCAGGCGCTCTGCGCCCAGAACCGGGTCCCCGACTGCGGGCAGATCAAGTACGAGCCGCAGAGCGTCGAGGGCCCGAAGGGGCTGCGTAACTGCCACGCCAACATCGCCCACTTCGCCGTGCTCAACGACGACAGCCGGGGCTGGCCGGCCACCTCGGTCGGCAGCTCGGTGACGTTCACCTGGGTCAACACCGCCCGGCACGCCACCCGCAACTGGGAGTACTTCATCGGCAACACCCGGGTGGCCGTCTTCGACGGCGGCGGGCGGCAGCCGGGCGCGACCGTCACGCACAACGTCAACCTGGGCGGGTTCTCCGGCCGGCAGAAGGTCCTCGCCGTGTGGAACATCGCCGACACCGCCAACGCGTTCTACTCCTGCGTCGACCTTCAGATCGGTGGCGTGCCGGGCGGTGTTGACCCAGGTGAACGTCACCGAGCTGCCGACCGAGGTGGCCGGCCGG
>NZ_POUB01000495.1 GCF_003236335.1 Micromonospora deserti
CACCCCGCCCGCCCCGCAGCACACCACGATCCGTACGCCCGGGTCGGCGAGGATCTGGTCGACGTCCAGCTGCGGCGCCGCGTCTTCGGAAGGCACCAATCGAGCGTATCGGGCCGGGTGGGCCGGCGCGCCCGGGCCCGAGGCCAGGTGTGAGTCAATCCGCCCGGACGAGGGCCGCCGCCAGCCGGTCCAACCCGGCCCGGTCTACCCCGTCGGGCAGCAGCGGCAGCTCGGTCAGGGGCAGGCCCAGCTCGACCAGGTCGGCACGGAGCGAATCCTCCAGCTCCCGGCGGACGACCTGGTCGCGCGCCTCGACGGCCAGCCCGGCGACGATGTCCCGGTCTGCCGGCAGCCCGGCGGCGAGCAGCCCGCGCCGCAGTTCGGCCGGGCTCACCACCCGATCCGCCGGTAGCGGGGGCCGGGTGCCGTTGACGATCACCCGCCCGACCGGGAAGCCGAGCTGGGTGAGCTCCGCCATCGCGTCGACCGTCTCCTGGACCGGCATCTCCTCCAGCAACGTGACCACGTGCACCGCGGTCATCGGGGAGCGCAGCAGCGCGGAGACCCCCTCGCTCTGGGTCTTGATCGGGCCCACCTTGGCCAGCCGGGCCGTCTCCGCGGTGACGTTGAGGAACCGGCCGATCCGCCCGGTCGGCGGCGCGTCGAGCACCACCGCGTCGTACGCGCGTCGCTGGCCGACCGTGCGGGTGGTCGCCTCCTTCACCTTCCCGGTGAGCAGCACGTCCCGCAGGCCCGGGGCGATGGTGGTGGCGAAGTCGATCGCCCCGAGCTTGCGCAACGCCCGGCCGGCCGCGCCGAGCTTGTAGAACATGTCCAGGTACTCGAGCAGGGCTTCCTCGGCGTCCACCGCCAGGGCCCGTACCTCCCCGCCACCCGGCGCGTCGGCCAGGTGCCGCTCCTCATAGGGCAGTGGGTCGGTGCCGAAGAGCTGGGCGATGCCCTGCCGCCCCTCGACCTCCACCAGCAGCGTGCGCCGGCCGCCGGCGGCCAGCGCCAGGGCCAGCGCAGCCGCCACGCTGGTCTTGCCGGTGCCGCCCTTGCCGGTCACCACGTGGAGGCGGGCCGGCCACTCCATACCGGCCGGGTCGGTCGGCCGCTCAGCTGCTCGCACCCGTCGAGCCTATCCACCGGCCCGGTTCAGGCGACCTCGCAGACCCACCAACCCGTCTTCCGCACCACCGTGAACCGCAGGTCCTGGTCGGCGACCTTCTCGTCGGCGGTCGTCATGGTCACCCGGGTGGTGACCGTGGCCCGGTCGCCGATCTGGTTGTCCACCTTCGGGCTGCTCCACCGGAACCGTGGGTTCTGGTAGGCCGAGGCGTACTTCTCGATCTCGGCCACCTTGGCGGCGATCTTGTCCTTGTCGCGGGACGAGGAGCAGACCAGGGTGGCCGCCCTGGACGCGTCGCGGTCCTTGTAGACGGCGGTGAGGAACTGGTCCACCGCCACCGCCGGCTCCTTCGCCCCCGCACCGGTCTCGGTGTTGCGCAGGGTCAGGAAGGCCACCACGCCGCCGCCGGCGCAGAGCATCAGGACGGCGGCCAGCGCGATCGAGGCGATCAGCACGCCGCGCTTCTTCTCCGGCGCGCGGTACGGGGGGTGTCCGGCCGGGGGCGGCGGGACACCCCCCGTAC
>NZ_POUB01000496.1 GCF_003236335.1 Micromonospora deserti
CTTGATCTTTAACCAGCGGTGGCTGGGCGGTGACCCCGGCTGATCATGGGGACAGCCCTTGATTGATCATTCTTCTTGTCTAGGGAAGATGATCAATAACCAAGGGCTGTCTCGGTGATCAGTGTGCATGACCGTGGTCCGGCCGGTGTGGTCGGGGAGCTGGCGAGGTTCCGGCGGGAGTTCTACCGCTGTTTGACCGGGCGGGCGGATGCGTTGTTCGACCTGGCCGAGGCGGTGTTGTGTGCCGACGGGCCGGTCCGGTCGCTGGTGGAGTTGTCGCTGGTGGGTGAGCACCGCCGCGGTCACGGGGCGTTGTATGACGCTCTCGCCTGCGGGCGGCTGGACATCGACCGGCTGCGGACCGCTTTGGCCGCGGTGCCGCTGCCGCGGGCGGCCGACGGGCGTCTTGTTCTGGCGGTGGACATCACCTGTTGGCTGCGGCCGGACGCGCACACCTCGCCGCAGCGGATCCTGTGCCACACCTACGGTCGTGGCAAGGACCAGCACATCCCAATCCCCGGGTGGCCGTACTCGATTGTCGTCGCCCTGGAGTCGGGCCGTAGTTCGTGGACTGCGCCGCTGGACGCACAGCGGCTGGCGCCTGGCGATGACGCGGCCACGATCACCGCTGGGCAGCTGCGAGACATCGTGGGGCGACTGATCGCGGCCGGGCAGTGGCGGCCCGGCGACCTGGAGATCCTGGTCGTGGCCGACGCCGGCTACGACGCGCCCCGACTGGCGTTCCTCCTGCGTGATCTACCCGTGCAGGTCCTGGCTCGAATGCGCTCAGACCGGGTACTACGCCGGGCAGTGCCGCCCCGGCAGCCCGCGACGATCGGCCGACCGCGCAGGCACGGCGGCGAGTTCGTCTTCGGCGATCCCGCCACCTGGAGTGAATTCGACGTCACCACGGTGGCCGACACCCGGCTCTACGGCACGGCGAGGGCCCGAGCCTGGGACCGGCTGCACCCCCGGCTGACCCACCGATCCGCCTGGATCGCCTCGGCGAAGGTGCTGCCGGTCATCGAGGGAACCGTCATCCACTTGGAGGTCGAGCACCTGCCCAGCGGCGCGACCCCGAAGCCGGTATGGCTGTGGTGGTCCGGCGTCGACGCCACCAGCGCCGACGTCGACCGGCTCTGGCAGACGTTCCTGCGCCGCTTCGACATCGAGCACACGTTCCGCCTGTTCAAACAGACCCTCGGCTGGACCTGTCCGAAGATCCGCACCCCACAGGCAGCCGACCGCTGGACTGGGTTGATCCTCGCCGCCTACACGCAGCTCCGCCTGGCCCGCGCCCTGGCCGCCGACCTGCGCCGCCCCTGGGAGAAACCGGCACCACCCGAGCGTCTATCACCCGCCCGCGTCCGCCGAGGGTTTCGGCACCTCCGCACGAACCTCCCCTGTCCCGCCGGTGCACCGAAACCCTCCCGGCCAGGCCCAGGCAGACCACCCGGCCGCCGCAACAGTCACCCCACCCCGCGCTACGACGTCCATACCGTGACCACAAAGGATGCCAAGCCGCCAGGCACGAGGAAAACGAAGACCACGAATCCCCGCCCCCGCCGCACAGGTTAAAGATCAAGCT
>NZ_POUB01000497.1 GCF_003236335.1 Micromonospora deserti
GCCTAGATGATTGAGTCCGATGTCCTGGCTGGTCAATGGTCGTACGCGATGAGTGATCGTTTTCTGGGTTCGCCGATGTTGGTGTTGTGCCAGATGCAGGTGGCCATCGCGAGCAGGCGCTGGCCGGCGCGTGCGTAGACGCCGTGTCGGCGGCGCGCTCCGTGTTGTTCGAGGCTGAGCTGGCCTTTGAGGGTGTCGAAGATCGCTTCGATCCATTGGCGCATGCGTAGCAGGCGTCGTTCGGCGGGGCCGCAGGTCGGGTCGGAGGTCTTCTTGCGGGCGGGCCGGACCAGGTGGATGCCGAGGTCGTCGAGGAACGTCTCGAACGTTTTCCCTGCGAAGCCTTTGTCGGCCAGGATCACCTGCCCGGCCTGTACGAGGTGGTGGTCGACTTCGAGCAGGGCGGCGATCACGTCGCGTTCGTCGAGTTTCGGGTGGGCCAGGCACCAGGTCACTGGCATGCCCTCGACGGTGGTGACCAGGTACAGGCGCATGCCCCAGAAGTAGCGTGAGTGCGAGGCGCAGTAGCCGTAGCCGGCGTCGCCTGCGAGGTCGGAGCGTTTGGCGGTCTCGCGGGACATGCCGCAGGGCACGGGGGTGGAGTCGATCAGCCGCAGGATGGGCACGCTGGTGGGGGTGTTCTCGGCCAGGTGCCGGATCACCTTGGCGATCAGTGGTCCGGCGTCTCGGAGCCGTTTGCCGTATCCGGACTGGTCGGGGATGTAGGGAAACAGGTGGCGCAGGTGTTTGCGAGCGTAACGGATCCAGTGCCGCTCTCGCGGAAAATCCAGCAGGACCTGGGCGATAGCCAGGCACAGCAGTTCGGCGTCGGTGAGCAGCGGCGGGCGACCGATCCGGCGACGCCCGACGACATGATCGTCTACGAACACGTAGAGTGCAGTGAGAAGGGTGTCGATGTTAGCTGTCACACGCAGACAACGACCCCCTTCGCTGTCTGTCACGCAGTCGAAGCGACGCGGCCAGCCTTCTGCCTCAGTCAGTTGTAGGTGTCAGTGTTCTTGACTTCGCCGAACCGCGGGAAGATCTTCTCGATGGTGAAGTTGTGCTCATCGGCGGCGAACCCGGACATCGCATCGGCAACGAACTCCAACTCGTATCCATGGTCACTGGCCACCCGTGCGGTGGACTCCACCCCCATCGTGGTAACCAGCCCGGCGAGTACCAGCGTGCTTACGCCACGACTTTGCAGCCGGTCATGCAGGTCAGTGTTGTGAAAAGCCCCGATAGTATGTTTGACGACCACAATGTCGCCCTCCGTGACGAGGCCTTCGACGAAGTCGCTACCAGGCGGCTGCTCGGTCACATTCGGCCGATCCACCCGGACCAGCACCACGGGGCGATCATTCGCCCGAAACACCCCGGCCAGCCGGCGACAGCGTTGCAGCACCTCCTCGCCGGAGTGCGGCGAAACAGGCAGAGCGACGATTCTGGGCATCAGGTCAATCAAGACAAGCGCGGAGGTCATGAAGGTGATCATAAAGCCGGGCCTGGGCGGCGGCAGCCCTGGAGCCTCATACCCATTGACCAGCTCAGACTTAGGACTCATTCATCTAGG
>NZ_POUB01000498.1 GCF_003236335.1 Micromonospora deserti
GTCTGCGCCGGCGCTGGCTGGGTTTGCCGGCCGGTCGGCCGCGCGGAGGGCTCGGTGTCGGGCCGCTGGGTCGGGGTGCCCCCCGCCGGGGTCGGGCCGCTGCCGTCGGCCAGCACCCGGTCGCAGTAGTCGCTCACCTCGTCCCGGCCGCCGGCCGCGCTGATCAGGTCCCCGAAGACTGGGTTGTCCAGGCTCCGGCCCGGATCGACGCTGGCGGCGGCGCGGTACGTCCGGCACAGTCCGACCACCGAGGCGGGCGCATCGAGGTGTCCGTCCACCCCGGCCGACGGCGTGGACCGCTGCCCGGTGCCGCCGGGGGTGGCGGCGGGCGTGGTCGGCGCCGACGAGGCCGGTGGGGTGGTGGGTGCCGACGGGGCCAACGGGTTCGGCAGCGCGCCGCCGGCCGCGGCCAGCGCCACCCCGCCGGTGGCGGCCAGCGCGAGACTGGCCAGCGCGGCCCGTGCGCCGAAGCCGGCGAGGGTGAACCCGCGCCGGGGGCGGCCTGGCTGTCCCAGCGGCGTGCCGGCCCGAGCCAGCTGGTACGCCCGCACCGCGGCGGCCTCTCCGGCGAGCTCACCGGCGTGGGGAGCGGCGCGGACCGCGGTCAGGAGCAGCACGAGCGACCGCGGGCCGTCCCACGGGTCGCCGACGGGACCGCCGAGCAGCCGCTCGGCGGTCTCCTGGTCCATCCGGTGTGCGTTCATCTCGTGTCCCTCAGCGCCGTCGGACCACGAGGCGTCACACGCGCACGGTGTGACGTGGGACAACAACGGCAGGGGCCGGGGGACTCCTCAGGGACGCCCGATCCGCCAGCGGTTGCCGATCGTCCGGTTCGGCGGTCCACTGAATGACATGGGTGGGAGGGTGCCGCCGGTCAGGACCGCCGCCCCCGGGTACGCAACGCGTCCTGCGACCGCTGGTTGACGTCGGCGTCGTCCGGAAAAGGGCGCCGGGATGGTGCCGGGTCTGGCGGCGCGCCCGGTCCGGCCGCCGGCGTACGGGTGGGTTCCACCGACCCGAAGCCGTGCCGGCCCGCCGGGCCGGACGGCCCCGCCGGCGCACCGGCGCGCCGCTCGCCGCGCCGGCCCTCCGGCACGGCGGTCTCCTCGCTGCCCTCGTCCATCGGGTCGTCCTCGCCCACACCCCACGGCGGCTCCATGTCCAGGCCGTCCCGGGTGACCCAGGGGGTGGTCGCCTCCGGTTCGCGCCCGCCCCCGCCACCGCCGCGTCCGCTGTTCCCCGTCATCGCCACCTCACTGGTCGGTCCGCCGGTACCGGACTCGATTGCCCGTCCCGGGCCGCGTCATGCCCTCGCCCGCACCCCGGTCCGGGTCGGTCACCGGTCGCCGCCCGGCGGACGCCCCGCGGGCGCGCCGAGCGGCGCCAGACGTCGACCTCCTCCGCCGCTGCCTGCGCCTCGCCGGCACGCCGGTCGGGCCGCTGGCAGCCGGCGGGGCGCCGGTGGGTGTGCGGACGGTCAGTAGCCGGGCATCGCCATCGCGCGCTTGCGAGCGCCCATCGCGGCGAGCTTGCCCATCCCCTT
>NZ_POUB01000499.1 GCF_003236335.1 Micromonospora deserti
GTGGGGGCCAGGAGAGCGGCGAGGGTGGCGATGCGCAGCAGCTCGGCACGGCGGCGGCGGTCCACCTCGCCACCGAGGAACGGGGTCGAGTTCATCAGGCCGAACGCGGCGTGGGCCAGCACCCGGGCCTCGCCGTCGGGCAGGCCCGGGTGCAGCGCGGTCAGCACCGTCACCCACTCCTCGACGTACAGCCGTTGGAGCCGGCGGATCCGGCGGCGCGGCTCGTCCGGGAGCCGATCCAGTTCGTGCAGGTGCAGGGCGATCACCGCCGGGTTGGCCAGCGCGAAGTCGACGTGGAAGTCGATCAGCGACTCCAGCACGCCGCGCGGGTCGTCCGGGTGCCCGGCGGACCGCTCCCGGCCGCCGGCCAGCAGCCCCTCGCTGACCGGGATCAGCGCGGCGACCAGCATCGCCTCCTTGCCCGCGAAGTGGTGGTAGAGCGCCGGGCCGGTCACCCCGGCGGCAGCGCCGATGTCGTCCATCGAGACGCCGTGGTAGCCCCGCGCGGCGAAGAGACCGACCGCGATCTCCAGGATCTCGTCCCTACGGGACCGGCGCCGAACCGCCGCACCCGTGCCGCCGTCCGTCGTGCCCCGTGCCTGCTGCTCCACCGTCACCGGGCAAGCGTAGACCGCGCGCCACGCGCCGGGGAGACTCGGTTACCCGTCGGTTCGCCGCCCACCCGGGCCCATCCGGCCCGGCGGCCACGGCGACGGCCCGGTCCCAACCGCGTCCAGCGGCGACGGCGACGGCCGGTCCCAACCGCGTCCGGTCCCGCAAAGGCACGCCAGGCTCACGCCGGCCGCTTGACCCTCGACCCGGTCGAGCCACGAGGGTCGCCGGCATGACCGCACCACCGCTCGGCCGCGACTACCGGCTGCTCTGGTCCGCCGCCGTCTCCTCCCGCTTCGGCGACGCCCTGCGTACGCCGGCCCTGGCCCTGCTCGCCGCGGCGCTGACCCGCGACCCCC
This sequence comes from Micromonospora deserti, assembly GCF_003236335.1. Lineage (GTDB taxonomy): Bacteria > Actinomycetota > Actinomycetes > Mycobacteriales > Micromonosporaceae > Micromonospora > Micromonospora deserti. The sequence continues at coordinate 972 of NZ_POUB01000499.1, forward strand.
GGGTGATCGCCGCGGTGGCCGTTGCCGGTCACCTGCCGCCGCTACTGTTCGGCCTGCTCGGCGGCGTGTACGCGGACCGCTGGGACCGGCGGCGCACGATGGCGGCGGTGGACGGGTTGCGAGCCGCCGTGGTGGCCGCGCTGGCCGTCGCGGTCGCCGTCGACCGGGCCGGCGTCGTCCTGCTGCTGGCGGTCGCCTTCCTGCTCGCCGCGCTCGGCACCCTCTTCGACGCCGCCTCCTTCGCCCTGCTCCCGTCGGTGGTGCCCGCCGCCGCGCTACCCCGCGCCAACGGCCGCCTCCAGGCGGGGACGGCGGTGGCCGGCGGCTTCCTCGGCGCCCCCGCCGCCGGTCTCCTCTTCGCCCTCGCGCCCGCCGTCCCGTTCACCGTCGACGCCCTCACGTTCGCCGCCGCCGCCCTCCTCATCCTGGCCCTCACCGCCCCGGGAACTCCCCCCGCACGCACCACCGCTACCGCGCGATCTCGCACTTCCGGCTCCGGCGGAGCGGATGGAACGCCGCAGTCCACGCACCGCAAGATCGCGAGGGG
>NZ_POUB01000049.1 GCF_003236335.1 Micromonospora deserti
GGGGTCGAGACGCGGAACCGCCCGCCGGGGTGATCCCGACGGGCGGTCCGGTGTGGCTCGGGGAGGGGCTCAGCCCTCGAAGACGCCGGCCTCGACGAGGCGCTTCTCGGTGGCGTCCCAGCCGTCGCCCGGGTGGGCGGTGTTGAGGATGCTCAGCTCGGCCCGGATCTTCGCGGCGTGGCCGGCGGCGGCCAGCACCCGGATCTCCTCGACGAAGGCCTCAGAGTCGGTGCGCAGGTGCACGGTCTTGCCGTTGGTCAGGTTCCGGACGTAGGCGTGCTTGCCGCCGTTGAGCGGAATGACGTACTTGAACTCGCCCAGCACGCTGAGGGCGCCACCCTGGCCAGCCTGGCCGGCCCGGACTGACGCGCGCGCGGTCTTAGAGGTGTTGCTCGCCACGGAGGTACTCCTTGCAAGACGTACGGGAGGACGCGGAAACGTCCGGGGGCTTGGTGCGGGCGACACCCGTGGGTGGCCCGCGGAAGACGTGCGCGGCACAGGCCGCCGATGGAACTGTACACGACCACGATCCCTGGCTGGTCATCGCGTCTGCGGGGTCAACGGCGGTCACCCGTCCGGCTATTCCGTCGGCGAGTTTTCCGATTCTCTGGCGCACCATCCGTCACACCAGTCATCATGTGTTTCAGCAACCACTCGGTGATCGAGGTCGTAGGGGAAGACGCACCTCGCTCTCCGGGAGGTCACCGTGCCAACGCGTGGCGTCGTATACGTCCACTCGACCCCGCTCGCCGTGTGCTCGCACGTCGAGTGGGCGATCGCGCGCGTCCTCGCCGCGCCGGTCAACCTGCAGTGGACGGCTCAGCCCGTCGATCCCGGCGCCCGCCGGGCCGAGTGCGGGTGGACCGGCCGTCCGGGGACGGGCGCCGAGCTGGCTGCTGCCCTCCGGCAGTGGCCCATGATCCGTTTCGAGGTGACCGAAGAGCCGAGCCCCGGCGCGGACGGGGAGCGCTTCATGTACGTCCCGGGGCGGGGCCTGTTCCGGGCCACCGTCGGCGCGGCCGGCGACATTCAGCTCGGCGAGGACCGGCTGCGCAGCATCATGGCCGGCGCGCGGGCGCCGGAGGCCCTCGCGCACGCGCTCGACAAGGCGCTCGGCACCGCGTGGGACGCCGAGCTGGAGCCCTACCGGTACGCCGGGGACGGCGCCCCGGTGACCCTGCTCACCCGGGTCGGCTGACCGCCGCGTCCGGCCCGTACCCGCGCCTGGGCGCGGCGGCGGCCAGCCGGTCGATGCGCGTAGGGTCGGGTTGCCCCGATAAGCGTCGAACTGGTGGGATGGCTCGCGTGTCGATATCTCCGCGACGTGCCGGCGTCGCGCTCGCCGCACTGACCGCACTGCTCCTGTCCGGCTGCGCGGACAAGCCGGACCCGCCGCCGCCAACGCCGGCCGCGAGCGGCGCCTCGGCGACCGCCGCGACTCCCTCCGCCGTCCCCGCCGGTGACCCCGCCGCGCGGGCCGCCGCCCTGGTCGGCACCCTCGCCGACGAGGACCTGGTGGGCCAGGTGCTGATGCCGTACGCCTACGGCGACGCGGCGACGAAGGTCTCGCCCGGCTCGGCGGCCGGCAACCGGGCCCTGGCCGGCGTCGACACCCCGGCCGAGATGATCACGAAGTACCGGCTCGGCGGGCTGATCCTGGTCGGGTTCAGCGCCGACGACCCCACCAAGGGCAACCAGGAGACCACCAACGTCGAGAACCCGAAGCAGGTCCGGGCGCTGACCAGCGGCCTGCGCGAGGCCGCCGGCCGGCTGCCCGCCGGCCCGGCCCCGTTCCTGATCGGCACCGACCAGGAGTACGGCGTGGTCACCCGGATCACCGACGGGGTGACCATGCTGCCCAGCGCCCTCGCGGCCGGGGCGGCCGGCCGGCCGGATTTGACCGAGGCCGCCTGGCGGGCGGCCGGCGCGGAACTCGCCGCGATGGGCATCAACCTGGACTTCGCCCCCGTCGCCGACGTGCTCGCCACCCGCAGCACGGTGATCGGCTCGCGGTCGTTCGGCGCGGACCCGGCGCGGGCCGCCGCCCAGGTCGGAGGCGCCGTCCGGGGGCTGCAGAGCGCGGGCGTCGCGGCCACCGTCAAGCACTTCCCCGGGCACGGACACAGCGCCGCAGACTCGCACCAGGACCTGCCGGTGCTCGAGCAGTCCCGCAAGGCGCTGGAGACCGGGGCATGGCCGCCCTTCGCCGCCGGCATCGACGCCGGCGCGATGGCCGTCATGTCCGCCCACCTCGACGCCCGGTCGGTCGACCCTGGCACCGCCGCCACCTTCTCGCGCAAGCTGCTCACCGACGTGCTCCGCGGTCAACTCGGCTTCCGCGGCGTGGTGATCACCGACGGGATGAACATGCCGCCGGCCAAACGCTGGCCGCCGGGAGAGGCCGCGGTCCGCGCGCTGACGGCGGGCAACGACCTCATCCTGATGCCGCCGCACGTCGGTCAGGCGTACGACGGGCTGCTCGCCGCGCTGCGCGACGGCTCGCTGCCCCGGTCCCGCCTGGTCGAGGCGGCGACCCGGGTGCTGACCATGAAGTTCACGCTGGCCGACCGGCCGGCCCCGGAGCTGTCCACGCTGGCCGGGCCGGCGCACCGGAAGGCGGCCGAGGAGCTGGCCGCCGCGGCGGTCACCGTGCTGCGCGGCTCCTGCGATTCCGGCGTCCGGGGCCCGGTGACCGTCACCTCCTCCGGCGGGCGGGACCACACCCGGGCGGCGCTGACCGAGGCGCTGACCGCGGCCGGGGTCCGGGTGGTGCCGAACGGCGGGACGGTCGTGCACCTGGTCGGGTACGGCGACGGCGCCGGTGACCTGCGCGCCGACGCCGCCGTCACGGTCGCCATGGACACGCCGTACGTGCTGGCCGCCGCGAAGTCGCCGACGCTGCTGGCCACCTACTCGTCGAGCCGTGCGTCGATGACCGCGCTGGCCGGGGTGCTGGCCGGCAAGGCCCGGCCGGGCGGCCGGTCCCCGGTCCCGGTGACCGGCCTGCCCGCCACCTCCTGTGACAGCTGACCGCCGCCTCCCGGCTCCAGCTGCGGAAGCGCCGACCCGGAATTCCCTTCGCGGTGGCGTGCCCCGGCTGGCAGCCTCGGTGCCCATGGGAGCGGCTGAGGGATTCGGGTACGTCGAGCGGGCGGACGGCACGGTGGTGATCACGCACCACGGGCGGGTGGCCGGCACGCTTCGCGGCGGCCGGGCGGCGCAGTTCCTGGCGGAGGTCGACGACGACCCGCAGCTGGTGATGGCCCGGTGGACCGGAAACTACCGCCGGGGCAACGAGCGGACCGCGAAGCGGCACCCGCGCAACCAGGGCTGAGCGACGCTAAGGGCCCGCGCTCGCCGAGCGCGGGCCCTTCGGGCGGGTAGCGGCGGCTACAGCGGGATGTTGCCGTGTGCGCCCCGGGCGGCCGGCGCGGCAGCGAGGGCCTCGGCGATCCGCCGGCGGGTCTCGGCCGGCTTGATCACGTCGTCCACCACACCGATCTCCAGCGCCCGGTTCACCCCGCCGGCGACCCGGATCTGCTCCTCGATCAGCTCGGCGCGCAGCGCCTCCCGCTCCTCGACGGGAGCGGCGGCGAGCCGCTTGCGGTGCAGGATGTTCACCGCCGCGCTCGCACCCATCACCGCGACCTCCGCGTTCGGCCAGGCGAAGACCGCGGTGGCGCCGAGCGAGCGGGAGTTCATCGCGATGTACGCCCCGCCGTACGCCTTGCGGGTCACCAGCGTCACCCGCGGCACCACCGCCTCGGCGAAGGCGTGCAGCAGCTTCGCCCCGCGCCGCACCACGCCGTCCCACTCCTGACCCAGACCGGGCAGGTAGCCGGGCACGTCGACCAGCACGATCAGTGGCACCCCGAGCGAGTCGCACATCCGCACGAACCGGGCCGCCTTCTCGGCGCTGGACGCGTCGAGGCAGCCACCCAGCCGCAGCGGGTTGTTGGCGATCACGCCGACCGTCCGGCCGGCGAACCGGCCGAGCGTGGTGACGACGTTCGGCGCCCATTTGGCGTGCAGCTCGACGCCGGGCACGTCGAGCAGGGCCTTCACCACCGGCTTGACGTCGTACGCCCGGTTGGCCTCCGCCGGCATCTTCGCGGCCAGGTCGTGGCCGTCCTCGCCGGTGGTGGGCACGTCGTCCGGGGAGAGCCGGCCCTGGTGGCCCAGCAGCGCGGCCAGCTTGCGCGACTCGGCGAGCGCCGCCTCGTCGTCGGCGCAGGTCACGTGGACCACACCGGAGCGCCGGCCGTGCGGCTCGGGGCCACCGAGGCGCTCCATGTCGACCTGCTCGCCGGTGACGCTGCGGACCACCTCGGGACCGGTGACGAAGATCCGTCCGGCGCCGCTCATCACCACGATGTCGGTCAGCGCCGGCCCGTACGCCGCCCCACCGGCGGCCGGGCCGAGCACCACGGAGATCTGCGGCACCCGGCCGGAGGCCCGGACCATCGCGGCGAAGACCTGGCCGACGGCGTCGAGCGCGACCACACCCTCGGCCAGCCGCGCCCCGCCGGAGTGCCAGAGACCGAGCACCGGCACCCGCTCCCGGACGGCGGTGTCGATCGCGTCCACGATGTGCCGGCACCCCTCGGTGCCCATGGCACCGCCCATCTTCGTCGCGTCGGTGGCGTACGCGATGGCGGGCGTGCCCTCGATCTCGCCGCGGGCCCAGAGCACCCCGGAGGTGTCCCGGGGCGCCAGCAGGCGCAGCGAGCCGGCGTCGAACAGGGCCCGGAGCCGCAGCTCCGGATCTCGGTAGTCCATGGTGGATGTGTCCGCGCCGACGGCGGTGGTGGTCACGTGAGCCTCCAAGGCTGTGGTCTCAGGCCCGCGTGAAGACGAGAGCCACGTTGTGCCCGCCGAAACCGAACGAGTTGTTCAGCGCGGCGGGGATATCCATGTGGCGCGCCTTGTTGGCGGCCACGTCCAGGGTGAGGCCGTCGTCCGGGTCGTCGAGGTTGATCGTCGGAGGTACGACACCGTCGCGGATCGCCAGGATGGTGGCGATCGACTCCAGCGCGCCCGCCGCACCGAGCAGGTGACCGGACATGGACTTGGTGGCGGTCAGCACCGGGTGGTCGCCCAGCGCCGTCCGCAGTGCGGTGATCTCGGCCATGTCGCCGACCGGAGTCGACGTGGCGTGCGCGTTGACGTGCACGATGTCCAGTTTGGCGACTTCGGCGTCGGCGATCGCCTTCGAAATTGCCCGGATCGCGCCCGCCCCCTCCGGGTGCGGCTGGACGATGTCGTAGCCGTCGGAGGTGATGCCGGCGCCGGCCAGCCGCGCGTACACCCGGGCGCCCCGGGCGGCGGCGTGCTCGGCCCGCTCCAGCACCAGGATGCCCGCGCCCTCGCCGAGCACGAAGCCGTCACGGCCCTTGTCCCACGGCCGGGAGGCCCGCTCCGGCTCGTCGTTGCGGGTGGACATCGCCCGCATCGAGGCGAAGCCGGCGATCGGCAGCGGGTGGATGACCGCCTCGGTGCCGCCGGCCAGCACCACGTCGGCCCGGCCGGCGCGGATCATGTCCAGCCCGAGGGCGATCGCCTCCGCGCCGGTCGCGCAGGCGCTGGCCACCGAGTGCACCCCGGCCTGCGCGCCCAGCTCCAGCCCCACCCAGGCGGCGGGGCCGTTGGGCATGAGCATCGGCACGGTGTGCGGGGAGACCCGGCGCGGGCCGGACGCCTCCAGGATGTCGTCCTGGGCGAGCAGGGTGACCGCCCCGCCGATGCCCGAGCCGACGCTGACCCCCAGCCGCTCCGGGTCCAGCCCGGAGTCGGCCAGGCCGGCGTCCGCCCAGGCCTGGTGCGCGGCGATCAGCGCGATCGCCTCGGAACGGTCCAGCCGGCGCAGCTTGACCCGGTCCAGCAGGCCGGCCGGATCCACCGCCAGCTGGGCGGCGATCCGGACCGGCAGCTGCTCCGCCCACTCCTGGGTGAGCGCGCTCGCCCCGGAGCGGCCGGCGAGCATGGCGTCCCAGGTCGACGCGACGTCCCCGCCCAGCGGGGTGGTCGCGCCGAGCCCGGTGACGACGACGTCGGTGCGATTCATGATTAGGACTGCGCCTCGATGTAGCTGACGGCGTCGCCGACGGTCTTCAGGTTCTGCACCTCGTTGTCCGGGATCTTGACGCCGAACTTCTCCTCGGCCGCCACCACGACCTCCACCATGGAGAGCGAGTCGACGTCCAGGTCGTCGGTGAAGGACTTCCCCTCGGCCACGTCGTCCGGGTTCACCCCGGCAACCTCTTCGAGGATCTCGGCGAGGCCGGCGGTGATCTCGTCACGGGTCATTGCGGTTGGTTCCTCTCATAGGGGGTTGTTCTCCGCCGGGCGGCGGGGCGGCGCGGCGGGCGCCGCGCCGGGGATCAGGGGCACCGGACGACCTGACCGGCGTAGGTGAGGCCGCCGCCGAAGCCGAACAGCAGCACCGGGGCGCCGGAGGGCACCTCCCGCCGCTCGACCAGCTTCGACAGGGCCAGCGGCACGCTCGCCGCCGAGGTGTTGCCGGACTCGACGATGTCCTTGGCGATGATCGCGTCCGGGATGTTGAGCCGCTTGGCGATGCCGTCGATGATCCGGGCGTTGGCCTGGTGCGGCACGAAGGCGGCCAGCTCCGACGGGTCCACCCCGGCACGCTCGCACGCCTGCAGCGCCAGCGGCGCCAGCGCGGTGGTGGCCCAGCGGAAGACCGCCTGCCCCTCCTGCTGGATGTACGGGCGCCAGCCCTCGATGCGGACCGCGTCGCTCTTCTCCGGCACCGAACCCCAGACCACCGGGCCGACGCCTGAGGGCTCGCCCTCGGCCGCGGCGGTGACCACCGCCGCGCCGGCGCCGTCAGCGAAGATGATGCAGGTCGACCGGTCCGTCCAGTCGGTGAAGTCGGAGAGCTTCTCCGCCCCGATGACGATCGCGTTGCGCGACGCCCCGGCACGGATCGCGTGGTCGACGGTGCCCAGCGCGTACGCGAAACCCGAGCAGGCGGTGTTGATGTCGTACGCCCCGGGCGCGGTGATGCCCAGCTTGCCGGCGACCCGGCAGGCCACGTTCGGGCTGCGGTCGACCGACGTGCAGGTGGCCACCACGACCAGGTCGATGTCGGCGGCGGTGAGACCGGAGTTGGCCAGCGCCTTGCCGGCGGCGGCCGCGGCCATGTCGGCCACCGACTCACCGTCGGCGATCCGCCGGGTGACGATGCCGACCCGGTCACGGATCCACTCGTCGTTGGTCTCCACCAGTTGGGCGATCTCGTCGTTGGTGACCACCCGGGAGGGCTGGTAGTGGCCCAGCGAGACGATCCGGCTGCCGGTCATGCGTGACCTCCGATACGGGCGAGCGGTTGGCCCGGGGCGACCGGGTCGTCGTGGTCGGCGAGCCACTCGGTGAGCACGCCGCTGTCGTGGGCGGTCACCTCGACCGGGCCCTGCCGGGTGACCACGTGGCCGATGACCTGGCCGGCGCGGAGCGTCTCGCCCTCGGCGAGGGTCTCGGCCGGGGTGAAGGTGCCGGCCGAGGGCGCGACCACCACCCGGAAGTGGATGGTCGGTTCGTGGCTCGGCGCCATCCCGTGCCGGGCGATCAGGTCCCGGGCGGCGGGCAGGTCGTCGGGGGTGTTCAGGGTGACGATCTCCGGGGCACCGGGGCCCTTGAGCTCGCGCTTGACCAGACCGGCCAGCGTGCCGGCCGGCGGCAGCTCGATCACGCCGGTCACCCCGAGGTCGGCCAGCGTACGCATGCAGAGGTCCCAGCGGACCGGCGCGGTGACCTGGCGGACCAGCCGCTGCACCATGTCCCGCCCGTGGTTGACCGCCGCGCCGTCGAGGTTCGACAGCAGGATCCGGGCCGGGTCGGCCGGGGTGATCCCGCCGGCCACGGCGGCCAGCGCCGCCTCGGCGGGAGCCATGTACGGGGTGTGGAAGGCGCCGGCCACCTGCAGCCGGATGATCCGCGTCTTCGCCGGCGGTTCGGTGGCGAGCTTCTCCAGCCCGTCCAGCGCGCCGGCGGCGACGATCTGGCCGGCGCCGTTGCGGTTGGCCGGGTGCAGCCCGTGCGCGGCGATCGCGGCGAGCACCTCGTCCTGGTCGCCCCCCAGCACGGCGGCCATCCCGGTCGGCTCCAGCGCGCAGGCGGCGGCCATCTCGCGGCCGCGTACGCCGGCCAGCGTGATCGCCGCCTCCGCCGGGAGCACCCCGGCGAGCGCCGCCGCGCCCAGCTCACCGACGCTGTGGCCGGCGGTGAGCGAGACGTCGTACATCGGCAGGTGCTCGGCGGCGAGCAGCGCCGCCGCGACCAGCAGCGGCTGGGTGCGGGCGGTGTCCTTGATCTCGTCGGCGTCCGCGGTGGTGCCGAGGTGCACCAGGTCGACCCCGGCCAGAGCCGACCACCAGCGCAGCCGCGCCTCGGTGCCGGTCAGGTCGAGCCAGGGAGTCAGGAAGCCGGGTTTCTGCGAACCCTGGCCGGGAGAAAGTACGGCGAGCACGTGTATGACTCTCCCGGATACGCGCGGGTAGCGCTGTGCCGCCCCCGACCAAACCACACTAGAACCTTTGGAGGGATTCTACAAAGATCGGCGACGATCATCACCTGTCTGTGATGTTTTACCTACGGCTGGGGTCATTGTCTGGGTCGGGGCGACTGGGACCACCGGGTCGAGACGGCCGACGGTGAGGGCCACCTGGAGCGCGAACGCGTCCCGCGGGTCCAGTGGCGAGAAGCCGGTCACCTCCGAGACCCGCCGCAGCCGGTAGCGCACCGTGTTCGGGTGCACGAACAGGGCCCGGGCGGCGCTCTCCAGCGTCCCGCCGGCGGCGAAGAAGGCGTCCAGCGTCTCCAGCAGTTCCCCACCGGCCCGGGCCAGCGTGGCGTAGACGTCGTGGCGCAACCGGCGGCGTGCCTCCGCGTCCCCGGCGAGGGCCCGCTCGGGCAGCAGGTCGGCGGCCGGCACCGGCCGGGGCGCGGCCGGCCACGCCGGCGCCGCCCGGAAGCCGGCCAGCGCGGCCCGGGCCGACTCGGTGGCCTGGTCCAGGCTCGGCACCGCCGGGCCGACCACCACCGGCCCGTCGCCGAACGCGGTGAGCAGCTTCCCGGTGGCCGCGACCGGATCGGCGGCGCCGCCGAGCACCACGACCAGCCGGTCGCCGTGCACCCCGCCGATCACCTCCGCGCCGATCCGCCGGGCCTGGCGGTAGACGGTGTGCAGGACGGCGGAGACCTCCCCGCCGGGGGACCGGCCGACCGCCACCGCCACCGGCGGGGCGTCCGCCCAGCCGAGCGCGGCCGCCCGGCTGGCCAGCACGTCCGGGGAGTCGCCGCGCAGCAGCGCGTCCACCAGCAGGGCCTGCAACCGGGCGTCCCAGGCGCCGCGGGACTCCGCCGCCCGCGCGTAGACCCGGGCCGCGGCGAACGCGATCTCCCGGGAGAAGCGCAGCACCGCCTCGCGCAACTGCTGCTCCTCACCGGGCGCGGCGAGGTGCGGCACCTGCTCCTCGACCACGTCGATGGTCACCTTGATCAGTGCGACGGTCTGCTGGAGGCTGATCGACCGGGCCAGCGCCTGCGGGGCGGTGGCGAAGACCTCGTCGGAGACCTCCTGGGTGCTCACCGCCGTGCCGCCACCGGAGCGCAGCCACTGCACCAGCGACCGGGCGCCGGCCTGGGCCACCAGCATGACCCAGGAGCGCTGGTCGGCCGGGAGCGCCCGGAACCAGGGAAGGGTCTCGTCCATCCGGGCCGCGCTGGCGGTCGCCAGGGCCCCCGCCGCCCGCTCGATCCGGCGCAGCGTGGCCGACAGCTCGGTACCGCCCGGTTCGCTCACCGCTCCAGCCTGACACGCCCTGACCTGCGCATCCACGCGGGGCGGCCGGTCGCCGGGCATCAGGCGGGCGGGGGAGCGGGCAAGCCCAGCTCCTGGGCCAGGATGGCGGCCTGTACCCGGCTGCGCAGGTCCAGCTTGGCGAGAATCCGGCTGACGTGCGTCTTCGTGGTGCTTTCGGCCGTCGCCAGCCGGTCGGCGATCTGCTGGTTGGACAGGCCGAGCCCGAGGCAGGCCAGCACGTCCCGCTCCCGCGGAGTCAGCGTGTCCACCGCCGCCCGGGTGACGGCGGAGGCGGCCGGGGCGGTCGCCGCGAACGCGGTGATCAGCCGGCGGGTCACCGCCGGGGCGATGAACCCCTCGCCCCGGGCGAGCGTGCGCACCGCCGCCACCAGCCCGTCGGCGTCGGTGTCCTTGAGCAGGAAGCCGGCCGCTCCGGCCCGCAGCGCCCCGAATACGTACTCGTCGAGGTCGAAGGTGGTGAGCACGAGCACGTCGGCGAGCCGGTCGGCGACGATTGCCCGGGTCGCCGAGATGCCGTCCAGCCGGGGCATCCGCACGTCGAGCACGGCGACGTCGGGGCGCAGTGACCGGCACAGCCGGACCGCCTCCGCGCCGTCGTCCGCCTCGGCCACCACCTCGATGCCCGGCGCGGCGGCCAGGATCAGGCCCAGCCCGGCCCGCACCGCCGGCTGGTCGTCGGCGAGCAGCACCCGGATCGGCCCGGTCATGACCGCCCCCCGTCGCGTCGCCGGGTGGCCGTCCACCCGTTCACGGGCATCCCTTCTGTCGGCAGTTCCGCCCGTACCCGCCAGCGGCCGTCCGCCCGGCCGGCGGAGAACACGCCGTTCACCAGCATCGTCCGCTCCCGCATCCCGATCAGGCCAGCGCCCGCCCCGGTCAGCGGCGACCGGCCGGCGGCGACCGGGTTCTCCACCGTGACCGTCACCCCCGCCGGCTCGTACGCGACCACCAGGTCGGCCTCACCGCCACCGTGCTTGAGCGCGTTGGTCAGCGATTCCTGCACGATCCGGTACGCGGTCAGGTCCACCCCGACCGGCAGGCCGCGCGGCTCGCCGCGCAGCCGCACCCGGACCGTCAGGCCGGCGGCGCGGGCCCGCTCGACCAGCCCGTTCACCTCGCCCAGCCGGGCCCGGGTCGCTTCCTCCGTCGCGTCCGCCGCGCCGCCGTCGGCGGGTTCCCGCAGCAGCCCGATCATCTGCCGCATCTCGGCCAGCCCCTGCACGCTGTTCTCCCGGATCACCCGCAACGCCGACTCGACCTGCCGGCGGTCCAACCCGGGCACGGACAGTGCCGCCGTGGCGTGGATGGCCACCGCGCTCAGGTGGTTGGCGATCACGTCGTGCAGCTCCCGGGCCATCCGGGCCCGTTCCGCGCCGACCGCCTGCCGCCGGTCCAACTCGACCAGCCGGGCCGTCTGCTCGGCCCGGGCGCGCTCGGCCGCCGCCTGGTCGCGGTACTGCCGCACGCTGATCCCGGTGACCACCGGCAGCACCCCGGCCAGCACCACCGGCGCCGCGAACCCCACGCCGCGCCAGTCGCCGGTCAGCAGCACCCCGACCGCGGTGGCGAGCACGCTGAGCCCGACGGTGATCCGCACCAGCCACCGCCACGTTCGGCCGGGGCCGAACACGCAGGCGTCGTAGAGCACCTGGGTGTAGACCAGCACGGTGGCCAGTGACCCGCCCAGCAGCAGGTCGGCCGCCACCGCCGCGGTGCCGAGTGCCAGGCTGGCGCGACTGGCCACCCGACGCAGGCCGATCGCCGCGCAGACCGCCGCGAGCGGCAGCAGGAACAGCGGCTCGGGCAGGTTCGGAGCCCAGGACAGCTGCGGCTGGGTGTCCAGGCCGTACAGCACCAGGCCGCCGGCGAGCGACGCCGCGGCCAGCGCGAGGTCCCGGCCGAGCGTGTCGGGCCCGAGCCACGGAGGTGGTCGCATGGCTCCGATCCCACCACGGCCGCCGCCGGCCGGGCTCCGACCGGTGGCGGAGGTCGCGCCGGCCCGCCTCCACCGAACGGGGTACGTCGCCTCCCCGCGCCCAGGGCTGATCAAGGCACGCGCTGCACAGCTCGTCGGCCCCGGCCAGTACGGTGACAGGGCACGGTCGGGGTGACCACCGGCGGGCGATGGCGAACGTGAGGAGACCGGGATGGCGCACGGGGAGGCCGAGCACGGCTGCGCCCAGGGCGAGCCCTGCCGGACGGGCCACCACGAGCAGCAGGCCGCGGCCAAACACCACCGCCGGCTGGTCGGCGGGTCTCCCACCCACCCGGGCGAGGCCGCCGCAGGCCGCGCGTCCGAGCGCGCCGAGGAGGACGTCCCGATACCACGGCAGCGCGCCGTCGAGCCGGCCCTGCCCGGTGACCCGGAGCCGGGCGGGGCGCCGGGCTGCCGCAGCGAGCTGCCCGGCTGGGCCGGCGCGCACCGGCACGGCCCGGTCCGCCCCCGCCAACGGGCCGTGCGCCGGGAGCGGCCGCCGCGTCGCTGGTGCTGACCCCGCTGCGACCGCCCGGCCGCTAGCGTGGTCGAGGTGAGGGCGATCGCGATCGACGGGTACGGCCCGGCCGACCTGCTCACCGCGCGGGAGCTGCCGGATCCTCCGGTCGGCCCGGACACGGTGCTGGTGCACGGCGCGTCGGGCGGGGTCGGTCATCTGGCGGTCCAGATCGCCCGGGCGCTCGGCGCCGGCCGGCTGACCGTCCACGTGGAACGGACGCTCCCGCTGGCGCAGGCGGCGGACGCGCACCGCCTGGTGGCGGCGGGGCACGTCCGCGGCACGGTGGTCCTGGAGGTGTGACCGGGCCGCCCGGCACCGGCCGGGGCAGGAACGCCCGGGGCGGTCAGCGGGTGCGGCGGCGGATCAGCAGCGCGATCCCGGCCAGCCCGGCCGTGATGACCAGCATCACCGCCACGTTGAGCAGCAGTAGACGCTGGAGTTCGGCGAGCGCCTCGTCGATGTCCTTCGCCGGGTTCAGCGAGTCTTCCGGGATGACCCGCTCGCCGCCGCCGACGCCGCCGCTGACCGTGTCCAACTGCCGCTCCAGCGGCACCCCAGCGGTACGCAGCGTCTCCGACATGCTCAGCCGGCCCAGGAACCACCCGGCGGTGGCCTTGCGGGCGCCCGGCTGCTTGGCCGGGCGGTACACCCGCGGGCCGCCGACGGCCTTCGGGTAGAGGTCGTAGGTCTGCTTCGGCTCCTCGCCGGCGAGCACCACGATGGTGTACTTCGGACCGAGCGCGGCGGCTTTCGGCCCGGTGGCCTGGCCGGTCCGCCCGAGGAAGTTGACCTGGTCGATGATCGCCACCACGTGCACCGGGTGGGTGTCGGCGCGCAGCCGCAGCGGCTCGGCGAGGCCCTCGCCGGTGATGTCCACCCCGGCGAGCGGCGGCTTCGGCGCCGCCTTCGCCGGGCCGGCCAGGCCGAGCGACAGGACGGCCACGACCAACCCACCCGCCACCGCGGTGACGAGCCGCCTCATCCTCCGGACCATCGCCGCCTCCTCGCCCCGTTCGATGGGTGGCTTCGCTGCAGGTCACGCGTTGGCTGGTCGACGGAGGCGAGAACCCCCGCCGGCCGGGTACCCACCTCAAAAGACTCCGTAGAACGTCGATCGGTTGCAGCTCGTGGAACAGTAATTGGAACTATCTGTGATCTCGGCTCGACTAACGAGCAGCAGCCGTTGATCAGCGGGCGGATCGTACCTTTGCGGAGGGGTTCATGGGGGGCAGGGTGTCACGTGTGGCGCGTACGTGGACAGCGGTGTTCGGCGTGGCGCTCGGTGTGTCGCTGCTGCTGCCGCCGGCGCCGGCGGCCGCGCACAACTCGCTGACCGGCAGCGACCCGCGCGACGGCGCTCGGGTGGCGGCCGCGCCGGCCCGGATCGAGTTGCGGTTCCTGGCGAAACCGGATCCGGCTACGACGAAGATCACACTCACCGGACCGGACAATGTGGCCGCGCTCGGCGGCACGCCGAGTTTCTCGGGCAGTCGGGTCAGCGTGCCGTTCAAGCCAGGCCGGGCCGGGCTCTACATCGTCGGCTACCAGTTGGCGTCCAGCGACGGGCACCCGGTCTCCGGCCAGATCCGGTTCACCCTCACCACCGGCACCCCGGCCGAGCCACCCGCATCAGCCGGCACCGACCCGACGGCTCCGGCGTCCCCGCCCGCGGCCAGCTCGCCGCCGGCCGCCGCCGGCCCGGTGGACACCAGCCCGCCGGTCGCCGCCCGTCCGGCGGCCGGGGAGAGCGGCGACGGGCCGGCCGGATGGCTCTGGGCACTCGGCGGCCTGGTGCTGCTCGGCGCCCTGGTCGCCGGCGTGCTGCTCCGCCGCCGCTCCGCCCGCGGCTGACCTGACCGGCCTCGGCGGCGGCCCGGAAGCCCCGCCGGTCGCCGCCCCGGTCGCGGGTCGTCGGTGACCTCGATCGCCTCGTGGGCCAGGCCGATGCGACGTCGTGCCCGTCGCCCCGGCCGGCCCAATTGCGGGCGACCGGCGCAACCTTCCGCGTGGTGGCGGTGTCGGCACCGGCACCGGTCCGGCGCTGGGCGCGCCTGCTGCCGCTGGCGCGTGGGGCGTGGGTCAGACCAGGCGGGTGCGGGCGGCGCGCAGCCGGGTCAGGGTGCGCTCGCGGCCGAGCACCTCCAGCGACTCGAACAGCGGCAGCCCGACGGTGCGGCCCGTGACGGCGACCCGGACCGGGGCCTGGGCCTTGCCGAGCTTGAGGCCGCGCTCGGCGCCGATCGCCTCCAGGGTCGCCTTCAGCGATTCGGCGTCCCACGACTCCAACGCCCCGAACGCGGCGACGGCGGCGTCGAGCAGTTCCGCCGAGCCCTCCTTCATCGCCTTGGCCCAGGCCGCCTCGTCGACCAGTGGCGAGGCGAGGAAGAGGAAGTCGACGTTCGGCACGATCTCGCTGAGCACCGCGATCCGGGTCTGGGCCAGTGGCGCCACGGCGGCGAAGGCGTCCGCGTCGAACTCCTCCGGCTGCCAGGGCGGCGGGGCGATGGTGCCGGTGCCGGTCAGCCACGGCTGGCAGGCGTCGACGAACTCCTCGATCGGCAGGGCCCGGATGTACTCGCCGTTGAACGCGCGCAGCTTCTTCTCGTCGAAGAACGCCGGCGAGGGGTTGACCTCCGCCAGCCGGAACTCCTCCTCGATCACCGACCACGGGACGATCTCCCGGTCGCCCGAGGGCGCCCAGCCGAGCAGCATCAGGTAGTTGCGCATCGCCGCGGCGAGGTAGCCCTCGTCCCGGTACGCCTCCAGGGCGACCTTGTCCCGCCGCTTGGACAGCTTCTGCCGCTTCTCGTTGACCACCACCGGCACGTGCGCCCAGACCGGGGGCTTGACCCCGAGCGCGTCCCAGAGCAGTTGCTGCTTCGGGGTGTTGGGCAGGTGCTCCTCGGCCCGGATCACGTGGGTGATCCCCATGGTCATGTCGTCGACCACGTTGGCCAGCAGGAAGACCGGCGAGCCGTCGCCCCGGGCGATGACGAAGTCCTCGATCAGCTTGTTCTCGAAGGTCGGCTCGCCGCGGATCAGGTCCACCACCACGGTCGTGCCCTCGTCGGGCGTACGGAAGCGCAGGGCGCGACCCTCGCCGGGCTCCAGCCCGCGATCCCGACAGAAGCCGTCGTAGCCGGAGTACTGGGAGCCGGTGCGGGCCTGCACGGCCTCCCGGGTGCAGTCGCAGTAGTACGCCCGGCCGGACTCGAACAGCCGCTGCGCGGCGGCCCGGTGCTCGCCGGCGTACTGGGACTGGAAGTAGGGGCCCTCGTAGCTGCCCCGCTCGATGCCGATCCAGTCCAGCGCCGACAGGATGCCCTCGGTCCATTCCGGCTTGTTGCGCGCCGCGTCGGTGTCCTCGATGCGGAGCACGAAGACCCCGCCCTGCTGCTTGGCGTAGATCCAGTTCTGCAGCGCGGAGCGAGCGCCGCCGACGTGGAACATACCGGTCGGGGAGGGGGCGAAGCGTACACGTACCGTCACGTCCCCAGCCTACGGCGACCCGCGACCGGATTCGGCCAGGGGTGCGGCTCACGGCACTGAGCGGATCTTCACCACCAGGGCGCTGCCCAGCACGGTGACCGCCGCCGTGGTCGCGTAGAGGGCGGGATAGCCGCCCAGGTGCACCACGATCGGGGCGGAGATCGCCGGCCCGAGCACCTGCGGCGCCGAGTTGGCGATGTTGATCACACCGAGGTCCTTGGCCCGGTCGGTGGCCTTCGGCAGCACCTGGGTGATCAGCGCGGCGTCCACCGACAGGTAGACCCCGTAGCCGGCGCCGAGCAGCAGCGCCGCGGTCACCGCGACCGGCCAGACCGGCGCGACGGCGAGCAGCAGCGCGGCCACCGCCATGATCCCGCCGGCGGCGATCACGAACACCTTCCGGCGCCCGGAGCGGTCCGACAGCCGCCCGGCCACCACGGCGGTGGCCGCCAGCCCGGCCGTGTAGAGCAGGATCAGCACCAGCAAGCCGCCCTCGGGATCGGCCAGGCGCACCTCGTCGGTGAGGAAGTAGAGCAGGTAGAGGGTGCCGAGGGCGTTGCCGAGCTGGACCAGGAACCGGGTGATCCAGGCCCAGCCGAAGTCGGGGTGGTGGCGTGGCGACACCCACATCGAGGCCAGCAGGGCGCGCGGTCGCAGCGCCGGGCGGTGCGCCCGGGGCAGCGGGTCGTCGGCGGTGAGCAGCGCGAACGGCAGTGACAACAGCAGCACCGCCGCCGCGATCGCCAGGTAGCCGGCGGCGGTGCCGGTCACCACGGCGGTCACCAGCACCACCCCGAGCACCAGCCCGAGTGCCTGCGGGATGCCCACCCAGCCGGACACCCCGCCCCGCTGCGCGACCGGCACCCGGTCGGGCACGGCCGCGGTCAGGCTGGCCAGCATCGCGTTGAAGCAGACCTGAGCGGCGATCCAGCCCAGGGTCACCCCGAGCACGGTCCGCTGCTGCGCCAGCAGCACCAGGGCCGCCGCGCCGAGCAGGGCGCCGCCCGCGGTCCAGACGTGCCGGCGGCCGAACTCGCGGCCGGCCACCCGTAGGCAGGTCCGGTCCGACAGCGCACCGGCGAGGGGGTTGGCGAGCACCGCGGCGAGCGCGCCCAGGCCGGTGACCACGGCGAGCATCGCCTCCTTGCCGTCCGGCGCGATCCGTTCGATCTGCTGGGGCAGCAGCACCTGGATCGGGGTGAAGAAGGCCATCCAGACGCCGAGGTTGGCCGCGAAGATCAACGCGATCCAGCCCCGCCGGACCGGCACGGTCGGTTCGGCGAGCGCCGCCGGCAGTGAGGTCGGGGTCGGGTCGACGGTGGTCATCGGGTCGCGGGCCCGCGGGAGGCCGCGATCACGTCACGCAGCCAGGCGTACGAGGACTTGGGCGTACGGGCCTGGGTGCGGTAGTCGACGTGGACCAGGCCGAAGCGCTTGGTGAAGCCTTCCGCCCACTCCCAGTTGTCCAGCAGGGACCAGACGAAGTAGCCGGTCACATCCACCCCGTCGTCGATGGCGGCCCGGACCGCGCGTAGGTGTCCGTCGAGGTACGTGATCCGTTCCGGGTCGTGCACCCGGCCGTCGGCGCCCGGGGTGTCGTCGTAGGCGCAGCCGCTCTCGGTGACCTGGATCGGCGGCAGGTCGTCGCGGTACGTGTCCCGCAGCCAGCCGAGCAGCTCGCGTAGCCCTTCGGGGACCACCGGCCAGTCGAAGGCGGTACGCGGGTACCCGGCCAGCGGCACCAGCTCGAACGGCAGCGGTGCGCCCTCCTCGGGTGCCCGCACGCCGGTCGGGTTGTAGTAGTTGACCCCGAGCACGTCGATCGGCGCGGCGATCACGTCGAGGTCCCCGTCGCGCACCACGCCCGGGTCGGCGGCCGGCCCGTCCGGGTAACCGCGCCCGAACAGCGGGTCGGTGAACAGCCGGTTGTGCAGCGCCTCGTACGCGGCCCCGGCCGCCCGGTCGGCGTCGGTGTCGCCGAGCACCCGCACCGGGGAGTAGTTGTTGGCGATGGCGACCGGGCCGCTGCCGCGGGCGCGCAGCGCCGAGACGGCCAGGCCGTGGCCGAGCAGTTGGTGGTGGGCGACGGGGAAGGCGTCGAAGAGCAGCGTCCGGCCCGGGGCGTGCACGCCCATGCCGTACCCGAGGCTCATGTGGATGAACGGCTCGTTGAGGGTGATCCAGAGCCGGACCCGGTCGCCGAGGCGGGCGGCGACCAGGTCGGCGTACTCGGCGAAGCGGTTTGCGGTGTCGCGTTCGAGCCAGCCGCCGGCGTCCTCGAGCGGCTGCGGCAGATCCCAGTGGAAGAGGGTGGCGACCGGGTCGATGCCGTGGACCAGCAGATCGTCGACCAGCCGGTCGTAGAAGTCCAGCCCGCCGGCGTTGCCCGGGCCGGTGCCGCCCGGTTGCACCCGGGGCCAGGCGATCGAGAAGCGGTACGCCGTGACGCCCAGCCCGGCCAGCAGCGCGACGTCCTCGGCGTGCCGGTGGTAGTGGTCGCAGGCGACGTCGCCGGTGCTGCCGTCGACTATCCGCCCCGGGGAGCGGGCGAAGGTGTCCCAGATGGACGGACCACGGCCGTCCTCGCCGACGCCGCCCTCGATCTGGTAGGCGGAGGTGGACACTCCCCAGCGGAATCCGGCGGGGAACTCGGGTGTCGGTGCGGTCGACATGCGGCCTCCCGGTAAACGCGAATCGTGTTCGGGACTCTAGGGCCCGCTCGCCCGTCGCGCCATAGGCCGTGCGGGGCCGGCGCGCAATGGTTTTCGGCGTGTCTTTTCCGAACCCGTCCAGGTAAGTCCGAATTTGCGCATAGAGTGCCGATATCGTGGGATGTCCTCACTGGAGGAAGACGGAAATGATCCTCGTGGAACGCAGTGCGCACGTGGCGGCGCCGGTGGAAGCGGTCTGGAACGTCGTGCAGCGGGCCGAGCAACTGCCGGCCTGGCTGGCGGGGGTCCGCGCGGCCGAGGTGCTCTCGGGGGAGGGCTTCGGGCGGCGGCAGCTGGTCCAGGCCGGGCGCGGCGCGGCGCATGAGGCCGAGGTGATCGCCTACCAGGAGCCGACCCTGATCGGCTGGCGTGAGCGCGCCAAGGGTGCCGGCGCCCGGGCGGAGGCGCGCACCGAGATCTACGTCCAGCTCACTCCCGACGAGGAGGAGGGCGGGACGGTCGTGCGGCTCATCGTCGTACGCTGGCCGGCCGGTCCGGTCAAGGCCGCCCTGCTGCGGCTCGGCCTGCGCAGGGTGGGCGCCGACCTGGAGGACTCGCTCGCCCGGCTGACCGACCTGGCCGCCGTCGGCTGACCGAGCCGCGTCCTGGCGCCACCCGCGATGGCGGTGGCCCGGGTCCCCGCCAGGGACACCGGACCACCGCCCCCTCGCGCCCACCCCAGCCCCGCCCGATCATGGACTTGTGGTGCCCGTTGCACGCCGCTTCGGGAGGTTATGTACCCACCACAACTGCATGATCGACGGGGCGGGGGATGAGGGAGGGCCCGGCGCGGGTGCGGCGGGCCCTCCGTTGCGTACGCCTGGGTCAGCTGTCGCCGCCGGTCTCGCCGACCGGGGCCGCGGTGACGTCGTCGATCGCGTACTTTTTGGCCGCCTCGGCCGGGACGGTGGCCGGCACCGCGCCGCGGAGCGCGAGCTGTCGCAGCGTCGCGACCACCACCGACTCGGCGTCGACGTGGAAGTGGCGGCGCAGGGCGTGCCGGGTGTCGGACACGCCGAACCCGTCGGTGCCCAGCGAGGTGTAGTCACCGGGCACCCAGCGGGCGATCAGGTCCGGCACCGCGCGCATCCAGTCGCTGACCGCGACCTTCGGGCCCTCCGCGTCGGCCAGCTTCTGCTGGATGTACGGCACCCGCGGCTCGCCGCCCGGGTCGAGCAGGTTGTGCTCCTCGCACTCCACCGCGTCCCGGCGTAGCTCCGTCCAGGAGGTCACCGACCAGACGTCGGCGGCCACCCCCCAGTCTTGGGCGAGCAGTTGCTGCGCCCGCAGCGCCCACTGCATGCCGGTGCCGGAGGCGAGCAGGTTGGCCTTCGGCGCGTCCCCGTTGACCTGGGGGGCGGGTGAGTAGCGGTAGATGCCCTTGAGTAGCCCCTCCACGTCCACGTCGGACGGCTCCGCCGGCTGCAGGATCGGCTCGTTGTAGATCGTCAGGTAGTAGAAGACGTTCTCCTGCGCGTCCCCGTACATCCGGTGCAGGCCGTCCTCGACGATGTGCGCGATCTCGAACGCGAACGCCGGGTCGTACGCGACCACCGCCGGGTTGGTGGCGGCGATCAGGTGCGAGTGGCCGTCCTCGTGCTGGAGCCCCTCGCCGTTGAGCGTGGTCCGGCCGGCGGTGGCGCCGAGCAGGAAGCCCCGGGCCATCTGGTCGGCGGCCGCCCACAGCCCGTCCGCGGTGCGCTGGAACCCGAACATCGAGTAGAAGATGTACATCGGGATCATCGGCTCGCCGTGGGTGGCGTACGAGCTCCCGGCCGCGGTGAACGAGGCGACCGAGCCGGCCTCGTTGATCCCCTCGTGCAGGATCTGCCCGCCGGTGGCCTCCTTGTACGACAGGAACAGCTCCCGGTCGACCGCGGTGTACCGCTGCCCGTGCGGCGAGTAGATCTTCTGCGTCGGGAAGAGCGAGTCCATGCCGAAGGTGCGGGCCTCGTCCGGGATGATCGGCACCCAGCGCCTGCCGAAATCCTTGTCCTTCATCAGGTCCTTGAGCAGGCGGACGAAGGCCATGGTGGTGGCCACCTTCTGCTTGCCCGAGCCCCGCTTGACGTCGGAGAAACGCTCGCTGGCCGGGATGGCCAGCGGCGCGGCGGTGACCCGCCGCGACGGCAGGTACCCGCCGAGCTGCGTCCGGCGCTCCTTGAGGTACGCGATCTCGTCGGACTTCTCACCCGGGTGGTAGTACGGCGGCAGGTACGGGTTCTCCTCCAGCGCCGAGTCCGGGATGTCGAGGTAGAGCCGGTCGCGGAAGGTCTTCAGATCCTCCAGCGTCAGCTTCTTCATCTGGTGGGTGGCGTTGCGCGCCTCGAAGTGCGAGCCCAACGTCCAGCCCTTGATGGTCTTGGCCAGGATCACCGTCGGCTGGCCGGTGTGCTCCATCGCCGCCTTGTAGGCCGCGTACAGCTTGCGGTAGTCGTGCCCGCCCCGCTTGAGGTTCCAGATCTCGTCGTCGGAGAGGTGCTCGACCATCTTGCGGGTGCGCGGGTCCCGGCCGAAGAAGTGCTCCCGCACGTACGCCCCGGACTCCGCCTTGTAGGTCTGGTAGTCACCGTCGGGCGTGGTGTTCATCAGGTTGACCAGGGCGCCGTCGGTGTCCGCGGCGAGCAGCGGGTCCCACTCCCGGCCCCAGACGACCTTGATGACGTTCCAGCCGGCGCCCCGGAAGAACGCCTCCAGCTCCTGGATGACCTTGCCGTTGCCGCGGACCGGGCCGTCCAGCCGCTGCAGGTTGCAGTTGATCACGAAGGTGAGGTTGTCCAGCTCCTCGCGGGCGGCCACGCCGATCGCGCCGAGCGTCTCCGGCTCGTCCATCTCGCCGTCGCCCAGGTACGCCCAGACGTGCTGGTCGGAGGTGTCCTTGATGCCCCGGTGGTGCAGGTACCGGTTGAACCGCGCCTGGTAGATCGCGTTCAGCCCGCCCAGCCCCATGGAGACGGTGGGGAACTCCCAGAAGTCCGGCATCAGCCGCGGGTGCGGGTACGACGGCAGGCCGCCGCGCGGGTGGGACAGCTCCTGGCGGAACCCGTCGAGCTGCTCCTCGGTGAGCCGGCCCTCCAGGAACGCCCGGGCGTACATGCCGGGGGAGGCGTGCCCCTGGTAGAAGATGTGGTCGCCACCGCCCGGGTGGTCCTTGCCGCGGAAGAAGTGGTTGAAGCCCACCTCGTAGAGCGACGCCGAGCTGGCGAACGTGGAGATGTGCCCGCCGACGCCGATCTCCGGGCGCTGCGCCCGGTGCACCAGCATCGCGGCGTTCCACCGGACGTACGCCCGGATCCGCCGCTCGACGTGCTCGTCACCCGGGAACCACGGTTCGCGCTCCGGCGGGATGGTGTTGATGTAGTCCGTGGTGGTCAGGGACGGCACCCCGACCTGGCGCTCGCGGGCCCGCTCCAGCAGGCGCAGCATGACGTAGCGGGCGCGTTTGGTCCCGCGTTCGTCGATGACACCGTCGAGCGACTCGACCCATTCGCTGGTCTCTTCAGGGTCGATGTCCGGAAGCTGGCTCGGCAGACCGGCGGTGATCACCGGGCGCTTGCGTTCCGTAGCCACAGGCGTTCCCTCGGTTGTGTGTGGGATAGGTCTCTAGCGCCATCCTGCCCTCTGGTGCCACCCGCCGTCACGTCCACCGGTCCGAGACGCGACGCTCAACACAGGTACCCACCAGTAACTTTACGCGACCGCCCGCGACGACCCGGGCGCTCATGATCGCGGCGCTGGGCGCGACCCTGGCCCTGCTCGGGGTGGGGCTGCGGCAGAATGCGACGTATGCGCAGTGAGGTGATCACCGTCCAGACCGGGACCCGGCCGACCGTCCGGGACATCACCGCCGAGGCCGGGCGGTTCGTCTCCGGCCAGGGCGACGGGCTGCTGCACGTCTTCGTGCCGCACGCCACCGCCGGGCTGGCGATCATCGAGACCGGCTCCGGGTCCGACGACGACCTGCTCAGCGCGGTCGACGACCTGCTGCCCGCCGACGACCGCTGGCGGCACCGGCACGGCTCTCCCGGGCACGGGCGGGACCACGTGCTGCCGGCGTTCCTGCCGCCGTACGCGACGCTGCCGGTGCTCGACGGGCGGCTGGCGCTCGGCACCTGGCAGTCCCTCTGCCTGGTCGACCCCAACGGCGACAACCCCAGCCGCCAGGTCCGCTTCTCCTTCCTCCCGGCCTGACCCACTCCGGGGGAACCATCCTCCCGGAAGGAGTGGCCGTTCGCCGGAACAGCCACTCCTTCCGGGCCCGCCGGCGCGCCCGGTCCCGCGCCTCGACGCGCCCCCGTCGCCGGGCGGAGCGGGGTCAGGGGCGCACGGTCTCCGTCTCGACCGTGCGGCGGCCCTCGTCCTGCACGGCGGCGCTGCGCGCCGCCGTCGACGGGAGCGGGTTGTCGGCGGTCAGGTGCAGGCCGGGCACCCGGTCCTCGATGACGAAGGTGGCCCGGGTGTGCGCCGGCGCGCCCGGCCGGCTGACGTACGGCAGCACGTCGAAGTCGGCGGTGAGCTGGGCCGGGGTGATGGTGGTGCGGACGTAGCCGCGCAGGCTGTTCTGGAACCGCAGGTGCGGGTTGAACGCCAGCCAGGGGTGCGAGCCGGTGACCGAGTCGGCGCCGTCCCCGCCCGAGGTGATCGAGGAGCAGACCAGCTCGCTGCCGACCGTGCGGGAGGTCGGGTCGGTGTAGTCCAGCTTCAGGTCGCTGGCCCAGTGCGCGTGCACGTCGCCGGTGAGCACCACCGGGTTGCGCACCCCGGCGGCCAGCCAGCCCCGGGTGATCCGGTCCCGGGAGGCGACGTACCCGTCCCAGGCGTCCATGCTGGTGACGGTCAGCGGACCGGAGTTGTTGTCCCGCTGGGCGAAGAAGACCTGCTGGCCGAGAATGTCCCAGCGGGCGTCGGAGCGGCGGAAACCGTCCAGCAGCCAGGCCTCCTGCTCGGCCCCGGTGATCGAGCGGGCCGGATCGGCGGCCGCCGCGCAGCTGCGGTAGCCGTCGCCGCAGGCCTGGTCGTCGCGGTACTGCCGGGTGTCGAGCATGTGGAAGGTGGCCAGCCGCCCCCAGCGCACCCGGCGGTAGAGCTGCATGTCGATGCCGCGCGGCACGGAGCTGCGCCGCAGCGGCATGTTCTCGTAGTACGCCTGGAACGCCGCCGCCCGCCGGTCGAGGAACCCGGGGTCCGGCGCCTCGGGCACCTCGTCGGCCCAGTTGTTCTCCACCTCGTGGTCGTCGAAGACCACCACCCAGGGCGCGACGGCGTGCGCCGCCTGCAGGTCCGCGTCGGTCTTGTACTGCGCGTGCCGTTGCCGGTAGTTCGCCAGCGTCCGGGTCTCCGGGCCCTCGTGGTCGCGCGGGTTGCCGCCCGGGACGGTGTACGTGTCCTTCGCGTACTCGTACTGGTAGTCGCCGAGGTGCAGGATCAGCTCCGGTTCGGTCTCGGCCAGCCGCCGGTACGCCGTGAACCAGCCGTGTTCGTACTGCGAGCAGGAGGCGAAGCCCATGGCCAGGGCAGCCGGCAGGCTCCACGGCGCGGGCGCGGTGCGGGTCCGGCCGACCGGTGACAGGTGCCCGTCGGCCCGGAACCGGTAGAAGTACTCCCGACCGGGCAGCAGGCCGTCCAGCTCGACGTGCACGCTGTGCGCCGACCCGGGCCGCGCCCACGCCACGCCGCGCCGCACCACGTGCCGGAACCGCTCGTCGGCGGCGAGTTCCCACTGCACCGGAACGACCCGGTCGGGCATCCCGCCGAGCCCGTCCTCGGCCAGCGGCCGCGGGGCCAGCCTCGTCCAGAGCACGAAGCCGTCGTGGTCGGGGTCGCCGGAGGCCACCCCGAGGGTGAACGGGTACGCCAGCCGCCGGGTGCCGGCGGCGGACGCCGGTGCCGGGCCGCCGGGCGTGGCGCCGGCCGCCCCGGGCAGGCCGGTGACGGCACCGGCCGCGCCGACCGCCGCGCCGGTCAACAGGATGGTACGTCGGGACAGTGACACGAAATCCTCCCCAGAGTCCGGTTCCTCGCCGACCTGGGGAGCGTCGCGGCCGCGGGTGACCGCCGGATGACCAGCAGGGCCCCTTGTCCTCGCTTTTTGCGGAACAAGGAGCCCTCGGCGTACCGGTCAGACGGCGAGGTCCCGGCGGGTGAAGGCCGCGGTGCCGGCGGCGACCAGCAGCGCGGTGGCGCCGAGCAGCAGCAGCGCGCCGGCCGGCTGCACCCCGCCGATCAGCGGCGAGCCGCCCAGGTACCAGTGGAACGGGGAGAGCTCCCGGGCCCAGGTCAGCCCCTCGACCTGCGGGAAGACCGAGTTCGCCAGGTAGCCGAGCACGGCGGCGCCGGCGCCGGCGCCGAGCGCGGCGGCCCGCCGCCCGGTGGCCGCGCCGACGGCGAAGGCGAGCGCGGCGAACGTCAGCCCGAACAGGGCCAGGTGCAGGGTCATCGCGGCGAAACCGCCGACGCCGATCCCGTCGAACTGGGCGGGGCCGCTCAGCGCGAGCATGGCCAGGCCGAGCAGGACGGCGATCGCGACGAGGCCGACCGCCACCGCGGCGAAGCGCAGGAGGGCGAGCCGGGCCCGGCCGACCGGGTGAGCGAGCACCAGGTCGAGGGTGCCGGCCTCCTCGTCGCCGGCCACCGCCCGGGTGCCGGCGGCGATGGCGAAGACCGCGACCAGCAGCGGGATGAGCAGCCCGTACACGGCGCTGCCGAGGTAGCCCGCGGCGGTGGTCAGGTCGCTGTAGTTGAACGCCTCCAGCAGCCCTTCGGGGTACGCCTGGAGCGCCTCGGCCATCTCCGGCGCCTGCATGGTCGGCCAGAACGAGGCGTACATCGCGCCGACGGCGACGATCGCCACGGTCCAGCCGAGCAGCGACCGGCGTGCGTCGTGCAGCGCCTTGGTGAACGGGTCACGCAGCAGCACGGGTGTCCTCCTTGGAGTAGTAGCCGAAGAAGAGCTCCTCCAGGTCGGGCTCCTCGGACAGCAGCCCGACCACGGTGTGCCCGGCGGCGGCCTTGACCAGCGCGTCGGCGCGCCCGTCCAGCCGGCAGCGCAGCGTGGTCCCGGTGACGCTGACCTCGCTGACACCGGGCAGGGCGGCGAACTCCGCCTCGGTGACCGGGTCGGCGAAGCTGACCTCGACCCTGCGGACGGCCTGCTCGCGCAGCTCCTCGACCCGGGCCACGGTGATCAGCCGGCCCTCGCGGATGATGCCCACCCGGTCGGCGGTCTGCTGCACCTCGCTCATCACGTGCGAGGACATGAAGACCGTCCGCCCGTCGGCCCGCGCCGCGCGCACCATGGACAGGAACTCCTGCTGCAGGAACGGGTCCAGGCCGCTGGTCGGCTCGTCGAGGATGAGCAGTTCCGGGTCGTGCATGAAGGCCTGCACCACGCCGACCTTCTGCCGGTTGCCCTTGCTCAGCCCGCTGATCCGCCGGCCGAGGTCCAGGTCGAGCCGGGCGGCCAGCTCGTCGATCCGGCCCCGGGGCACCCCGCCGCGCAGGTTGCCGAGGTAGGTGAGCAGCTCGCGGGCGGTCTGCCGGCCGTCGACGATGAAGTCGCCGGCCAGGTAGCCGATCCGGCGGCGCAGTGCCACCCCGTCGCGGCGGGGGTCGGCGCCGAGCACGCTGATCCGGCCGCTGGTCGGGCGGATCAGGTCGAGCAGCAGCCGGATGGTGGTCGACTTGCCGGCTCCGTTGGGGCCGAGGAAGCCGTACACCTCGCCGGGTTCGACCCGCAGGTCCAGCCCGGTCAGGCCGCGGTTGCGGCCGTACGTCTTGACCAGGTTCTCCGTCTCGATGGTGGGCTCAGCCATCACCGTCTCCCTTCCCCGTGTACTCGGCCTCGAAGCGTTCGACGAGCTTCGGCACCTCGCGTTCGATGAATGCGTAGAAGTCGCGCATCACCCGCAGCCGCTCGGTGCCCGGGGCGTCCTCGCCGCCGACGACGGCCAGGCCGTGCTCCATCAGCTCCCGGAACGCCCGGAACTTGGTGGCGTCGGCGGCGATCCGGATGATCGCGTCCGGCCTGACCTCGTACGCGTGGCCGCGGTGCCCGGGCACCGGCACCCGGCGGGCCAGGCCGCTGGTCTCCAGCAGCCGCATGCCGGTGCTGACCGAGCCCTTGGAGAGCCCGAGCCCTTCGGCGAGCTGGCTGCTGGTCTGCCACGGCGGGTCGCAGACCAGCAGCCAGCCGAGCAGCTTGCCGTACGCCGGGGGCAGGCCGAGCCCGCTCAGCACGACGGCGGCGTCCTCGGCGTAGCGGCGCTGGGCGGACAGTTCCGTCATCGACTCCTCGTTCCAAACGTTCAAGAAGTTCTGAACCAAGAGTACGCCGGGGGGTGCCGGCGGGGAAGCCCCGGGCTGGTGTCAGCCGTCACGCAGCAGTCGGCGCAGCCGGCCCGGGGTCTGCCCGAGGTGGGCGCGGACCGTCCGGGTCAGGTGGGCCTGGTCGGCGAAGCCCAGCTCTGCCGCGACGGTGGCCAGGTCGGCCCCGCCCGCCAGCAGGTCGAGCGTCCGCCCGACCCGCAGCCGGTTGCGGTAGCGGGTCAACGGCACCCCGACCAGCGCCTGGAAGGAGCGGCTCAGCCGGTACGGCGACACCCCGAGCGCGCGGGCCAGCGGCAGCAACCCGGCCGCCTCGGGCGCACCGTCGCGCACCGCCGCCCGGGCGGCCGCCACCAGGAGCCGGTCCCTCCCGGGCGAGCCGGGCGCCGGCCCGGCCGCCGCGCCGACCAGCCGGACCAGCCGCTCGGCGGCGGCGAAGTCGGGATCGGGGCGGGCCGCGGCGCGCAGCAGCAACCGGTGGGCCAGGTCGACGCGGGCGTCGACGTGCACCACGGCCGGTGCCGGGCGGTCGGCGAAGAGGTCCCGCCACAACCGTGGCGACAGGTGCAGCGAGGTGCAGTCGTCGCCCCCTGCCGGGTGGGCGAAGCGTTGCTCCTCGCCGGGGACGGTCAGGTAACCCACGGTCGGGTCGACGAACTCCTCGCCACCGCGCCCCCGCAGGCGGAAGCCGCCCCGGCGGGTGAGCACCATCCCGTACGCCCGGCTCGGCTCCGGCGCGGACCAGCCGGTGTGGTCGTCGCGGCAGCACACCGCCCGGACCCGGAAGTCCGGATGCCGGGCGAGCAGGGTGCTGGTCCGCATGCCGGCCAGGGTAGCCGCCGCCGAGGGGCGCAAGGATCGACAAGACGCCGGGCCCGGGGCGGGGGCAGGGTGTCCGCCATGTCCGAGCCGATCTCCCGGCGGCGCACCGCGCTGCTCGTCGTCCTGCTGACCGGGCAGGCCATGGCCTCGATGGACACCTCGATCGCGGCGGTGGCCGCGCCGGCGATCCGGGCCGACCTGGCCGGCCCGCCGGCGCTGGCGCAGCTGGTGCTGGCCGGGTACACGCTGGCCTTCGCCGTGCTGGTGGTCACCGGCGCGCGGCTGGGCGCCCGGCACGGCGCCGCGCGGGTCTTCCTGGTCGGCCTGGCCGGCTTCACCGTCGCCTCGCTCGCCTGCGGGCTGGCACCGGGGCCGGGCAGCCTGGTGGCGGCCCGGGTGCTCCAGGGGGCCACGGGAGCGCTGATGGTGCCGCAGGTGCTGGCGCTGATCCAGGCCCGGTTCACCGGCACGGCCCGGACCCGGGCCATCGGGGCGTACTCGATGATTCTGGCGCTCGGGGTCGCGGCCGGTCAGGTCCTCGGTGGCCTGCTGGTCACCCTCGACCTCGGCGGGCTGGCCTGGCGGGCCGCGTTCCTGGTCAACGTGCCGGTCGGGCTGCTCCTGCTGCCGCTGGGTCGGCGGGTGCTCGGCCCGCCGCCGGCCGGCACCCGCCGGGAGGCGCTCGACCCACCCGGAGTGCTGCTGCTCTCCGCGGCCATGCTCGCCCTGGTGGTGCCGCTGGTGCTCGGCCGGGACCTCGGTTGGCCACGGTGGTCGCTGCCGGCGGTGGCCGCCGCCGGCGCGGTCGGACTCGGGCTCTTCCTGCGCTATGAGGACCGGCTGGCCCGGCGCGGCGGCGCGCCGCTGCTTGACGTGACCGTGCTGCGGCTGCCCGGCGTGGCGGCCGGCCTGCTGGCCGCCGGCGTGGTGATGGGCTGCTATGCCGGCTTCCTGTTCACCCTGACCCTGCGGTTGCAGGACGGACTGGGTCTCAGCGCCCTTGCCGCAGGTCTGGCCTTCCTGCCGTACGCCGCCGGTTTCGCGCTGTGCGGCCTGGCGGTGCCGCGGCTGCCCCGGCGGGTGCGGGACGCCCTGCCGGTGGCCGGCCCGCCGGGTCTGGCCGTGGTGGTGCTGGCGGTCGCCCTGCTGTCCCCCGACGGCTGGCCGTGGCTGGTGGGGAGCGGGCTGCTGCTGGTGGGCGGCGCGGCGCACGCGGCCGCGTTCAGCCCGCTGGTCGCCCGGCTGGCCGGCGCGGTGCCGGTCACGGCGGCGGCCGCGTTCTCCGCGCTGGTCTCCACGGGCACCCTGCTCGCGGCGGTGCTCGGGGTGGCCACCCTCGGCGCCCTGTACCTCTCCCCGGCACCGGCCGCCGCTCCCGCCGCGACGGCCGCCCTCCTCCTGTCCGGCGCTCTGGCCGCCCACCAGTCC
>NZ_POUB01000004.1 GCF_003236335.1 Micromonospora deserti
GCGGGTAGGAGTGATCCCGCGAGGAGCGCGGCGAGCAGGGCGGTGAGGCCCGTGCGAAGCGCCCGCGGGAAGGGCTGCCGGCGTACCGGCGGGACAGGGGGTGGTGCCGTACCGACAAGTTTCATTGCTGCACATCCTTTGCGGTGATGGCGGCTACCGCCGCCGGATCGACCTTGATGTCGCTGTCGTCCATTCGGTGCTGGATGAACTGGTCGAACTTCTTCTCGATGAGCGACTGGCGAATCCGCCGGGAGTAGTCGGCGAGCGCCTTGCCCTCGTCGACGGTTTTGCCGTCGAGCTCGTAGTAGGTGATCTGGCTGGTGCCGGTGACCGGGGCGGAGATCTGGCCCGGTGCGAGCTTGCTGAGCACCGCCACCAGGTCCTGGTCGTGGGCGTTGCGTCCGGTCGGGCCGCTGCCGTGGTGGGTCCCGGTCGTGAGCCGGGCGCCGGGCTCTCCGGCCGCGACCTCCGCCAGCCGGTCCGCGGCGGCCACCCGCCGCTGGAGGCCGGCCGCGTAGTCCCCGGAAGCGCCGTCGGGCACCGGCACGACGAGCTTCGAGTACCTGTACGTGGTCGCGTTGGCGCTCCAGGCGTCCCGGTCTACATCGAACGCCCGCCGGACGTCGGCATCGGTGACCCAGAGCGGGTCGTCGGCGTCCGCGGTGAGCCGCTTCTTCAGGCTCGTCGTGAGTTCGGTGATCCGGTGCGAGTAGTACTCCTCGGGCGAGAACTCCGCGACGCCGTAGACCGTCTCGCCGTTCGCGATGGCCTTAGCCCGCCGCTTGTTCTCGTCGGCCAGTTCGGCGAGGAAGTCCGCGTGGTCGACGGAGTCGATCAGCCCCTGCTCCTTCGCGAGGGCGAGCGTGGTCTTGTCCCGCCGGATCTCGTCGAGCGCACGGGTGGCGAGCCGCTGGAGTGCGGTCTTGTCGCCGGCCTTCGCGGTCCAGTCGATCTTGCCCCGCAGGTGGTACTCGTTGCGCAGCTCGTTCTGCACTGTCGGCGCGAGCCGCCGCATGTGGAAGAGCAGCTCGTCGCGGGTCACGGCGTTCCCGTCGACCACGGCGACCTCGTCGGTGCGGTGGGTGAGCACCACGCCGGTGACCACCAGCGCGGCGAGGGCGACCCACATGCTGGCGAACAGGACGACGGCCCGGCGCGACGGCCTACTCGCGGTGCCCTTCATGAGGCCGCCTCGATCGCGGCCACCCGGGCGACGACGGGTGTGTCCCGGGTTTCCGTCACCTCGACCAGTACGGCGTCGACCTCGGCCGGTGGGAACGTCAGGATGCGCTGGTAGCCGACCGCGTTCGCCGCGGCGAGCGTCGTCCACCGGCCGGCCCGGCGGCCCCGGACGACGACGTGCTCGATGCGCTGCCCCTGCGTGATGTCCTCGCACACGACGACCGCCTCGACCGAACGGGGCCGGGCGAATGCGAGCGTCACGCCGGGCCGGGGGTCCGCGTCGTCCGGCCGCCACGGCTCGCGCCCACCGCCGGGGGCGAGGAGTGAGCGTGCGAGCCCCGCAGCCCCGGCAAAGCCCGCACCGCCGAGCCACGCGGTCGCGACGTCGCCCGGGGTCCCGGACGATACCGTCGCGGTCGCCGCGATGCGCCGCGCCCAGAAGTCCTCGATGCGCCGCCCGAGCCGCTCCAGCACCGCCACGTCAGTGTCCGGCATCCGCCCGTCCCGGTCCGGCGGGACGTTGAGCAGGAAACCGGAGTTGCCGCCGACGGCGCGCAGGTAGATGGTGAACAGCTCGTCCACGGAGCGGACCGCGGCGTCCTCGGCCGGGTGGTGGAACCAGCCGGGACGGATCGAGGTGTTCACCTCGGCCGGGTACCAAACCAGGTCGTCCTCGTGCCCCGCCAGGGCGGCGCGGCTGCCGAGGTCGCGGTCGTCGCTGCGGACGAGCCGGGCGAAGGTCCCGTCGTCCGCCTGCTGCGAACGGTCCGCGATCCGCTCGGCGTCCTGCAGCGCCCGCGGAACCACGCTCCACTCGTCGGGTCGGGTATCCCCGGCCTCGTTGCCGCACCAGCGGACGTCGGGGCCGCACACGCTGATGACCGCGTCCGGCTGCAGCTCGCGGACCACGGCGTAGTACCGCTCCCAGTCGTACACTTGGCGCTTGCCGTTCGGGCCCTCGCCGTTCGCGCCGTCCAGCCACACCGAGAACACCGGCCCGTACCGGGTGAGCAGCTCGGTGAGCTGGGCGACGTAGAAGTCGTCGTACGCGGTCCCGGAGCCGTAGGACGCCTCGGTGCGGTCCCAGGGCGACAGGTAGATCCCGAACCGCAGGCCGTGCCGCCAGGCCGCGTCGGCGACCTCCGCGACCACGTCGCCCCGGCCTCCGCGCCAGGGCGACGAGGCGACGGTGTACGTCGTGACGTCGCTCGGCCACAGGCAGAAGCCGTCGTGGTGCTTGCAGGTGAGGATCACGCCGGTCATCCCGGCGCTCTTGAGCGCCGTGATCCACTGGTCGGCGTCGAGCCCGGCCGGGTCGAAGGCGGCCGGGTCGTCATGCCCCTCGCCCCACTCCCGATCCGTCATCGTGTTCATGCCGAAGTGGATGAACCCGTAGAACTCCATCGCCTGCCACGCGAGCTGGCGCTCGCTCGGCCGGACCGCGGCCAGCGCCCGCCCGGGCGGCGCGACCGCGGTCACCGGAACCGCCGGTTGTACGAGGCGAGTACGGCCAGCAGCCCGGCCAGCGCGGCGAGCATGATCGCGAGGCGGCCCCACCCGACCGTCGTACGCGCGGTGACGACGACCGCGACGCAGCCGGCCGCGACGAGCGTCCGAGCGGTGACGACCAGCACGCTGCGCGTCGATTCCTTCATGACGGGTTTCCCTTCCAGGAGTGCCGTTTCAGCCCTTCACGCCGCCGGATGCCATGCCCTCGATGAGCCGGCGCTGGATGAGCGCGTAGACGATGAGGACGGGGACGATGACGATCACCATGCCGGCGTAGAGACGCCCGTAGTCGGCCGCCGCCTTCTGCGCGGTCATCAGGTTGAGCAGGCCGACCTGCAGCGTCTTGCCGTCGCCGGGGAGCAGGGTGAGCGCGATGATGAAGTCGTTCCAGTAGGCCAGGAAGTTGAACAGGACCACGGTGGTGACCGCCGGGCGCGCCATCGGCAGCATGACGCTGGTCATGATCCGCAAGCGGGACGCCCCGTCCAGGGCGGCGGCCTCCTCGTAGTCGGCCGGTATCGACCGGAAGAACGCGGTGAGCAGGTAGATGGTGAACGGGATCGACGTGGCCGCGTAGACGAGCGCGAGGACCCCGGGGTTGTCGATGAAGAAGCCGCCGGGGAGCACGTCGACGAGCGAGCGGTCCCAGTCGACGAGCATGAGGAAGATCGGCACGACGATGTAGTTGACGTTGACGAACAACCCGGCCAGCAGCGCGACCTCCACGAGGCCGCGGCCGCGGAACTCGTACCGGGCGATGACGTAGGCCGCCGGCACGGAGACCGCCAGGACGAACACCAGCCCGAGCACCGTGACGAGCACCGAGGTGAGGAAGTACTGTCCCATGCGCGCGGTGACGAACGCGTCGACGTAGTTCTGGACGTACAGGCCCCTCGGCAGCACCCAGGGGCTGCCGTAGAACTCGCTCTTCTGTTTGAGCGAGGCGAGCAGCACCCAGGCGACCGGCACCGCGATGGCGAGTGCGATCGCGATGACGAGGACGTAGGTCAGGGCCCGGCCGGTCCTCGACCGGTTGCCGACGGTACGAAGTGTGGTCATGGTGGCTGTCCTCAGAACTGGACGGGCTCGCGCCGGGTCGCGCGGCTCACCAGGAGCGACACGAGGAACGAGAACGCGAAGATGACGACGCCGATGGCCATGCCGTAGCCGTACGACGAGTTCGTGTACGCCTGCTTGTACAGGTAGCTGAGCAGAACCTCGGAGGACCCGTCGGGCCCGCCGCCGGTCATCGCGCGGACGAGGACGAAGCTGAGGTTGACGGCGCTCATGACGAAGAACGTCAGCGTCGTACGGAGGTTCTGCCAGATGAGCGGCAGCGTGATGGTGAAGAACTGCCGGCCGGCGGATGCGCCGTCGAGCGCGGAGGCCTCGTAGAGCTCCTCCGGGATGCTCGCCATGCTGGACATGTAGAGGACCATGTAGTAGCCGAGTGACTGCCAGACCATCGCGATCGCGACGGACCAGAGCACGAGCTTCTGGTCACCGAGCCAGACCTGCTGCAGACCGTCGAGCGACAGCAGCCGCAGCACGCCGTTGAGTAGGCCGTTCTCCTGGTCGAACACGGCGGAGAAGATCGCCGCGATCACGACCACCGAGAGCACGTTCGGAATGTAGAGGACGAAGCGGTAGAGGTTCCGCCCGCGCAGCCGTTGCCGGGTCATGATCGCGGCGAGGAACAGACCCATGCCCATCGTCACGACGGTCACGACGACCAGGAGCGCGACCGTGTTCTGGAACGCGCGCACGAACTGCTCGTCGTCGAAAAGCCTGGTGAAGTTGTCGAGCCCCACGAAGCGCAGGTCCGGGGAGAACCCGCTCCAGGTGTAGAGGGACATCCGGAACACGTTCACGGTCGGGACAACCATGAATACCGCGAAGAGCACCAGCGCGGGCAGCAGGCAGGCGAGCACGAAGCCGACATCGCCGCGCCGACGGGCCGGGACCCGGGCGCCGCGCCGGGAACGCCCGGCGGACGGCGCCGGCTCGGATGTGCGGTCCGTCGAGCCTGGGGGTGGGGCGGAGATGGTCGTCACCGTGCCGGTCCTTGAGTCGCTCGACAGAGTTGCGGGTGAACGGAGTGGGTCTCCCGGGTCGGAGCGGCGCCCGCGGCGGCCCGGACGCAACGGGCCGCCGCGAACGCGTCAGTCGCCCGCCTGGCGCAGCTTCTCGCTGGCGTCGTTCAGCGCGGCCTGCCACTGATCCTCGGTCTTGTCGCCGCTGATGATGCTGTTGGCGGTGTCGAAGAGCGTGGCCTTGATGTCGACGCCCTCGACGGGCGCGGTGCTTGCGAACCCGCCGACGAGCGCGGCGACCGACGGGTCCTCGTATACCTTGTAGAACTCGGCGTTCTCCCCGGACAGGCCGCTCGCGATGCCCTTGAGCGGCTGGATCGCGTTCGACTTGGCGAAGATCTTCGCCGCCTCGTCGGAGTACAGGTAGGCGATGAAGTCCTTCGCCGCGTCCTTGTGCTTGGCGGCAGTGGGGATCCAGACCGACTCGACCGACGTCGTGATGTAGCGTTTGCCGCCCGCGGTGACCGCCGGCAGCGGTGTCAGACCCCACTGGAAGCCGTTGGCGCGCGGGGCGTTCGCCATCTCGCCGACGATCCAGGTTCCGTTCGGCATGAACAGCGCCTTGTTGTCGAGGATCGACTGCTGGTTCTTGGTGAAGTCCTGTTCGTTGGCGTACCCGACCGTGGTCGGCGCGGCGTAGCGCAGCAGCCGGGTGGTGATGTCGAGCACCTGTCGGGCCTGCGGTGTCTGCCAGACGCCCTGCTTGTACGTCATGACGTCGGTGTAGAACTGCTCCCCGCCGACGTCGGCGAGGAGCGCGAAGAAGAACGAGTCGAGGTACCCGGCGGTCGGGTAGGTGAACAGCGAGATCCCCTGCGCCTTGGCCGTATCGCCGAGCGCGAACATCTCGTCCCAGGTGGTCGGGGTCTGCCAGCCCTTCTGGGCGAACAGGCCCTTGTTGTAGAAGAGCCCGGTCGGCGCGTAGTACATCGGCATCAGATACGTCTGGTCCGTACGGTAGGGGTTGGTGTTGAGGTTGCCGACGATGCCCTCGATGAGCTTGTCCCCCACGGTCTTGTCCTCGCCGGGGACCTTCGCCTTCAGCACCGGCGTGAGGTCCTCGAGGGCCTTGTCCTTGATGAGGGTCTCGGTGAGGGCGGCCTTGCGGCCCTGGCCGAGCACCACGACGTCCGGGTACCGTCCCGCCTTCATGTTCGGGGTGATCTCGTCCTCGATGCTCTTCGAGATCTGCAGCTGCACGTCGACGTCCGGGCGCGAGGCCTCGTATGCCTGGATGACCTGGGCGTACATGTCGCGGCCGTAGCCGCCTTCGAGGGCGGCGACGCGCAGCGTCGTCTTGCCGGAGTTCGAACCGTCTCCACCGGCCGAGCAGCCGGCGAGCAGTCCGAGCACCGTGACCGCGGCGCCCGCCAGGACGAGTGATCTCCTCATGGTCTTGGGGTCCTTCCCGTGGACATCTGCCCACCTGGGTGCGAGCGGAGGAACGAGTCCGGGGCCGACCGCATCGGCGGCCGGGCCGCCGTGACGCCGCGCCACCGGGCCGGGGTCTGGATCACGTGGCCGACCTGGACCTTGTTACAGTGGCATCGATAACATCAGGGCGCAAGAGGCAGTTTGCGCCAACGGCAACCCGTGGCTCAGCGGGAACGGGGCGGCGCCGTGGAGGCGCGTACCGACAGTGACGCGGCAGCGACGGATTCGCCCCCGCCGGCATCGGCGCCCCGCAGCAGCACGGCGACGGCCGCCGCGCCGGAGCGGTAGAAGTCCTGCCGCACGGTGGTCAATGGCGGGGAGCAGTAGGCCGCCAGGGCGATGTCGTCGACGCTGACGATGGACACATCGTCGGGCACCGATCGGCCACGCTCGCGCAGGGCGCGGATCACCCCAAAGGCCATCTCGTCGCTGGCGGCGAAGACAGCGGTCACGTCCGGGATCATCGCGAGAATCTGCCCCTGCTGGTACCCCGAGTCGGGCGACCAGTCCCCCTCCAGCGGGGGCGGCGCCTCGATCCCGGCCGCGGCCAGGCACTCCTGCCAGCCCTGCCGCCGCTGGCGCGCCTCGATCCACTCGTCGGGGCCGGAGACGTGCCAGACCTGGCGATGCCCGAGGTCGAGCAGGTGCTGCGTGGCGATGCGACCCGCCTCCTGCTGGTCGATCCCGAGCACGCGGGCGCTCGCGGTGCGGGAGCCGTCGAGTGCGACGGTGGGGATGTCCCGGGTGATGTCCTCCAGCTTCTGCGTCACGGAGATGAGCGGCACGGCGATGACGATGCCGTCCACGCCCTGGTCCGCAAGTTTGGACAGCGATCGCTCCATCAGGCCGGTGTCGAGCCTGGCGATGGTCGCGATGCTCACCGCGTACCCGGCCTCGCCGGCGGCCGCCTCGACGCCGGCGGTCACCGCCGAGCGCGAGTAGTACCCGCCGGACTGCAGCAGCACCAGCCCGATGGTGTAGCTGCGCCCGGAGGAGAGCACCCGGGCGGCGTTGTTGAACCGGTAGCCGAGCTGTTCCACGGCGGCGAGCACGCGCTTCCTGGTCTCCGGGTTGACGTTGGGCGAGTCGCGGAGTGCGCGAGAGACGGTCTGCGCCGACACCCCGGCGGTCCGGGCCACGTCCGCCATGCTCGGCTGCTTGGTGGGCCGCGCGGTGGCCTCGGTCATGGCGCTCCTCTCCCCCGAGCCAGCCCGCGACGTGGTGAGCCGGATCATACCGGCTATGCTACACATGGCATCGGTAACATAGGCTCGCGCCGTGATCGAGCTGCCCGCGCCGGGGATCTCTCCGGCCCCGACGACGACCGCGACGGATGCGGCGGCGGCCGGCGTCGCCACAAGCACGCTCACCTGGCGGGGGCGCCGCCTGTACCGGCACGGCGTCCCCCATCGCATCCTGTCCGGGGGGCTGCACTACTTCCGCGTCCACCCCGATCTCTGGCGGGACCGGATCCGCCGCCTCGCCGACCTCGGGCTCAACACGGTCGACACCTACGTCGCCTGGAACTTCCATCAGCCCCGGGAGGACGAGGCGCCACGCTTCGACGGTTGGCGGGACGTCGAACGGTTCATCCGCACGGTGGGCGAGGAGGGCCTCGACGTCGTCGTCCGGCCCGGCCCGTACATCTGCGCGGAGTGGTCGAACGGCGGCTTGCCGAGCTGGCTCACCGGCCGCGACGTCGCCATCCGCAGCTCCGACCCCGCATTCACCTCCGCTGTCGGCCGCTGGTTCGACGAGCTGGTCCCGCGCATCGCCGCGCTGCAGGCCACCGAGGGCGGACCGGTCGTGGCGGTGCAGGTGGAGAACGAGTTCGGCAGCTTCGGCGACGACCACGCCTACCTGCGCTGGAATCGCGAGGCGCTGACCACACGCGGCATTCGGGAGCTGTTGTTCACCGCCGACGGACCCACCGAGCTGATGCTGGACGGCGGCACCCTGCCCGGCACGTTGACGGCCGTCACCCTGGGCGCCAAGCCCGACGCCGCCCGGCAGCTCCTCGCGGCGCGGCGACCGGACGAACCGTTCGTCGTCGCCGAGTTTTGGAACGGCTGGTTCGACCACTGGGGCGAGCGGCACCACGTCCGTGGGGTGGAGAGCGTCGTGCGCACCCTTGGCGGCATCATCGCCGACGGCGGCAGCGTGAGCATCTACATGGCCCACGGTGGGACCAACTTCGGGCTCTGGGCGGGCGCCAACGAGGACGAGGGCCGGTTGCAGCCGACCGTGACCAGCTACGACTCGGACGCGCCGGTCGCCGAGGACGGCACGCTCACCGCCAAGTTCTTCGCCGTGCGCGAGGCGCTCGGCGCGCGCGGACTCGTACGGATGCCGGCGCGGCCGCCGACACTGCCGCCGGCGCGCGTCCCGCTCGTCCACCGCGCCGACCTGCTCGCCGGCCTCCGCGCCGTCCCGGCGCCCACCTCGACCGGCCCGCGCCCGGCCTCGTTCGAGCGGCTCGGGCTCGACGCCGGAATGGTCCTGTACACCGCGCACCCGCGCATCCCGGCGGGCGAGCACCGGCTCATCCTCACCGACGTACGCGACCGGGCCCTGGTCTTCGGCGACGGCACCGTCCTCGGCGTCGCCGACCCCGGTGACCCGGAAATCCCTGTACGCGGAGCCGGCAATGTCGTACGCCTGGAGGTCCTGGTCGAGAATCTCGGTCGGGTGAACTACGGGCCGGGCATCGGCCGGCACAAGGGCCTACTCGGGCCTGTCCTCGTCGACCGGCGCATCGTGCAGGGCTGGGACAGCACGCCGATCGCGCTGCAGGAGTGGTCCGCCGCGGAGTTGGCCCACGCGGTCGCCGCCGGCCCCGCGACCACGCACGCCGGATTCGCCGTCGCGAAGATGCACGTCGACACGCCCGCGGACACCTTCCTCGCGCTGCCGGGATCGAGCCGTGGCCTCGTCTGGGTCAACGGGTTCCTGCTCGGCCGGTACTGGGAGATCGGGCCGCAGGTCACGCTGTACTGCCCGGCACCGCTGCTGCGCGTGGGTGAGAACACCGTGACGGTCCTGGAGCTGGACCGGCTCGGCGGAATCCTGGAGCTGCGGGACCGCCCCGAGCTCGGACCGCCGGAGGAGTACGTCGAGGAGTTCGGCTAACCCGCCGCTAACGGTGGCCGCTCGATCCACGTGTCCCCGTTCAGGGCTGGACGAGACCGGTCTGGTAGGCGATGACGACGAGCTGGGCGCGATCCCGCGCGGCGAGCTTGGTCATGACGCGGCTGACGTGGGTGCGCGCGGTGGCCGGGCTGAGGAACAGTTCGGCAGCGGGGCTGGGCAATCGCCAGGCAGGCGGTATCCCACAGCGGGGGCAAGCGGCTCCGTGCGCTGCGGCGGGCAGTGGCCGCCGCAGCGGCGCACGGGGTACGGACCCAGGTCGTTGGGGTTAGGGAGGACCGCAAGATCGAACGTGAACCGCGCGACTGGGAGGACACCGACAAGATGCGAGTGTCGATCCGGCATGAGCTCGTGGTCCGCGTCGGTGACCGGGACGTGGGCTTCGAGCCGACCCGACACGGCACGCATCCCGTAATGGTTGCCGAGGACATGCGTGGGAAACCTGCTTGGTTGTGCTGGGCACCTCGGGCGGCCACCGCACAGTCGGCCTGGGTGCCGGTGGTACTCGTCACCGATGACGGACAGGTGCAGTGGGGCGACATGCGGTCCGACGCCCTCGCCGAGCAGCTCGAACGCCACCAGGCGACGGTGCGCGGCGTACCCTCCTCTCCGGGCCGCCGGGTCCACACGGCCGGGCGGTACGCACGCTTCCGCCCGATGCCGCATTTCCTTATCGCCGGTGTGCTGACTGTTGGCGGCGCCGCCCTCACCTGGAACTTGACCAGTTACCCGGGCGGCGGCGCCAAGATCGCTCTCATGTGGTTTCTCGTCTTGATCATTGTGGCGACCATGGTGCTACTGCCCCGGCCTTCTGCCGGAAGTGACTCTGTCTCACATTCGGTGGTGACCGAAGGTGGTCGATGTTGTTGAGATCATGTGTGCAAGATCGATGATCTTACGAAGATAGCTTTCTCAGGGCTGTCCCCGCTGGTGATCGATGA
This sequence comes from Micromonospora deserti, assembly GCF_003236335.1. Taxonomy (GTDB): domain Bacteria; phylum Actinomycetota; class Actinomycetes; order Mycobacteriales; family Micromonosporaceae; genus Micromonospora; species Micromonospora deserti. The sequence continues at coordinate 10,307 of NZ_POUB01000004.1, forward strand.
CGTCGCGGACGAGGGCGAGTGGATTCTGGTGCGGGCTCGGACGCCTCAAAGGATGGTCGCCTGTCCGGGCTGTGCGGTTGTGACGGGCCGGGTGCACGGGTATCACCAGCGGACCCTCGCGGACGTTTCGGTCGATGCCCGGCCGGTGGTGGTCCGGGTGCGCGTGCGCCGTCTGGTGTGCCCGACCCAGGGCTGTCGTCGAACGTTCCGGGAACAGGTTATGGGAGTTCTGGAGCGTTACCAACGCCGCACACCCCGTCCACCGCGTTGACCGTCGCCTGACCGATCCACAGAGGAGCGGAGCACGGTGCGTGACCGTGTAGGGTCGCCTGCACGGGTGACGACATCGTTTTGGCGGAGGCCTTGGTGGAACGTCGTAGCGAAGCTGCGCGCGGAGTTGATCTGCGAACTGACCAGGCGCACGGCGCACGGATCTACGACTACATCCTCGGCGGCAAGGACAACTTCGCCGCCGACCGCGAGGCCGGTGAAAACTCGTTGCGGATATGGCCTGCGTTGAGGGTTCACATGCATGCCAACCGGTCCTTCATGCACCGGGTGGCGCGTTTCCTGGCCACCGAGTGCGGAATCCGGCAGTTCCTCGACATCGGCACCGGACTGCCGACATCACCGAATCTCCATGAGATTGTGCAGTCGGTTGACTCGACCGCACGGGTGGTCTACACCGACAACGATCCGCTCGTACTCGCGCACGCGCGTGCTCTGATGGTCGGGACAGCACAGGGACGTACGGCCTACATCGCGGCGGACATGCGCGACCCCCAGACGATCATCTCCGCGCCGGAGTTCCTGCAGACCCTCGACCTGAATCAGCCGGTCGGGTTACTGCTGATCGCGATCGTGCACTTCATCGAGGACGACACGGAAGCGCTGCGGGTCGTACGGCAGGTCTTGGACGTGCTGCCGACGGGCAGCTACCTGGCGATGTCCATCGCGACCGATGAATTCGACCCGATCCCGCTGGCCGAGGTCCAGCGGGAGTACAACAGGCTCGGTGAGACCCTCATCTTCCGCGACCGTGCCACGGCGCTGGAGTTCTTCGACGGCTTGGAGTTGGTCGAGCCGGGGCTGGTCCAGGTTCACAAGTGGCGCCCGGACGGGTCCGAGGCCCCAGGGATCGCGGACAAGGACATCGCCATGTACGGGGCGGTCGCGCGTAAGGCCTAGGCCTGCCTCATGGATCGTGGGTGGCGAACATGAACGTCGACCGTCGAACTCGGTGTGACGCGAGGTGATCTGAGCGTGAAGCAATGGGCAGTGCTGACGGCGCTACTGCCTACACAGCGTGTTCCAGGTTCAGTGGTGTGATCACCGACAGGCGATCAACGCGATCTGACGGTGAAACGAACCGGGTCGCCGTGGCGGACCTGCCGGAACGTGACGGCCGTTGAATACCGCGTCAGTGGCTCCGCCGGTGGGCGGCCGACGACATCAAACGAGATCGTCGACGCGATCGACCGCGCCGCACAGGGCGACTGGCGACTGCGCGACGAGGCCGGCACGGCGGCGCTCGTCTGCCAACGGGTAGACGGGGTCCTCTTCGACGTGGAGCGCAACGACTTCTGGTGGCCGGCCTGGGGCACGCCACCCGCGGACGCGGCGGGCCGGCTCTCGGTCGCCCGGGAGCGGCTCGCCGAGGTGCCACGACTGACGCCCCTGTTCGGCAACCGATACGTCGGTCCCACGGACGATTCCCCGGTGTTCAGCATCCACCAGACGGATCTCTACGTTCCGGCGCTGAGCCTCGCCGATCTGCCAACCGGCCGTAGCGAAGACGAGTTGCCGCTGACCGACTACCCGATCGGCGGTGTGCCGTTCTGGAGCGAGCTGCACGCGTGGAGCTAGCTCGGCGCGATGCCCCCAAGGGGATGCGTGAACGCGGCGTAGCCGGGATATGGGCCGGAGGGGGAACCGAACTTGCTTGGTCGCCGCTGCCCTCGATGGCCCGAGTTCGTTCTTCGTCGGGCGATCATGGCCCGACCGTACGCCGTTATCGTGCCGATCGGCGGCCCTGCGTGGTCCGGTATTGCGACGGTGATGTCCCGTACAGCTGGGCGAACGCGAGGCGTAGCGCTTCGGCCGAGCCGAAGCCGCACCGGCGGGCGACACCGGCCACTGGCAGCGAGGTGGAGGTGAGCAGGTTTGCTGCGGCCTCCGCGCGGGCCCGACGCACGTACTGGCCGGCCGACTGTCCGGTGTGGTGGGTAAACAGTCGGTTGAGGTGTCGCTGCCCGATGCCAGCGTGTGCCGCCAGCGAGGCGGTGGACAGGTCTTCGTCGAGGTGGCTGGCCACGTAGTCGACCATGCGGCGGACGATGTCGTTGTCCGGCGGCGGCGCGGCGGTGAATATGCTCATCTGCGCCTGGCTGCCGGGCCGCTGTAGATAGGTCACGAGGTGGCGTGATACGCGCCGGGCGACGTCCGCTCCGTGGTCTTCCTCCACGAACGCGAGCGCCAGGTCCAGCGCGCTGGTGACCCCGCCGGATGTCGCGACGTTCCCGTCGCGGATGTAGATCGGCTCCGGGTCCACTGTGACCTTCGGGTAGCGTGCGGCGATGCCGTCGGCGAACGCCCAATGGGTCGTCACCCGCCGCCCGTCCAGCAGCCCGGCGGCGGCCAGGACGTTTGCCCCGGTACACACGGACGCGACCCGCCGGGTCAGCACCGCCAGCCGGCGAACGTGGCCGACGAGCCGCAGGTCGGCCGCGGCGTCCTCGTGGCCTAGACCACCGGCGACAATCAACGTGTCGAGCGGTCCGCTGAGGCGTTCGAGCGACTGCTGTCCGCCTAGCGTCAGCCCCGAGTGCAACTCGATCGGCCGGCCACCCGGGGTCGCGACCACCGCGCGGTACGGACGACGCGCGCCCATATGGTTCGCCATGCCCAGGGTCGTGGTAATGCAGGCGATGTCGAGTAGCTCGGCGCGGTCGTACCCGACGATCGCAACGATCCGGTCCCGCACGGGCCCGATCCTATGCCCGGCCGATTGACGTCCCGGCATCCCGGACGGCCGGCGGCAGTCGGCTCGGGTCAGTCGATGACCGCCAGGACCACAGCGCCGATGCCGAGTGGCACGTCCAGCCAGATGCAGAACTCGGCCAGCGACCGGGGCACCACCTGGTTGCGGCGATAGTGAACCAGGTCCCACGCGGCGTGGGCGGCCAACATGACGCCGACCAGCGCCAGTCCGACGCGGGGCGCGATGAACAACCCGGCCACGGCGAGCCCGCCGAACCCCAGCAACGCGGCGGTCTGCGCGGTCAGCGCGGGCCGGGACGCGCCGCCGAGCAGGCCGCCCGCGATCAGTGCGACCGCCACGATGCCGAGGCCGGCCCACCACACCAGGCCGATCAGCTCGCTGGCCACGACCACCAGGCTGCCGGCGGCGACGCCCGCCCAGGCCACCCAGGGCCGCCCGAGCGCGGCGGCACCGAGGTAGCAGAGCGTGGCCACACACAAGACGATGGCAACTGCTTCACGGTCTGCACCGGTCGCCAGCTGCAGGACCGCGGCGGCCAGCCCGACGACGCTCGGCCACCGGTGCAGGACCGCACGCCATCGAGGGGCATCGACCCGGGCGGAAGTCGTCATGCCGGTGAAGATGCTCGCCCGAGCGGTGCGATGTCGACCCGCCCCCCGACCGCGGTCCGATTTTCAGGGGCACCTGTCCATTCATGCCGTGCAAAGCCAGACAGTCCTCGCCGATGGGCCCCAGGAGTCTCAACGAACGGGCTGTCGCGTCACCTGGCCGTCTCCCGCCGGTGCTGCTCGTCGACGGCACCGACATCCTGCTACGAGGCGACGAAGCCGCCCTCGGCACGCCCTCATGAATTGAGCCCGGCCGGCGAGCGCGACGCCGCCCATCCTGAGGTTGACGCCGCGATCGAGAAGCCCGCCAAGGAGTACGTACGCAACGGGTCACCGCCTCCCGAGGCGGACCGAGCGGCGACGACCGGTGACCACGTCGCAGGTCACCGACGCCCCGGAATGCGGGCGAGCCCGCGAAATAGCTGCTTGATCCCAACGTCGGATGCGCGCTTAGTTAGCAGCCCGAACACCGAGCGGAGTGACGGAAGCACGCAGCCAGTCGCGGAGCAGGGAAGGCCGCGGAAGCTGGCCGTGCCGCATCGAGCTGCCCATCCAGAGAAGGACCTCGCAACATCACGCCCAGGATCGCCAGCGAGGCTGCAGCTCGCGGCCAACCGAATCTCACGCCAGCATCCGCGCGCTATCGGCGGCATGAGCGCGCGTCCGACTGCGCCGCCGCGCGGCAGGGGTAGGGGTGTCTCCGCCTCCATGGCAGGAGCGTGCTCTCGACCTCGGAGTACATGCTTAGGAAACAGCCTGGTGAAGGCCGACCATTACGACAGTTTCGCCGAGCGCTACTCCGCGGATAGCGAATCCAACCTGATCAACGGCTACTACGAGCGGCCCGCAATGATCGGACTTGCCGGGGATGTGAACGGTCGACGAATCCTCGATGCCGGCTGCGGTTCAGGTCCCCTGTCCGCGGCTCTTCGCGAGCGAGGGGCCATCGTGACCGGCTTCGACTCCAGCCCGGCGATGGTCGAGCTGGCCGAACGGCGGCTGGGCGAGGACGCCACCGGCGACAAGGTATACAGACAGGGCTGGGCCTTCGGTCGTGCTGGTTTAGTCGCCTTTGCTCGTACCGGAGGCCCTTCCCCATGTCACGCCGCCACGCCGTCACCGTCGCCGTAGTCGATCTCCACCGCAGCCCGGTCGTGGGCTGGACCCCTTATTTACCAGGCTCTTAGGGAGATCCGACCCTGCGACAGGCTGGCCACTTCGGCAGTGAGCCCGTAGCCGTGCAGCGGTTTACCGGCCAGCGCCGTCAGGATCAGGAACGTCGGCTCGCGTAGTGGCGTCTCCACACCCCCAATACATCGGCTGAGACGGTATCGCGAGGCCTGTCCGCCGATGTGGCGGACGAGTCTAGGGTCCCGACCGCCTGCCGGATGCCATTTCCTTACGTGGTCGTCTCGTTTACTGAGCTTAAGCAACTCGTCGCCGCCGCTGTTACGGAAAGCTCCGGGCGGGTCTTCGCCGAGCTGACCATCACGTCGCAGCACCTGGTTGCGGACGTCGCAGCAGCCCTACGGATCTGTGAGTGTCACTGCGGTGGTCCTGGGTGGACTGCCGCCAGGATCGGTGCCGGCGTACCCGGCGACTCGCTACGGATCTGGCCGCGTGTGCGTGCCCTTCTTCTGACCTGTCCTGGTCGCCGACACCGGCCTGGCCCACCTTGTTGGCCTGATCAGAAGCCTGTCCGCCGATGGTGTGACCCCTCACAGATGTGCCGCTCGGTGACTCCACCCAGGCCGGTGCCGACGTTCGGCCCGAACCCTGGAAGGAGCACGAGCCCCATGTTGGCAGAGGTGGTAGACGCCGTCATCGGGATCGACACTCATCGAGACAATCATGAGGTAGAGATCGCCGACTCGCGTGGAACACCGATCGCGACGATGCGTATCGGTAACGACAGCGCGGGGTTCACCCAGCTGCTCGCCGCAGTCGCCGAAATGGCTGTACGGTGCCAGTACGTGTCGCACACGCCGTGAGCTGGTCCCCAGCCTGGCTGGCGCACCTTGATGGTCATGGTGTTCCAACTGATCTATCTGGTCGCGATCCGCGTGTTTGACGCCCTGTTCGTCGTGGCTCGAAATGACAGCCCGGTGCTCGCTGAGCTACTGGCGCCGCGTCACGAGGTCGCGGTGCTACGCCGTCAGGTCCACGGCCGACCACGGCTGTCCTGGCCGGACCGGGCGATCCTGTCCGCCCTGACCCGGCGCCCGCCCCGCGCGGTCCGCGCCCACCGGATCGTGACCCCGGCGACCCTGCTGGCCTGGCACCGCCGGCTGATCCAACGCCGCAGGACCTACCCCCACCACGGCGGCCGACCACCCGTCAGCGACGAGATCCGCGAGCTCATCCGCCGGATGGCCCGGGACACCCCCCGCTGGGGCCACAAGAGAATCCAGGGCGAGCTGCTCGGACTAGGCCACCGCGCGGCCTCGGCACCATCCGCCGAATCCTGGCCCGTGGCCACCTCGGCCCCGCACCCCGCCAGACCAACACCTCCTGGGCCGACATTCCTGCGCACCCAGGCCACCGGCCTGCTGGCCGCCGACTTCTTCCACGTCGATACCGTGTGGCTGCGCCGGCTGTACGTGCTGGTCGTCATGGAAATCGCCACCCGCCGGATACACCTGCTCGGCGTGACCGAACACCCAACTCAGGAATGGGTAACCCAACAGGCCCGCAACCTACTCATGGACCTCGAAGGACGCACCGGCGACTTCCGGTTCATGATCCGCGACCGCGACACCAAGTAACCGGTGCACACCGGTTCTGGCTCGACAACCCAGAAGCGGTGGTGTGGGACGACACGGGCGCACACCAGTAGCCCGCATACGCCGAGGGCGGGTGGAGGCTCCGCTCGACGATGGGCGCGTCACCTCGCAACACGCCGGCACGGCATCAATGCCGTTCGATGTGTCGAGGTGGTTCCGAAACGCCGCCGCGACCATCTCGTCGCGACCCCCGCGTGACCCGCACGGGCACCGTACTGTGGCGGAGGACGACGGGAGTTGCCACTTCTGGGGAGGGCTGGTGGGCGACCACGGCGGGGGTTCGTCGATGCTTTCCAGGTGCTGGGGCCGGTGGTGGCGTACGGGGCGGACGGGCCGGTCGGGCTGGGTCCGGCCCGGCAGCGCACGCTGCTCGCCGCGCTGTTGCTCGAGCCGGGCGGTGCGGTCGCTTTTGACCAGCTGGTGGATCGGGTGTGGGGGGAACGGCCGCCACAGCGTGCCCGGGTGACGCTGCACACCTACCTGTCGCGGCTGCGAACGGTGTTGGGCGGCGCGGGCGGGCCGGCGCTGGTGCGGCGGATGCGCAGCTACGCGCTGGAGGTCGATCCGGGGGCGGTGGATCTGCACCGGTTCCGGGCAATGGCGAGTGGGGCCAGGCGGGCAGACGACGGCCGCGCCGCGACCCTGTGGGGGGACGCGCTCGGTTTGTGGCGGGGCGAACCGTTCGCCGGTCTGGACAGCGACTGGCTGCGGGCGGTCCGCGCGGAGCTGGAGGCGGAACGGTTGGCGGCCGCGCTGGATCGCCACGATGTGCTGTTGCGCCGCGGCGAGCACGGGCGGCTGGTGCCCGAGCTGACCGCGGCCGCGGCCGCTCACCCGCTGGACGAGCGGCTGGCCGGGCAGCTGATGCTCGCGCTGTACCACTGCGGCCGGCAGGCCGACGCGCTCGCGCACTACCGGCTGCTGCACGACCGGTTGGTCGAGGAGGTGGGCAGCGACCCGGGGCCGGGGCTGCGGGAGCTGCACCGGCGGATACTGCGGCACGACGCCGAGCTGGCGCCCGCGCCCCTCGGGCTGGGCGGTCGGCGGGTCCCCACCGAGCCGCCGGACCGTGGCGCGGGTGATCCGCGACACCTGAACGGCGGTCGTGCGGCCACGTCGCCGCCGGCGGCCACCGGCCTCCCCCGCCGGCCGGCGCAGCTTCCGGCTGACGTGCCGGACTTCACCGGCCGCGCCACCGACCTGCGGCGCCTCGACAAGCTGCTGGACGAGAGGCTCGACAGCGGGACGGCGCCGGCGGTGGTGATCACCGCCATCGCTGGCGCCGCCGGGGTCGGCAAGACCGCGCTCGCCGTGCATTGGGCCAATCGGATGACCGATCGGTTCCCGGACGGCCAGCTTTACGTGAACCTGCGCGGCTACGACCCGGACCAGCCCATGCCGGCCGCGGATGCCCTTGCGCGGTTTCTCACCGCTCTGGGCGTGGCCGGCCAGGACATCCCGCTGGACGTGGATGAGCGGGCCGCCAAGTATCGCAGCGAGCTCGCCGGCCACCGGATGCTGATCCTGCTCGACAACGCCGCCAGCGTGGCACAGGTGCGGCCGCTCCTGCCCGGAAGCAGTTCCTCCCTGGTGGTGGTGACCAGCCGGGACAGGCTTGCCGGGCTGGTCGCCCTGCACGGCGCCCACCGGCTCGACCTCGACCTGCTCCCGGCCGCCGAGGCGGTCGACCTTCTGCGCCGGTTGATCGGCTCCCGGGTGGAGGCCGAACCGGAGGCCGCCGCGACGCTGGCCGAGCAGTGCGCACGGCTGCCGCTGGCGCTCCGCGTCGCCGCCGAGCTGGCCGCCTCCCGGCCGGACAGCACGCTCGCCGAGCTGGTGGCCGAGCTGGCCGACCGGCAGACCCGACTGCACCTGCTCGACGCCGGCGACCCGTACGCCGCCGTGCGCGAGGTGTTCTCCTGGTCCATCCACCACCTGTCCCCCGACGCCGTACGCACATTCCGCCTTGTCGGCCTCCATCCCGGCCCGGACCTGGATCCGTACGCCGCCGCGGCGCTGACCGGCACCGGCCTCGACCAGACGCGCCGGACCCTCGAGCTGCTGACCCAGGCAAACCTGGTCCACCGCACCGGTCGCGGCCGGTACGGGATGCACGACCTGCTGCGCGCGTACGCGGCCCACCTGGCCAACGACGACGAGACCGAGCAGCTGCGCCAGGCCGCGCAGCAGCGGCTGCTCGACTACTACCTGACCACCGCCGTGTCCGCCACCGACACCCTGCACCCGGGCGAGGCGCACTATCGTCCCGAGGCCACCGCGTCCGCCACGCTGATCCCCGATCTGAGCGACCCGAAGGCCGCGCGCGCCTGGCTGGACGCCGAACGGTACTGCCTGGTGGCGGTCGCGGCGTACGGCAGGGCCGTCGGCGCGTCCAGCTACGTCGCCGGGCTCGCGCGAGCCCTGTACCGCTACCTCAGCGACGCCCACCTCACCGAGATGGTGGCCATCAACGATCACGCCTACCATGCGGCCGAGCAGGCGGGAGACCACATCGGGTCGGCACACGCGCTCCGCCAGCTCGGCACGGCCTACAACCGGTTGAGCCGCTACCAGGCGGCAGTCGAGCATCTCCAGCAGGCGCTCGCCCGGTTTCGCGAGGCCGGCGATCTGGTCGGCGAGGCGCTCACCCTGACCAGCCTCGGCACGGTCGGCTACCGGCTGGGCAACCATGACGACGCCATGGACCACAATCGGCGCAGCATCGAGCTGTCCCGGCAGGCCGGCGACCGGCTCGCCGAGGCGTTCGCGCTGAACAACCTCGGCGTGGCGGAGGAGCGTGTGGGCCGCTATGCCGACGCGGGCGACCACTACCGGCAGGCCTTGGCCATCTTCCGGGAAATCGGTGCCCGCTACTGCGTGGCGACCGCGCTGTTGAACGTGGCCAACGTCGAACTTCGGCAGGGCGACTACGCGCCGGCCGCGACCAACCTGCGGCAGTCGCTGGCCATCCTCCAGCCTCTTGGCGGACCCATCACCGAAGCCCATGCCCTCGACACGCTCGGCCTGCTCCACCTCCGTCTGGGCGAACCGGAGGAGGCCACCGGCTACTTCAGGCAGGCGCTCGCCCGCTTCAGGGAAGCCGGCGAACGGAACGGGCAGGCCTGGTCGGTCAACGGCCTCGGGGAGGCGGCCCAACTCGCCGGCGACGCGACCACCGCGTTGGCCCACCACAGCGAGGCGCTCGCCATCGCTACCGGTGCCAGCACCCGACATCAGCAGGCCCGCGCCCACACCGGTCTCGGTCACGCCCACAAGGCCCTCGGCGACCCCGACCAGGCCGGCAGACACTACGAGCGGGCATACGCCATCTACGCCGAGCTCGGCATGCCGGACGCCGAAGACGTCCGCGTGTATCTCGCCCCGCTCGCCGGGTCCCGCAGGCAGGAAGCGACCGGGTTACGCGCCTTTGAAGTGGCCGAAGAATGATGGATCGTCGAACCCGCCGTCGTCCTCATGCCATTGCATCACGCCGGCCACGACGAAGCTGCGCAGGTCGGGCTCCAGTGTGAACAGCGTGTATCCCGTCCCGATCTCCCCATACCTGTCCCGGTACTCGGCCGTGGTTGCGGCATCCGCCTCGGTCGCGTGTAGACCCTCGTAGTAGGGCTTGAGCAACATCCGACCTACGCCGCCGAAGTAGACGTCGATCCGGGTGGAGATGCCAGGGTCCTTGGTGCTCCGCAGGAGCAGCCGGCACTTGCTGACCGAGTACGCCCAGACTTTGAAGTATCGCTCCGACCGGAATTCACCGTCCACGTCAGGGAAACCTCACCTTGGCGGGGTCCAGGTCCCAGATGGGCTCTGGCAAATCGATCTTTATCCCGCGATAGTACCAGGTGACGTTCACCCAATCGAAGTTCTCAAGTCGGCATTGGAGCCCGATCTGGTACATCTCCCATTGGGTCGCAGCCCCATCCCCGGTGGCACCGGCCCGGTACGCCGCGAGAAACGCCTGCTTCGCCTCCTCCACCGTGCCCACGTTCATTCCGTCGAAGCCATCCAGCGCCACAGCGACCTTCGAGTTACTGCCCAGGGCATCCTTGACCATGTGCATCCAGACTGTCCATGGCAGGCCGTTCACGTTCCCGAGGACGCGAGCGTACTCCGGATTGTTAAGCGTATAGCCACCGATCTGCTCCTTCAGGACTTCGCCGTGCCGCGCGATACCGAGCACCAACGGACAGTCGGTGTTGTTGTTGTGCACGAGCACCGGCGTGTCGCCCACGACGATGTAGTAGGTGGGCGTGCCCGCGACCGTGAGGTCGTACATCACCCGGTCGCTGGTGAAGGTGCGGACCGAGCCGACCGTGGCGAGGTCGCCGACCGGGGTGCGCAGCTTCGCCCCGGCGCCCAGGTCCGCGGCTGTCACCCACTCCCGCGCCGACTCCGCCCAGAACGGGTGCGTGGCGGTGGTGCTGACGGTGCCCGTCCCGCCCGCGGGCCCGACCACCGTCACGTCGGTCAGGGTCGTGTCGCGGTTGCGCCAGAGCCGGGTGACCGACTCGGCGGTGGTCTGCCCGGTGGTGGGATCGGTGGCGAGCACCCTGTCGCCGACCTCGATGTCACTGATCCGGCGTTGGCCGCCATCCGCCAGCAGGACCGGCGTCCGCGCGTCGAAGCTGTGCCGCAGGCAGGTCGTCCAACCGGCCAGCCGCAACCGGACGAGGTTGACGACCTGTAGGTCCGTCTGGAGCTTCTTGGCGTGCTGGGAAGCGACGTACAGCGCCTTTATGCTGCGGAAGCCGGCGGAGACCGCCTTGCCGATTCCCGCGAGGAGCAGTGTTTCCAGCGCGGTCCGGCCGAGGTTGAGAAGGGTCTGGGCGAGGGTCTGGTCGCCGTTGATGAGGCGGTAGAGGTTGAGACCGACCTCGCCGAGGCCGAGGATGGTGCCGAGGGCCGCTCCGCAGACGATGGTGGCCACGCAGGCGACGCCTGCCGCGACGCCGATCGGAGCCAGGAGGGCGGTGAGGCCGTTGATCGCCTGGCCGATGGCGACCAGCGATTGGATGCCGGTGAAGGCGGGGTGCAGGGTGGACTGGACGCAGTTCTGGTAGTCCTGGCTGCCCTGCGGAAACACCTCGCAGTAGCCGGCGTTGATGTAGGCGCGTGTGGCCAGTTCGGCCGGGTCGGCGATGACGTTGCGGACGCAGTTCTCCGCGTAGTCGCTGTCGGTGGGGTCGAGGAGTTGTTCCCAATCCTGAACGCCGACGGAGGTGTAGTTGTCGACGCACTTCTGCATTTCGACGCCCTGGGCGAAGGTGTACTCCTCGTAGGCCTGCTGCGCGGCCGCGGCCGCGACCACCGCGCTCTTGCCGGCGCTGAGCGCGGCCTTACGGGCGCGTTCGGCAGCGGCGTGTGCCGCGGAGGCGGCCGCCGCGGCGTTCTCGTAGGACGAGATCGCCCAGGTGGCAGAGCGGAGGGCGCTTCGGGCCGAGGCGTTGGCACGAGTAGCGGCCTGCTTGGCGGTTTTGACCGCCGCCGCTGCCTTGTCCACCGACTGCGCGGCCTTGACCGCGTGCTGCCGGGCCTTGTCGGCATAGCCGGCCGCCTTCTGGGCGGACTGGGCCGCCTGGTTGGCGTAGGAGGCGGCCTGGGCGGCGTCGCCGCGCGCCCGCGCCGCCACTTCCTGGGCCTCCAGCGCGTTCCGCACCGCGGTCTCGGCGACCTCGTTGATCTTGTCCACCAGGCCGCCGACCACCGCGAGGTGAACCGCGCTGCTGTGGTCCCGCTCCGCCGCGGTGTACCGGCCGGTGGTGAGGAACTCGCGCAGGCCCGGCGGCGGCCCGTCGAGGGCGACCTGAGCGGCGGCCTTGACCTCCGGGCCGCTGTCCGGGTCGGACATGATCTGGTTGACCAGCACCCGCTCACCCACGGCAGCGGCGGTGTACCGGCCGATGTCCAGGAAGTCACGTAGCGCCTTCAGCGTCTCGGCGTCCAGCGCCTCCTGTGCCGCCTGGGCCAGTACCACGTCACCGGCCTCGCGTGCGGCCGCGAGGATCTGGTTGACCTTGAGCCGGTCTTGGCTGTATCGGCCGGGGTAGTTCTGGACGCGCAGGAACTGCCGCACCGCGGCGTCGTCACCATCCAGCGCCGTCTGCGCGGCCTCGGCGAGTGCGGCGTTGTCGGCGACGGCGAGGTTCATGACGGCTTGCCGGTCGTCCCGGGCGGCGGCCTTGGCCACACCGGTGCGCGCGTACTCCAGCACCTGCTCGTCGGTGCCGGACAGGGCCGCGAGGGCCGCCTCCCGGGTCCACACTCCCTGGGCCGTGGCTGCCAGGGTGAGCGCCACCCGCCGGCCGGCTGCCACCGCGTCGGTCAGCGGAGTGGCCGGATCCTGGGCCACGGTGAGCAGCCGGTTGGTCTCCGCGTCCCGCTGGGCGGCCTGCTCGGTGTCCCAGTCGGCGCGGCGCCGCTGCGCCTCGTACTCCGCGTTCGCCGCCCGGGCGACCTCCAGCCGCTCGTCCTTGGCCACCGCCAGCCGCTCGACATCGGCTTCGCGGGCCGCGTCGAACACCGCGGCGGCAGCCACCGCCGCCTCCACCGCGGACGTGGCCGCGACCGTCGCCGCGTTGGCATGCTCGGTCGCCCGCCGCGCCGCCTCCGCGGCCTCCCCGGCATGGTTGGCGGCATCGATCGCCGCCCGCGCCGCGGCCTCCGCGTTCGCCGCCGCCCGCCGGGCCGCGTCTCGCGCGTCGAACGCCGCGTCGATGGCGACCCGCAGGTACCTCTCGGCGGCCCGCGCCGCCCGCGCCGCCCGCTCGGCGTTGGCCCGCGCCCGCTTCGCCGCCTCTACGGCCGCCGCCGCGTCCGCACCCGCGTTGTTCGCGTGCTGGACCGCCTCCTCGTTGGCCGCTGCCGCCGCCTGGGCGTGCATGGCCGCCGAGTTCGCCGCATCGACCGCCTGCATGCCGGCCTGGATCGCCCGGCCGGCCTGCTCGGCCTTGTCCGCGAAGTTCCGCGCCTCCTGCGCGATGGCGTTCGCCGCCTGGGCCGCCTGCCGCGCGGCCGACGCCTTCGACGCGTCCGTGGCGGCGTGCGCCGCCGCCTGGTACGCCCGCGCCGCGGCCCGGTCCGCCTGCGCCGCCGCCGACGCCGCCCGCGCGGCCGCCGTCGACGCCGCTCGCGCGGCCCGGCTCGCCGCCGCTGCCGCCTGCACCGCGACCTTCGCCGCCTCCGCCGCCTTGTGCGCCGCCGCAGCCGCCCGCTTGGCATGCGCCGCCGCCTGCGCGGTGTTGTCCCGTGCCGCCTCGGTCGCCCGTGCCGCCGCCTGGGCCGCCCGGCGCGCCGCGTCCGAGGCCGCCTTCGCCCGATCCGCCTCCCGCGTAGCGTTGCGGGTCTCCTCGTCGGCCACCTCACCAGCGGCCTGCGCCTGTGCCAGCAGGCCGGTCAGCGTCGCGGTCTCCTCGTCCTGAGCAGCCGCGACGGCCCATCCGTACTCCAGGAACTGCTCCAGCGCCTCCGGCGTACCCGCGTCCAGCGCCTTCTGCCCAGCCGCCTGCACCTGCGGCCCACCGGTGGCCATCGCCTGGTTGACCCGCAGCCGCTGGTCGGTCTGCCACTGCACCTGCCAGCCCGAGTCGAGGAACGCCCGCAACACCGCCGGATCCCCGGAGTCCAACGCCCGCTGACCGGCCTCCCGGACCTGTGGCCCACCGGTAGCCATCAGCTGGTTCACCGACACCCGCGCATCGATGTCCGACGGCCCGTGCCAGCCATCGGCCAGGAACGTGTCGATGGCACTCTCGTCGCCGGCATCGGCGGCGTCCAAGGCCTGCCGCGCCGCCGCCCGCACCGCCGGCCCGCCTTCGGCGATTGCGGCGACGACCGCGTCCCGCTCGTCGAGCTGCTGCGCCTGCTGCCACCCCGCTTCCAGGAACTCCCGCACCTGGGCGTCGGAGCCCACCAGCGCGGCCTCGGCGGCGGCCCGGACCTGCGTGCCACCCCACCGCCATGCCGAGACCACCAACGACCGGTCCACCGGGGTGGTTTCCGCCGCTGCCTGCGCCGGCCTGGCATGCAGCAGGCCCGCCAGCAGTACCAGTACCGTCAGCGCGGCTATCAGCGGACGGCTCCGCCCGATGGGTGATCGACGCAGACTGTCGGCGACATCCAGCGGTGTACTCACGGCCCTCTCCCCCGTCGTGGAGTCGTGTCAACTCCGCCTACATGAATCGACTGACGTCAACCCGCGACGGTCAGCCGCAGCAACATGGTCGGGGAGGCGTCCGGATCCGCACCAAGGCCGACCTGGGTGCTACCGTCCGGGTCGACCTCGACCGTGATCTCCTCGCCCTCGTCGCTGCGCAGCTCCGCGGTCACCTCGTGGCCGGTGCCGGTGCGCTGACCGTCGCCGCGGATCTCGTACACACCGGGGACCTCCAGGTTGAGCAGCCCGGTCCGGGCCGTCACCTTGAAGCAGACCCGTCCGATGCCGTCCGCCCCGATCTGCTCGTCCGTGGTCCAGACCTTCAGCAGCCCGATGTCGCCCTCCGGCGGCGTGGCGCAGTCGGCCAGCAGGATGTGCCCATCACCGGAGATCAGTTTGACGTTCTGCTGCGCCAGGATCTGCGCGGCACCCGGGTAGCTGAAATCCTCCACGATGGACGGAGGCGCGTCGTCGGCCACGGCGCGGGTCGGTGCCGACGCCCCGACCAGCAGCCCGGCAGCACCGAGGCCGAGCACCGCCGCCAGCAGTCGCGTTCGCATCACGATGTGACTCCCCATCCGTCAGGCGCTAAAGGGTTGGGCGGACAGCAATGCCTGGTCCCAGCCGCCGGTGTCCACCGGATCGTTCGGGAACGACTGGATGTCCGTGCCACTGCCGTTGAGCGGATTCTGGTCACGGAACCGCAGCATGGCGCCCTGCGCGGTACGCGCGTAGTACAGGCCGTTGCCCGGCGACAGCAGGTGCGCGTGATTCCAGCCCGACGAAGCCAGGTCGGTCCGCGCCCACGTGTCGGTGATCCGGTACTGAATCAGCGTGCCGGCGCTTGTCGTGGCCAGAAGCAGGTCCGGCGCCGCCGCGGCCAGCGTCCTCAGGCTCCCGAACCCGCTGGCGCCGATCAATGTGTTGTTGGTCAGGGTGGACGGCTTCGCGCTCGGCACCGTGTACCGGCGCAGCGCCCCCGTGGCCGCCGCGATCCCGAACAGCGAGCCGTCCCCGTCGTACGCCAGCAGCTTGTGCGTGTAACCCGTGCCGATCTGCACCGGCGGATCGAAGCGCAAAGGGTTGGTGGCGGTGATGTCCACCCGGTACAGCACTCCGGTCGTCGAGGCGACCAGCAGTGTGTTGAAGTTCAACGTCGCCATCGACCCAGCCGCGAAGGGCAGCGCCGCTGCCGACGTCACCGTCCCCAGCCGGTCACCGGTCGCGGAGTCGATCTGCGAGTACGTCAACCGGCCGTCGGATCGGATGCCGAAAATCGACACGTCGACCGGGCTCTCCGGGAAGGACGTCAGCGGCACGGCCGACAGCAGGGTCTGATTCCAGCCACTGGTGTCCACCGGGTCGCTCGGGAACGACTGGATGTCCGTGCCACTGCCGTTGAGCGGATTCTGGTCACGGAACCGCAGCATGGCGCCCTGCGCGGCACGCGCGTAGTAGAGACCGTCGCCCGGCGACAGCAGGTGCTCGTAGTCCCAGCCCGACGTCGCGAGGTCCGTCCGGGACCAGGTGTTGTCGCTGATCCGGTACTGGATCAACACCCCGGCGCTGGTCGTGGCCAGGAGCAGATCCGGTCCCGCCGTCGCCAGCGTCTTCAGAGTCCCGAACCCCCGGTCGCCGATCAACGTGTTGTTGATCAGGGTGGACGGCTTCGCGCTCGGCACCGTGTACCGGCGCAGCGCCCCCGTGGCCGCCGCGATCCCGAACAGCGAGCCGTCCCCGTCGTACGCCAGCAGCTTGTGCGTGTAACCCGTGCCGATCTGCACCGGCGGATCGAAGCGCAAAGGGTTGGTGGCGGTGATGTCCACCCGGTACAGCACTCCGGTCGTCGAGGCGACCAGCAGTGTGTTGAAGTTCAACGTCGCCATCGACCCAGCCGCGAAGGGCAGCGCCGCCGCCGACGTCACCGTCCCCAGCCGGTCACCCGTCGCGGAGTCGATGCCGGAGTACGTCAGCCGGCCGTCCGCCAGCACGCCGAACACCGACACGTCGGTCGTCGCGAGCCTGATCCAGTCCCGGATGTCGTCCACCCGGGTCTCGAGCGCACCCCGCCGCGTCTCCGTCTCCCCGACGCACCCGCCCTGCCAGGAGGAGTGCCCGATCGCCACCAGCTCGGTCCCCCCGCCACCGTCACGCAGCGCGGGGCCGCCAGCGTCCCCCTTGCAGGGGCCGGCCTGGTCCGCTGTGACACCGGTAATGTCCATAGTGGAGGTGCCGACGGAGGTGACCTCGAAGGTGGCAGTGTGCGCCCGGTTGGGCACCCATTCGGTGCGGGTGCGGCCGTACCCGATCAGTCGCAGCCGCTCGCCCACGCTCGGGGCGGCCGAACCGATCGGCACCGGCGCGATACCCGAGATCGGCGTGGCGAGCCGGGCCAGGACGACATCACGCTGCGGGTGCGGGACCAGCCGCACGACCGGCACCACGTGACCCGACGTGGTGCTCAGGTCCGCCCGGCCGACGGTGGCCATCGTCGCCCGCTTCGGTGGCCCCAGCGTCACGGTCTGGCCTCCCGCCTCGAAGCAGGTCCGGGCGGTGACCAGCCACTGCCGGTGCACGAGGGAACCGGTGCAGCTGGTGCCACCCGCCCCGGGCGTGCCCACCTCGATCTTGGCCACGAACGGGTCGATGCCGTCCGCCGACGTCTGAGCCGGACCTGCGACGACGGCCGCCGCACCACCGAGAAGTCCGAGCAAGGCCAACCACAACCACCGACGCACGGCTACTCCCATCCAATCGAGGACATACCGGTTCGCTGGCCGATCCCTGCCGGCCAGCGAACAGCAACGCCCCGGTGAGCGTGATACATGGGCAGGCCGCCCTCCCCCGTTGACGGATGCGATCGGCCGAAGACAGCGAGGTGTGTCCGGCGGCCGGCATCCACCCTGAGGCAGGCCATTTGACTCGCACTTGCACCCGGATTGAATGTGCAGGTCAGGGCCGAATTCGGTGGGGAGGTCACCGCGCCGGCGACGCGGGTGGGGTCAGGCCGGCGCGGGTTCGGGGACCCTTGCGGTCAACACCGGTACGCGGTGACGAAGTAACTGGTACGCGCACCGATGAAATGCTGTCCCGCGCCCAGGTCCGGATACTGCCGCTACCAGGTCGCACCCCGGTCGTCCGAGCGCATCTGGGCGGTGCAGTAGCCCGGACCGGTGTACCAGCCGGCGGTGGTGACCCAGCCGAAGTACTCGTGCGTCCACAGCTCGAATCGCAGAATCTCGTCGTAGGTTCCGTGGTTGTAGCGCCCGTCCCGGTCATCGATGACGCCGAAACCGGCTCCGCTGGCGTTGCCGATGGTGTTGGTCGCCCACGAGGGGTCTGCAGCTCGCGGGCCAGCGCGGTGTGGTTCGGGTGGTTTGAACCGGCCATCGTGAAGGTGCGCAGCGGCCCGAACTGGGCCTCGATGGGGTTGGCCCACGACGCGCTGGTCGGGGTGAGGCACAACTCGACCTTGTTCCGGGCGGCCCAGGAGCGGATGGCGGGGGTCTTGTTCGCCGACAGGTTGTCCAGGATGCGTAGATCGGTGCGCCGTCCGGCCGCCGTGTGCGGATCGGTCACGCAGTAGCTGCCGCAGCCGTTCCCGGCCCACCAGCACCCGCCGCTCCGTGTTGGTAGTAGCGAGGTAGTCGGCGAGTTTGCGCAGGCTCCAGCGAGTGAACGGGTGGCCGAGCTTGGCCGGCCGCGTGGTGGCCGTCGCAACGATGAACGCCTCATCGTCGTCACTGATCCGGCGGGGACGGCCTCTCGCCCACTGAGGGTCCAGCGCGCGAAGACCCATCTCGTTGAACGCGTGGATCACATCACGCACCGTGTCCTCGTGCGCCGCGACCAGACGCGCGATCGCCGGCACCGGCGTACCCGACGCCGACGCCATGATGATCAACGCCCGGCGGACCCGAACGCTGCGGCCCTCGTCCTGCGTCAACCAGCGTGCCCGTACCGGCTCGGCCAACCCGCCCACCCACTCTCGACAGCCAACATCACCGCCGTCGAGGGTGAGTCCTGACCTCCAGGTCCCAGCGCCACCCGGCGTGTCACCTACCCGGTGAACGTTTCTGGTCAGAGCACTAGAGCCAGAGCTGCTGCTCCCCGCGCACGCGGGGGTGATCCCGTACCCCGCGTTGGCAACGGCGCGCCGGCGACGGTCGCCAGTTGGTTCGCATGGTGGTGCCTCCGGCCCACCACCGGATAGTCATCGGTGAATGTCCGAATTTGTGTTGCGGTTGATCGTCGCTGATCTGCGGCGATGCGGGCTCGTAGCCACATTCGATCTCGGGTGGATGCGCGTAGGTGGGGCAGGAGCCCTGCGGCGCGCGATAAGCGGGATAACCGCGCACGCGCCAGGGTAGCCCGCTCCCGGTCGCGCTACGCCACTGTCCGGCCTCGCGTGTGGTCCGGAATGGCTCTGTGGAGCGATGTGGCGCGGCCAGGTGCCGGCATAGCGTCGTCGGCATGACCAAAACTCGATCTCGAGGGGTCCTGCTACGCCGCCTGGCTGGCGTGGTCGTCGCGTTGCTCGGGGTCTTCACCCTGTTCGGCGGGCTGTTCGTGCCGATCGGGGTGATCCTGCGCGATCCGCGGATCGTGCCCGCGCCGGAATCCTGGGTGGCGATCTGGATCATCGCGGTGGGCCTGCTGATCGCCGGCTGGCCGGCTCGGCGCCCAGGCACGGGCGGCAGTCGGTAATGGGGATCTCCCGCCGGGCCTTGCTCCGCGGGGCGGCCACCCGGCGGTGGTGGCGCTGCCTGCGGCCGGCATGGCCGGGTACGTCTGGAGCACTGCGTACCGCAGCAACGTCGGCCAGGTGTCGTTCGACCGGCCGCTGGCCATCCCGCCGCTGGCCCGCGGCGTCCGCGACGCGCACGGACGGCTCCGCGTCGACCTGCGGCTGCAGACCGGTCAGACCGAGTTGCTGCCGGGCAAGCGGGCGGATACCTGGGGGGTCAACGGCAGCTATCTCGGGCCCACGGTACGGGTGTCCCGGGGCGACACCCTCGCCCCGGTGGTGCGTAACGAACTGCCGGAGGCGACCACGCTGCACTGGCACGGCATGGAACTGCCGGCCGAGTTCGACGGTGGCCCGCACCGCATGATCCAGCCCGGCGCGGTGTGGCAGCCCGCCTGGCGGGTGGACCAGCCGGCCGCGACGCTGTGGTTCCATCCCCACCCGCACGGGCGTGCCAAGGAGCACGTCTACCGCGGCGTCGCCGGTCTGCTGTATGTCGACGACGGCGCGGCCGAGGGCCTGCTGCCGAGCGAGTACGGGGTGGACGACATCCCGCTGATCGTGCAGGACAAGGACTTCACCCCAGAGGGCCGACTCGACCACGCCAACATCGCCTTCGGCGGGTTCGCGGTCACCGGTCTGCTGGGTTCGGAGATCCTGGTCAACGGGGTCTGGGGTCCGGTGCTCGACGTGCGTACCGAGCGGGTGCGGCTGCGGGTGCTCAACGCCTCCAACGCCCGGATCTACGACCTGGTTCTCGGCGGCGGCCGGGACTTCCACGTGGTGGCTGGCGACAACGGCCTGTTGCCGGCGCCGGTCCGGGTCGACCACCTGCGGCTCAGCCCCGGGGAGCGGGCCGAGCTGCTGGTGGAGCTGCGTCCGGGCGAGCGGGTACGGCTGCGCAGCCGCCCGCCGGAGCTCGGCGCCAATCTGTCGACCGCCTGGCCGGCGGCGCCGACGAGTTCGACATCCTGGAGCTGCGCGCCGCGCAGAACCTGCGCCCGGCTCCGCCGCTGCCGGCGGCCCTGCCGGCGTCGCCCCGACTACCGCAGCCGGCCGCCGGCCGGGCCGAGCGCGTTTTCGGCCTCGGCGACTTCCTCATCAACGAGAAGGCCATGGACGCCTCCCGGATCGACGCCGTGGTGCCGCTCGGCAGCACCGAGATCTGGCGGCTGCGGAACGACGTCGGGCTGCCGCATAACTTCCACATCCACAACGCTGCGTTCGAGGTGCTGGAGGTGGCCGGTCGGCGGCCCGAGCCAGCGGGGCGGGGCCGCAAGGACACCGTCTACGTCCCGCCGGGCGCCGAGGTCCGGCTGCTCGTCCAGTTCGGAGCGTACCCGTCGCCGACCTGGCCGTTCATGTTCCACTGCCATTTGCTGGCACACGAGGACGCCGGCATGATGGGCCAGTTCGTCCTCGTGACGCCGGGCACCGACCCGGCGGTGGTCGCGCCGCCGGCCCCCGCAGACATTGGCCATCATCATGACTGAGCATGTGCGCCGGCTCGGCCGGGACGCCGCATTGGCGGCCGTCGTCGCCGTGTCGGTGTGGACCGTCACCGCCCTCGCAGAGGAGCCGGCGTCGCTACCGGTGAGCCCGGCCGGCTGGATCCTCGGGTTCGTCCTCGGTGGCCTGCAGTTCGCCCGCCGGCGGCACCGGCTCGCCGTGCTGCTGGTCTCCACGGCGGCGGTCGTCACGTACCACCTGGTCGGTTACCCGGGGATCGGGACGGCGTGGCCGCTGCTGCTGCCCTTCCTCGGCGCGGCCGCCAGCGGCCACCTGCGGCCCGCAGCGCTGCTGGCGGTGGCGTTGCTGGCGGGCAACGTCGGGTGGCGGATCCTGGTCGAGGACGAGTGGCCGCTCGGGGTGCTGGTCGGCGAGGCGCAGAGCCTCGTGGTGGTCGGCCTGGCGCTGGCCGTCGGGGAGGCCGTCTGGCAGCACCGCCGGTGGGCCGAGGAGGTGCGGCGGCGGCTGGCCCGGGCCGACGAGGAGGCACGCCAGGAGGCCGAGTGGCGGTTGGCCGAGCAGCGACTGGTCGTGGCGGCTGACCTGCACGACGTGGCGGCGCACAGCCTGGTGGTGATCGGCCTGCAGTTGCGGCTCGCCGAGGAGACCGTTAACGCGGAGCCGGACGCCTGCCGGGCGGCGATCGCCGCCGCGCTGGCGGCGCACGACGAGGCCGTCCGCGAGACCTCCCGGACGGTACGCCTGCTGCGCGACGCGGCACCGGCGCCGCTGCGGCCCGCGCCGACGCTCGCCGACCTGGGCCGGCTACCGGAGGTGGCGCAGCGGGCCGGACTGGATCTGCGGGTGGACCTCGACGGGGTGCGGGACGTGCCGGCGTCGGTCGCCCAGGCCGCGTACCGGATCGCCCAGGAGGCGCTCACCAACACGCTCAAGCACGCTGGCGCCGCCCGGGCGGCGCTCACCGTGCGACGGGAGGGCGGGTCGCTGCACCTCAGGTTTGCCGATCCGGGTAACGAGGGCGTGGGACGTTCGGTATCGGCGGGATCGCCGCGCCGGGGTGCGTCCGGCTCCCCTGCCTCCTCCGGGCAGGACGCGCCCGGGCCGCTGGTGCCCGGCCAGGCCTGGCCGGTGGCGCCGGGCGGGCACGGGATCGCCGGGATGCGGGAACGGGTACGCAGCCTGGGTGGCCGGCTGGAGGTCGGCCCGGACGGCGGCGGCGGGTTCCGGGTGGACGCCTGGCTGCCGGTGAGGGACACCTGATGGTCCGGGTGCTGATCGCCGACGACCAGCCGGACGTGCGCTCCGGAATCCGGGCCCTGCTGGAGCGGACCGTCGACATCGTCGTGGTCGGCGAGGCGGCCGACGGCGCCGCAGCGGTGCGCATGGCAGCGGAGCTGCGGCCGGATGTCGTACTCATGGACGTGCGGATGCCCGCCCGGGACGGCATCGCGGCCACCCGGCAGATCGTGGCGGGTTCGCCGGACCCGACGCCGCGGGTCATCGTGCTGACCACGTTCGACTTGGACGAGTACGTCTTCGGTGCGTTGCGCGAGGGGGCCAGTGGCTTCCTCACCAAGAATGTCGCCCCGGACGAGCTGCGCCGGGCGGTCCGGCTGGTCGCCGAGGGCCAGGCGCTGCTCGACCCGGCGGTGACCCGCCGGGTGATCGAACGGTTCGCCGCCCCACCCGCCGCTGGTTCCGCGCCGGCTGCCGATCCGGCCGCACCCGTCTCTGGTTCCACGCCGCCCGCCGGTGCCGCGCCGCCCGCCGGTGCCGCGCCGCCCGCCGGTGCCACGCCGCCCGCCAGTGCCACGCCCGCCATACGGTCCACCGCGCTCGACTCGCTGACGCCGCGGGAGCGGGAGGTCGCGCGGCTGGTCGCCCGAGGGTTGACCAACGAGGAGATCAGCGTTTCGCTGTTCCTCAGCATCTGGACGGTGAAGAACCACGTGAGCCGGATCCTCGCCAAGCTCGGCGCCCGAGAACGGGCGCAGATCGTAATCGCGATGTACGAGGCCGGCGAGCTGCATATCCGGTAGGACGAATGGCCTGAAGTATTCCAATACCCGTGCCATGGCCTTGAGCTGGAGTTCTGACCTCCTCCCGCACCTGGCCGATCCGGTGCAGCGGGATGCCCTGCAGAGCACGTAACCATCGAGGTGCGCGACGGTGCAGCACACCGGCCGCTAGTTTCGGCCACCGGCATGTTTGCTGGCGTCGGCGGAGTGACGCAAGGAGGAGGGTGCCCCCGCGCTGGTAGGGGGCGTAGAACCTGGAGGCGTCGAGGGCCTGATTGGGATTTCAACCACCTTGCAGAAGGATGGTTAGGCTTACCTTATATGCTGACGCGGCCCGCTCGCCGCATCCGGTGAGCCGGGGCGTGACCCAGCCTTTCGAACGACAGGACCCATCATGCGCACCACCTCCCGCGGCCTCTTCGTGGCGCTTGCGCTCACCCCGTTGCTGGCCAGCTGTTTCGCGTCGGGCGGCTCGGGCACCGATGCGAAAGCCGGGGCATCCGGTCGTCTGAGGGTCGCCCTCGCGGTGCCGCCGGTGCAGGCCCTGTCCCCGTACAGTAATGACGCCACCGTGCTGAGCAAGCTCTCCGTGGTCGAAGGGCTCACGGCGCTGGACGCGGACGGAACCGCCGCGCCGGCGCTGGCGAAGTCCTGGACCCAGAAAAACGCCACCACCTGGGTCTTCGAGCTGCGCAAGGCCACGTTCCAGGACGGCACTGAGGTCACCGCCGAGTCCGTCGTCAACGCGCTCGACCACGCCAATGCGGCCAAGATCAAGCCTCGCGTCCTCAGCGACGTGACACTGACGGCTAAGGCCGAGGACACCGACAGCATCACGATCAGCACGAAGGCGGCCGACCCGGTGCTCCCGCTGCGACTCGCCAGCCCCGCGCTGGGGATCCTTTCCACGAAGGCGTACGCGAAGGACGGCACCGTCAGCCCGGTCGGCACCGGAACCGGCCCCTTCGAGATCACCAAGCTCACCGGGAAGACCACGGCGACTCTGGACCGCTTCGACGACTACTGGGGCGGCAAGGCCAAGGCATCCGGCATCGACGTGACGTGGATCGCCGACGGCGCGGCCCGCGCCAACGCCCTGCGCGCCGGAGAGGTCGACATCGCCGAGTGGATCCCCACTGCCCAGGCGAAGCTGCTGGGCAAGGACACCCGTCACGAAGTGCCCTCCGTGCGGACCGACAGCCTGGTCCTCAACACCCGCAGCGGCATCTTCGCCGACGAGTCGCTGCGCGCGGCTGCCCGCGAGGCCGTGGACGGTTCGGTTCTCGTCGACTCGGTCTTCGGCGGATACGCCGACCCAGCACAGGGCCTGTTCGGACCCGCCATCTCCTGGGCGGCCGACAAGCGTGTCGCGGTGACCGGCCGCGCGACGGCCGCGACCACCGCACAGGTCAAGTCGAGGACCAACGGCAGGACGGTACGCCTGGCCACCTACACCAACCGCACGGAACTTCCCGAGGCCGCGACCGTCCTGCAGCAGCAGCTGGAGAAGGCCGGGTTCACCGTGCAGCAGGACGTACGCGAGTACACGCAGATGGAGGCCGACCTCCTCGCGGGCAGGTACGACGCGCTCGTCTTCTCCCGGGTGACGCTCCTCGACACTGGCGACGCGGTCGCATACCTCGCGAGCGACTTTGCGAGCAACGGCGTCTACAACATAGCGGGCCTGCAGGACTCCGCGGTCGACCAGGCCATCACGTCCGCGGCCGCAGAAGGCGACACCGCGCAGCGACAGCAGAAGATCATGCGGGCCGAGGCGGAGATCCTGCGCACCGATGCCGTCGTGCCGCTCATCCACGAGAAAGTCGTGCAGGGCATCAGCACCGATGTCGAGGGTGTTGTCCTCGACCCCCGCGAGCGCTCTCTGATCGACCTCGACACCCGGTTGAAGTAGCGACGGATGAGCAGTGCCACGTCGGCCGGTGCCCGCCCGGCCCGGTGGCGCGCGGGCGTTGGCCGCGTCGTCGCCGGGGCCGCCCTGCTGGCGGCCGTCGCCCTGCTGCCCTGGCTGTCCGGGATCGACCCCGCGCTGACGGTCCTGCGAGCCCGCTCCGCCGACCAGGATCCCACCCCTGCGCAGTTGGCCGCCATACGGGAGCAACTGGGCTTGGACGAGGGGCCGTTCCGGCATCTCGCACACTGGCTCGGTGGACTTCCGCGCGGCGACGCGGGCACCTCCTGGGTCTCGGGCGAACCGGTCCTGCCCCAGGTGACGACCGCTTTCGCGGTCTCCGTCACGCTGATGCTCGGCGCGCTCGTGGTCACGATCGCGGTGGCCGCGCTGGTCAGCGCCCGCACCCTGTACCTCGGATCCCGGCGGCGACTACGACAGGAGCGGACGGGCATCGGGGTCGCCATCCTCGCCGCGCTGCCCAAGTTCGTGCTCGCCTCGCTGCTCGCCACCGTGTGTGGGGTGTGGTTGGGCTGGTTCCCGTCCAGCGGCTGGGAGGGGCCAGGGTCGATGGTGCTGCCCGCACTCGCCCTCGGCGTGCCGTCCGGGGCGATGATCGGCGGCCTGCTCGACCAGTCCCTGCCCGCCGCCCTCCACGAGCCATGGGCGCGGACCTGGTACGCCTGCGGGCTCTCGCCCGGCTACATCGCCCGGCATGCGCTGCGTCGCACGCTGGCCGGGGTGCTTCCACAGCTCCTGCCGACCGTCGTTGCCCTGGTCGGCGGCGCAGTCGCGGTGGAGAAGATATTCAACATTCCAGGGCTCGGCCGGCTCGCCCTGGATGCCGCCATTGCCCAGGACCTCCCGCCGCTGCAGACCGCGACACTGGTCCTCGTCCTGCTCGGCGTCGCCGCGGGCCTGCTCATCCAGGCCCTGCGCCGCGCTCTTCTCGGCCCCGCCCTGCGCGACGGCGCCCTGCCCGCCCTGCACTCGCCGGCCCTCCCGCGCCGGCACTCCACACGCTGGGTCGCCGGATGCTGTCTGCTCGCCCTGCTCATACTCGTTGTAGCCGGGCTGCTGCGGGATCCCCTACACGTAGACACGGCAGCCCGCCTGCTGCCCCCCTCAGCCGTGCACCCGTTGGGCACGGACGCGCTCGGCCGTGATCTGCTCGCTCGGCTGGGTCACGGTGCGCTGCGCACGGCGGGCGTGGCCCTCGCGGTGACGGCGGTCAACACCATCACCGGGCTGCTGGTCGGCATGGCGGGACGGGTGAGCGCGGGCATGACAGAAGTGATGTCGACGCTGCCGGCTGTCCTGGCCGGACTGCTGACGACCGCAGTGACCGGTCCGTCGGTGTGGGGTGCCGCGTGCGCAGTGTGCGTGGTCGGCTGGACCCCCTACGCCGCCCAGGCTGCGGCTCTGTTCGAACAGGAACGGGCGAGCAGTCACGTGCTCGCGTCGATCTCGCTCGGCGCCGGCCGCATGCACCTGCTGCGCCACCACCTGCTGCCTGCGGTGCTGCCCGCCGTACGGCGCAACGCCCTTCTGCGCTTGCCCACCACGGTCCTCGTGCTGGCCTCCCTCGGCTTCCTCGGTCTGGGCGAGCAGCCACCCACTCCAGAGTGGGGCCGCCTCCTGTCGGAGAACCAGCCGTACGTGGAACTGGCCCCCTGGACCGTGCTCGGCCCGGCCTGCGCGCTCGTCCTGCTCTCCGTTCTCGCCGTTTCCGCTATGGCGTCGGAGGGGAACAGAGACTGAGGTCACGGTCGCTGCGGCGCCCGGCTCAGCGCCCGCCAGCCGAGTGCGGCAACCGGAATACGTCGAGGGCGGTGAGGGCGACGTGCAGTTGGGTTCGTTGTCGACCGTTCTCCAGGTCACGTTCGAGGAGGCGTTCGATGGTCCCGTAGCCGTTCGTAGAGCGCTTGCCGGGAGATCGACTGGCGGCGTGCCGCGAGCGTCTTGTTGCCGGCCACATCGAGGTAGGTGTGCAGGGTGGCTAGCAGATCGCTGCCGTGCCGGTTGTCGTGCTCGATGAGACGGCCGATGTGCCGCTCTACGTAGTCCTGCACTTGAAGGTCGTCGCGCAGCGCATAGAGCAACTCGCGCAGACCTATGTCCGAGTCCTCGTAGAAGGGCCGACCGTCGGGAACCGCCGCGTGCGCCACTCGGGCGGCCTGGTGGAAGGAGCGCGCTGCGTGCGTGATGTCGAAAATTTCGCAACCGACGCTCACCACGGCGGTGGGATACGAGCCTTGGACGTGCGTGCCGAGCCGTTCGACCACAGGTCGCCACGGGCGCGAGGGCTTGAGCGCGAGCAGCATCCCGACGCGGGTCGGGGATACGGCAGCGAGAAGCGCGGGTACCCCGGCCTGCTGTAATTGCCGTGCCAGGTCGTCCTCGAGCTGGGCCTGGTCATCGACGCCTCCGGCGAGCGTGACCAATGCGATCATGATTCGGTGCCCGTCGGTGGGCACCCCCAGCGCCTCGATGCGGGCCCGGGCCTCGCTCGCCGAGCGGTAGCGCTGCTCGACCAGGTCCAGCAGCGCCGTACGGTGGGCGGCGCGTTCCCAGGGGCGGCCCTGCATCAGTCGGGCGATGGTCAGCGCCATCGCGGCACGTTCGAGGACCATGATGTGCTCGGCACCGAAGGCGGGCGAGGTGGTGGGGTCGGGAAGCATCACCAGACGGCCCCATTCTTCACCCTGGTACTCGACCGGGGTGACCAGCCACGACTCCGGCCCGCACACGTCCGTCTGATGCGGCGAGGGCGTGGCCCGGGAGCGCCGCTCCCACCTGGCGAGCACGTCGGTCGGCGCGCGGCCGGTCGACTCGGACAACATCGCCTGGTGAACCAGGTTCTCCAGAACCACGGGGTATCCGCTCATCTCGGCGGCCGCGCGTACCAGCTCCTCGGGCTGCGCTCCGCGCAGCGTCAGGGCGGTGAACGCCTCATGGACCTGTTGGGCTCGGCGCAGCGTTTCGACCTGGCTGCCGAGGATCAGGGCGTGGACGGTCTGGGTTACGTCAACGAAGTTGACGTCCCTGCTCAACACGATCAGCGGTAGATCGTTGGCGCGGCAGGCGCGGACGAGCTCGTCGGGCGGTGTGCGATACCGCCTGACCAGTTCGATCACCAGCCCGGCAGCGCCGACCTGGGCCAACTCGTCGACGTATTTGCGGATCAGAGTCGGCTCGGTGGGCAGCGGCATGCCGGTGGTGAGAACGAGCTCTCCACCTTTGAGGAACGAAGCGGGGTCGGTGAGTTCGGTGACGTGTACCCACCGGACGAGACGTGACAGTTGCCCGAGGCCGCAGATGACCTTCGGCTGGCCGGCGGCCAGGACCGGCAACTCAAGCACGTCGGCCACGGTGAGCGGGCGCAGCGGCCCCCGATCCGCAGCGTCGTCGTGCGGTCCGCCGGCCTTCGGTGCTGATGTCACGGTGAGTAACCCAATCAAGCGGGCGGCGTGTGCGCAAGAGCGGATCCCCAGCTCAGCGGGCGAGTGTGACTCGCCCCGCAGCCCAACGCCGCCGTCGCGACCGGATGTCGGCCTGACAAAACGTCCAGTCGGTGCCGGCTGTGGGCGACGGATTGCTCGTTGTCCGCGCGTTCCCGCCTTGCGACGCTCAGGACGACCGATGTACGCGCTGGGCTGGGAGACGAGTATGACAAATCTGTCGCCGCATCTGCGGCAGGCGACTCCGGTTGTCGCGACCCGTGGGGAGGGCGTGTACCTCTACGGCGAGGACGGCCGGCGCTACCTCGACTTCACCGCCGGCATCGGCGTCACCAGCACCGGGCACTGCCACCCGCGGGTGGTCCAGGCGGCCCAGGAGCAGGTCGCCACGTTGATCCACGGCCAGTACACCACGGTCATGAACCAGCCGCTGCGCCGTCTCGTCGCCAAGCTGGGCGAGGTGCTGCCAGAAGGGCTGGACAGCTTGTTTTTCACCAACTCTGGCAGCGAGGCCGTCGAGGCCGCGATGCGCCCTGGCCCCACGTGAAGACCACGATGCCGGCGAACCCGTTGGCGCCGCGCGGCTCGCAGCGCCGGCATCCGAAGATGCTCCCGGAGGGCCCGCGAGAAACGGCTGCTGGCCGAGGTGGGCACGGCTCGGGATCGGCTGGTGGTGACCTGGCTGGCCGATGGCGGCTTCCGGATCGGGGAGCTGTGCGGGCTGCACCTGGTGGACCTGCATCTTCGCGAGAACGCAGCGTGCGGGCAGTGCCGCTCGCCGCACGTGCACGTATGTCATCGGCCGGGCAATCCGAACCGGGCGGACGCGAAGACGAAGCATCCGTGGCGGGTGGAGGCCGGCACGGTGACGGGTGGGTTGATCAAGCGGGTCAGCCCGGCCATGGTGCACAGCTATTTCGACTACATCACCGGCGAGTACCCACGCGGCGGCGCGGGGCACGGGATGTTGCTGGTCCAGCTTTACGGCTCGGGACGGGGACGGCCGTGGGCGCCGGTCGCGGCCCGGCGGATGCTGGCGCGGGCCGGGCGGCGAACCGGTCTGGGGCTGGTCAAGCCGCACTGCTTTCGCCATTCCTTCGCCAGCGCCGTCCTCGACGCGGCCGATGGGAACCTAGTCATTGCCCGCGACGCCGGAGGCTGGGCATCCACGTCGGTGGTGGACGAGATCTACGCGCACGTGGATGTGCACGATCCGGCGTTCGACGCCGCGCTGCGCACCGTGTGGGGTGAGAACCGGTGAACGCCACCCTCACGCTGCTGCCGCAGCCGTCGAGGCCCGGCCGCAGGTGGTGCGTGGAGCGTACGTTCTCCTGGATCAACCGCTGCCGCCGCACTGTCCGCGACTACGAACGGCGACCCGAACACCACGCCGCGATGGTCCAATGGGCCATGATCATCGTCATGACCCGCCGCCTCGCCCGCCACCAACACACCTGAAACCCTTATTTACCAGGCTCTTAAGTCCGACCGGCCCGCGCTCAGCCCACCTCTGAAGCCGGTGGTGATCTGGGCGTCAGCGTGGTTAAACCTCGTCCATAACCACTCTGGTGCCCAGATCACCAGCGCTATCCAGGTATGGGCGCACAAACGAGGCAGCTCGACAGGAGGACGGGAGAGTTGCCGGCACTTCCCGGGCCTGCTCACCGAGCCGCGACGGGCTTCCATCCTGGACGCGCACGCCTACACGATCGGTGGTCACCTCCGCACGGGCGGTAAGTCTGAGCCTCACCACCCCGCCCCCACGTAGGGAGCCCCTGAAGCTCCCGCTTCGCGCACCTGACTTTGACTTGCCTAATGGGAAAGTGAACTGTTACTTTCCTGCCAGGCAAGTCAAACTACGGGGGTATCAGAATGAGCCACATCGACGACGCCCAGGCCCGCCTCGCGGAGGTCACCAAGCGCCGCAACCAGGCCATCGACGGCGCGTCCCGCGGCCGGCACCGCGGCTGGGGGACGCAACTCGCGATGATCGCTGGCTTCGCGGCGCTGGATCTTCCCGTGCCACCAGCCCTGCAGTTGTCCCTCTTCGGCGCCGCCGCGGTCGCCGCCCTGATCTGCTTCACCCGCGCCGGTCAGCGGAGCAAGGCGGCCCTACACCGATCCCAGCTGACCGGCCGGTTCTGGGCCGTTCTCGGCGGCTTCGCCCTCGCCGCCGGCGTTCTCGCCTTCGTCGGGATGTGGCTGGTCAACCGGATCGACAGCCCACTACACAACACTGTGCTCGGCATGCTGCTCGCCGCCCTCGTCGCAGCCGGCGAACCGCTGTACCGGATGATCCTGCGCCGGGCGACCTCATGACCACTCCGGCCGGCTTCGACGAGCTGATCCATCCGCCGACCCGGCTGAGCCTGATGGCGCTGCTCGCGGCAACCGAATGGGCCGAGTTCAGCTTCCTCAGGGAAAGTATCGAACTCACCGACTCCGCACTCTCCAAACAGGTCTCGACGCTCGTCGAGGCCGGCTACGCCGAGGTACGCAAGGAAGGCGCCGGCCGCCGGCGCCGTACCCTCGTCACCCTGACCCCGCGCGGCCGGACGGCCTTCGACGGCCACGTCGAGGCGCTGCGGCAACTGGTCGACCGCGCACTGTCGAGGTCCACAGCTACGTAGCCGCCCACGCCCCGATGGTGGCGATCCGACTGCCCCGGGCGGGTTATGCGGCGATCGGTGGAGCCGCACTGGCGGCCTGCCTGCTGGCCACCGATCCAGCGGGATATGGCCAGGGCGGCGAACACGATAGTCAGGTGTGCCTCGATCGACTCGCGGGTGTGGTGGAACACGGGCCGGGCGGCAAGGTCGCTTTTGGACATTCGAAAGGACTTTTCGACCTGCAGCAGCCGACTGTAGGCGCCGATCACCTGCTCGGGCTCGGGGTTGGGCAGGTTGGTGACGTAGCCCTTGATCCCGGCCAGGGCACGGTTACGGGCTTCCAACGTCCGGTTCACGCTCTTGACCGCCCCGGTCAGCCGCACGTACCGGTTACGCTTGACCGGCGTCTTGCCCGCGACAGCGTTCTCGGCCTTGGCGATCTGCTGGTCGATGCCGCGCAGCGTGCGCCGGGCACGGTCAGCCCGATACTGGTAGAAGATCGTGTGGTCACGGCGCTTGTCGCCGGGTTCGGCCGGCCATGGCTGGACGAACACGTGCCCGTCCGGGATCTCGGCGTCGGGGTGGGTGTCCCGCCACACCTTGACGACGTAGGGCACGTCGGGGACGCGGGCACCGCGGATGAACGACAGCCCAGAGGCTTCGATCGCGCGTTTCTTCGCCTCGGACACCATCCCGGCGTCGGCCACCACCGTGATGTCGGACAGGTGGTGTGCGTCCAGGAAGGCCCGCAGGACCGGCACCATCGTGGTGGTCTGAGCACGGTTGCCCTCGAACGCGTGCACCATCAGCGGGAACCCCGCCCTATCGGTGAGCAGCCCGACGACGATCTGCGGTTCCAGCCGCCTCTCTTTACTGAAGCCGGGCTCGCGGAACCCGTCACCTTCGTCGGTCTCGAAGTACAGCGTCGTCGTAGAGCAACAACGTCGCCGGCCCGAGGCGCACATGCGCGGCGCAGGCACGTGCCAGCCGCGCCCGCCACGGACCGCCGTCCGGATCAAACGTCGGCTCAGCGTCGTCCTCGACCGGCACGTCCTCGGTCTTCCCGCCGACGTCGGACGCCTTACCTCCCGTGGCATACACCCGCAGCCGCCGCTTGATCGTCGTGTACGACGG
Organism: Micromonospora deserti; assembly: GCF_003236335.1. Taxonomy (GTDB): domain Bacteria; phylum Actinomycetota; class Actinomycetes; order Mycobacteriales; family Micromonosporaceae; genus Micromonospora; species Micromonospora deserti. The sequence goes on from NZ_POUB01000004.1 coordinate 42,214, forward strand.
CGCCCGCGCGCCGGCCTCGTCCAGCACCCGCACCGAGTCGAGCTTGCTGGTCGGTTCGATGATCCTGGCCAACACCAGCGCCTTGAACACCTCGTCCCGCTCGGCAGCGGCAGCGAACCCCAGGGCGTCGTACCCGCGCCCCAACGCGTCCAGCAGATGCCCGGCACGTGTAGACGTGATCGGCAACGGGTCGCCCCCGTTGGCCGAACTGTCCGGCAGACGCAGATCCAACTCCTGCTGCCCCGCGGCCAGCCGCTGCCGCGCCACCGCCTTGAGCAGCTCCACGTCCGCGTCAGTATGCGCAGACCCGATGTGCTCGATATCCCGCGAACCCCGCCGCTGGGAATGCACGATCTGCACTGCCCGCGCCCCAGACGCCGTCCTCACCGTCCGCACGTACGCCACGACCGACACGATAGAACCCGCTGAATTTGGTGCTGATGTTACGCATTAGCCCGGCGGAGGCGTTCGGCTGCCTGCGCCCGCAGCGCATCGCCGCCCGCCAGCGTGCCACCGCGCAGTGCCATCTCCCGGGCGTTGTACGCAGCCATCCACAAGCTGGCCGCCCATGCGATCTCCAGCTCCACGGCCGTGAACAAGCGCCCTCGAATGTCTTGATATGCCACCAGGAACGCCTCGGAGCTTTCGATCGGCGCCAGCGTGGGCGGCCCGGCACTGGCGAACGACCCGCTCGCCGCTCCCACCAGCGCTGACTCCGGCTGCCACGCCAGGCTGTCCCAGTCGTGCACCGCCCACACCTGCCAACCCTGCCACCGCAGGTTCTGCGCCTCGAAGTCGGCGTGCCCGAGCACGCACGGCAAGCCGGCGGCCAGCAGCCGTCCCCGGGCCCGCTCAGCCGTCTCGACAATCTGCTCGGACACGACACTCTGGTCCCGGCTGCCGAGAAAGTCGATCGCCGGCCACACCCCAGAATCGGTGTGGTCCCAACGCACCCAGGGCGGATTCGGCAGCGGCGGCGCGACAGCCACGCCGGCAAGTTCGGCCATCAGCCGGGCGAACACCTCCGCGCAGCGCAAGGCTATGTCCGGCGAGTCCCCCCGCAACACCTCACCGCCGGGCCGGTACTCCTCGGCATGCACGGCCAGCGCACCGACACCGACCACCGGCGTGAGCGGCCGGGCACACGGAAACCCGCGCTCGGCCAGCCGGGCCTGCGCCGCGACACACGACGCGGCCCGGCCGTCGTCGGCGCGCGCCTTGACCACGACGTCCCTGCCACCGGCCAACCGCAGACCGAACACCATCGAGACCTGTTGCGACTGGAACAGCACGCCGGCGGGTTCGCCGCCCAGATGGTCAAGACACCAAGCCGGCAACCAGTCCGGCAGCTCGTCCAACGGCACACTCAGGACTGTGCCATAGGCACCGAACGACCTGGATTAGTGCGCAGTTCCTGCTTTCGCGAACCGGAAACATGCAGGTCACAACCCCAAGCCGGCCCAGAACCCAGAATGGTGAGCCAAGTCGGGTTCCACATGATCTCGTGCTAGGCCCTCGCCAGCGATGAGTTTCAGTAAACCCGAAGTTCTGTCGACTCCGCCTGAAGAGGTTGAGCCGGTGCCGACAAATTCGTTGAGGTATGAGGCGGTGACCTTGGCCGTGGTGGGACCCAGCACCGCAAGGCCACGCCCTACCACACAACTAGCTCAGAGGGTGCGGCTCATTGGTAAGCGCCGACAGAGCGGCGGCAATCTCCTGCAACGTCGCTCGCACGTAGGTAGCCGTAGTGCCAGCATCACCGCCACCTTCCGAATGACCGGCGTAGGCCCGTGCGATGGCATAACCAAAGTTCCGTTCCACCCATGTCAACGTTGTGTGACGCAACCAGTGTGCTGATCTGTTGCACGTAAGCCCAGGGTAAGTGCTCGCCGATCCGCACCCACAGATAGTCGTAACGCCGGTACGTAATGGGCTGCCCACTCCGGTAGCGCAGCAGCTGGCCCGTCTCCGTCGCACCCCGCTCCTCAGCATGCCGCTGCAGATAGCGCATCAGCGTCGGGGAAGCTGGTTGCCACCGCATCGTGTCCCCCTTCTCCCTAAGCAAGATCAGACATTGGTCCGGGTCCAGATCGACCGGACGAAGCGCCAGCGCCCCACCGCGCCGACACGCCGTTTCGGTGTGCAGCCGCAACAGCAAGGTGTCGAGCGCTGGATCGTCGCCTGTGCTGGCTGCGGCCTCGTTGATCTCGGCCAGCCGCGTGTCCGCCACCGCTCGGCGCGTGCTTGGCAAACGTCGCGGCTTCGCCACCTTCAATGCGGGGTTGTCCGAAGCGGCGATGAACCCATCAGCGACTGCTCTCTTGTAGAGACAACGCAAGGCGGCAATAAGGTGCTCCGCCGCGCTTCGGCCTCCACGGGCATTCGCCGAGCCACAACGTGCGTCTTGACGAACTCCGCCAGCTGCTCGATCTCCGATGGTGTGGGCTCGTCGAGCCTTCGCTGCCCCCAATGCTCCACCACACGCTTCCAGTAGGAGCCGTAGGCACGCCGCGTACCTGCCGTGACCGCAGCCGCCACCACAGGGACGTACTCTGCGAAAGTCGGCGACGGAGGCCGAGCCACGGCAGCCTCCAAGAGATCAGCAGGCGAGATTCCCATTCGAGCAAGAAGCAGCCGCGCCGCGTCCAGCTCAGCACTATTCGCTGCGGCATCACTCATGCTCGCCCCCGAATACAGCTTCGTGGGCCTGCGCAATCATCTCGTCGAGCTTTGCCGGCGGGTAAACCACCAGACGCCCGCTGGCTGGTTCGGCCACGATGAACACGCGATCGCCGGCGGCGAGGCCGCACCAGTGACGAACCACCGCCGGCAGCCGGACGTGACCTTCCTTTGCCACCTTGAAGACGCCCTGTTGATCGGCCGACACCACGATCAACCCGCGGCGCTCCCGGATGCTCAAACGCAGCCCGGGAACCCACTGAAGCACCTTCATGGCCGCCCGATCAGCGATTTGACCATGCGCGTTCAGCGTGACCAGGCCGTAGACAGCTAGGCGGCTGGGGGGACGGCAAGACTCGGGAGCGGTAGCGGAGGCCGCCTCATCGCCGCCCCGGAGGAGCGAGCAGCAGCACCGGCGCGATCTCGGCGGCGACCATGCCGGCGACGCCGAGTCCGGAGCCGGTGAGGTCGAGGATGAGCAGACTCGACGCGTCGTGTTGAACGCATCGCCCCACGCGGAGACGGTCCGGGCCGCATCACGGCGTCGACCATTACGGCCCATGCTCCGCTTACCGACGCTGACTTCAGCATGGGCCGGCAAGGTCGACGTTGGGGCGGGTGGTGGGTCAGGCGGCAGCCATCTGCCGGCAGGCCTGCGCAGCGCGGCGGCACGCCTGGGCGCACTGGCGCATGATCTCGTCGTCGTAGCGTTCGCATTCTGTCGCGCACGCGTCACACAGATCCGCGCAGGCCTGGCAGAGTTGCTGGTAGTTCGCGGCGCGGGCCAGTGATGGCAGGCAGGCCATGCAGGCGTCCGCGCAGGACAGGCACAGTCGAATGCAGGCGAGCATCTGAGGGTCAGCCTGCTGGGTACAGTGGTCGGCGCAGGTGTGGCAAGCGATCGCGCATTCGGTGCAGGCGTCGATACACTCCCGGGTCTGTTCCGGAGCCAACGTGGAAGTCATGAAGATCATCCCCTCTTCCCGGCGGTCGGCTCGATATACCCCTTTCGGGGCCCGGCATGCGGAGACGTGATCAACATCGTCGAGTCGAGCTGGCCCGTCTCGCAGCGGCGCCTGGCAGCAGTCGCACCGGTTTACGTCCTGACCGGTTCCGCCTTCGCCTGACGGTGCCTGGTCAGCGCGGTTTCGGCCTCGTCGCGTACCAGAACGCCGAGCAGTCGACCGTCCGAGCTGGTGACCGGGATCGTGTCGACGTGACGGTGCCGCATGCGTGCCGTCAGCGCTTCGACCTCCTCACTCGGGCGGACGGTCGTGGAGCCAAAGGTCATCGCCTCCTCTGCGGTGGCCTGGTCCGGGGCATGCCGCAGCGCCTGGTGGCGGAGCACGCCCTGCACGACGCCGTCCTCGAGGACGACGCACGAGTCCGGTTCGTCGAGCCTGCGGCGGATGTCGGCGAGTCGCTCGTCCAAGCGGCAGGTTGGCGCGTCACGCCACATCACCTCGCCGACCATCAGCGCTTCGCCTTCGTGCGGCAGCCCGTAGGACAGCCAGTCCATCTTCCCAGCGACGTAGTGGTACACCCGTGGGAAGCCGAGACGGCGTAGCCGCACCGCCGCGCGAGGGCTCATGTCGCACTCCGTGTCGTGGCAGTAGACGATGACCGGACGGCTCTGGTCGAGCACCGCCGCGCTCTCGGCGCTGAGCTGCTTCAACGGCAGGTTCACCGCGTCGGGCAGGTGAGCCCAGTCATACTCCGGGCGCGGCAGCACCTCCACCACCTGGGCATGTTCCTGCCGGACCAACCGCTGAACACCGTCCCGATCAATCCTATCGGCCATGTTCTATCTCCGTCACGTCTACCCGATTTCCCCCCGTCCGATCACCGAAACCGCCGGCATGGGCCGAGACAGGCGCAGGTCGGGTAGCTGTGCAATGACGAGCCACGGCACGACAAGCTGCCTCGCCCGGAACCGCCGGCGTGGCGGCCGCAGCGGGTGATCACCCCCCGCCTCCGGATCGGGGCGGCGCGGCGTGCGTGACCGGCCTGGAGAGCTGGCCTTCGATCCACTAGCCTCAACGACCGCCCAACCGCCGGGTGACGCACGCGACCGGCCGGCTCCGCCCCCGCCCCTGAGCTGGGGTGGCGATGATCCACACGGCCTGCGCACCGGTGATCGTCGGGACCCGGGGTGGCGTGGACGGCCAGGGCGGCCGACATCGCGTTCCTGCCTGACCAGTTCTGCACAGAGAGCCCCACGGCATGACGACCGCCCAGTCCCACGGGCAGCACCACGCCGGCCCGACCTCGCCGGCGCAGCGGATTAGCACAGACCGACCTCGTCCAGTGCCGTGATCTTCTGCACTGACGCCCGCACGGGTCGGCTGCCCGCCGCTGCGGTTTCAAACCGGCTGCTGGGCCGCCGTCGCCGTGGTCGCCGCACCCGCTGACTGGGCCGCCTACTTCCTCAGTGGCAGGCCCAGACCCGCGTCTAGGGCCTGTGTCGAAGTCGACCACAGCCATTCGTTGATGGAGGCCCGGCGCACGGATCCCCTCAGACCATGACCGTTGTGCCGGCTGGCCTACCCTTTCGCCGTCACAGACCAGCGGCGGGCCAGCGCTGTTGCTGTAAGGAAGGCCGCGAGGACAATCGCCGCCTCGGTCACAATCACGAGCGGGGTGAGCGGGAAGTTGAGCGACCAGCCGAAACCGGTCGGGAGCTGCCTGTCGCGGTCGGGATCCGCTGGTTGCGGGGTACGGCCAGGACGTAGCCCATCCTGCGCCGCTGGAGCCAGGCCCGGAACTTAGAATCCTACCCGTATGCCTCGTCCGCGGTGACCCACCGCGCCGGCAGGCCCGCCGTGATGGCGCGTTCGAGCATCCGCAGGCCAAGCGCGGGCTTCGTGGCGAACCCGACGCTCGCCGCGATGCCGGCCTCCTCGCGGGGGCGGGGTCGTCGCACCACCTGCGGGGCAGATGCAACTCCCGGTCGATCAGGGGTGCGCCCTTGCGGGCTGGCATAGGCCAGGAACACCCCGAGCTGGCAATTCTCCGTCCGTCCGGCCGTTCCGCAGTACTGACGCTGCACTCCGGCAGACTTGATCCCCTTCTTCAGGAAGCCGGTCTCGTCGACGATCAGCACCCCGTCGTCGTAGCCGAGGTGCTCCCTCACGTAGGCGAACAGGTCGTCACGAACAGCGTCCGGCGCCCACGCCGACCGGTTGAGCAGCCGCTGCATCCGGTCCGGCGTCGCGTCACCGGCCGCCTCGGCCAGGGTCCAGCCGTTCTTGCTCGCCAACGGCGACAACAATCCGACGAGATAGCTCAGCGCCTGCCGGCGCGGTTCCGCACGCCCGAACCGGTGCGCGAACCGCGCCAGTAGATCATCCAGACCCGCCCGCCACCCGACAATCTCATCGACCAACACAAGCGCGACAGCTTGCCCGCCCCGGCGCTGGCCACAACAGACAGACAGTGCGACCACGCAACCCATCCGTCGAATAGCATCGACATCCGCAGCTGCGTGGCCGGTGCAACCCGGACGTCGATCACGCCGATGAGCTGCCGAAACTTCAGATCAGGCAAGTGCGGCTGGAGTACTAGTAGTGCTTTGTTAGGTCGTTGTGGCGTGTCGCTTGTAGGAGCGTCGTGCTGGTGTTTGGGTTCGGTGTGTGGATGAGCGGGAACTCGCTCGGGTACGGGCGCGGTTGGAGGACTTCGCGGCAGGGGTGTTCGCGGGGTTGCGGCGGTCGGATCAGCGCGCGACTGGTCTGCGGTATCTGCGCGGGCTGATGCTGGACGGCCGGCGCAAGTCGATGCAGCCGATGGCCGAACGGCTCGGGGTCGATCACCAGCAGTTGCAGCAGTTCCTGACCTCGTCCACGTGGGATGTCGCCGGTGTGCGGCGACGGTTGGCGACGGCCGCGATCGACGTGGTGGTGCCTCAGGTGTGGGTGGTGGATGACACCGGGTTTCCCAAGGACGGCAAGGCTTCTGCGTGTGTGGCGCGGCAGTACTCCGGCACGCTCGGCAAGGTCGCCAACTGCCAGATCGCCGTCAGTGTCCACGCGGCGACCGACGCCGCCTCGGCGGTGCTGAACTGGCGGCTGTTCGTGCCGGAGTCCTGGGACGACAGCTGCGTGCCCGGCCCGGACGGCAAGCCTGCGAACGCCCACGCCCGCAGGCTGCGCCAGCAGCCGGTCACCCGCGACCAGGCCGGGGCGAAGAAACCACACCCGCGCGTGCAGGTGCCGCCTGCCGAGCAGATCGACCAGATCCGCCGGCGACGCACGGCGTCGAAGGTCCCTGACGCCGAGCGGTACCGACCCAAGTGGCTGATGGCCCTGGAAATGCTCGACGAGTTGGCCGCATGGGGGCTACGCCCGCCGCTGCTGACCGCCGACGCCGGCTACGGCCAGGTCGCGGAGTTCCGTCAGGGCCTGACCGAACGCGGCATCAGCTACATCGTCGCGACCACCTCGAGCACCACCGCTCAACCCGGCGACGCCCAGCCCGTCGAGGTCCCCTACGCCGGAGTCGGTAAGTACCCCACACCGAAGTACCCCGACCCGGCTCGCAGCCTGAAGGACCTGACCCTCGCCCATGGCGCCGAACGCGACGCGCCTGGTGCGCTGGCGTGCCCGGCTACCCGCACCTGAGCGCGCCCCGGACCGGCCTGTCGGCCAGCTGTCCGGGCACTTCTTCGCGCTGCGGGTGCGTCCCGCCGGCCGGGCCATCCAACGCGGACCGCACCGCGGTGACGACGGTGTCCTGCCCGAATGCTGGCTGCTCGTGCAGTGGCCTCCCGGCCAGGACGAGCCCAGCGACTACTGGCTGTCCGACCTGCCCGCCGACACACCACTGACCGAACTGGTCCGCCTGGCCAAGAGCCGCTGGCGCGTCGAGCACGACTACCGCGAACTCAAAACCGCCCTTGGGCTCGACCACTTCGAAGGCCGCTCCTGGATCGGCTGGCACCGCCACGTCACCCTCGCCGCAGCCGCCCAACTGTTCCTCACCCAACTACGGCTCACACGCCCAAAAGCAACGGGGCAGACCTGAGCCTGTACGCCGTCCTGCGGCAACTGCAGTACCTACTCGCGACCTGGCTCGGGTTCTGCCCCCTCTGCCGCCAACTCGTCCCAACCTAACAAAGCACTACTAGGATGAGGTCGGTGTTGCACCGATCGGAGGTCTTCCAGCCCACGATCCGGTTGGAGAACGCGTCGCGGACCGCGGCCAGCCACAGCACACCCTGCCCGGTGACGATCCGGGTGGCGTCGGCCACCCACAGCCGGTTCTGGGCGTCGGCGGTAAAGTTCCGGTTGACCAGGTCCGGCCGCACCCGATACCACCACGTGGACCGGTCGCCGCGACCACACCCTGCTACTCATCGCCGTCCACACAGGATTGCGCAACGCCGAACTTGCCAGTCTGAAGATCCAGGACCCACCTCGGGACCGGTGCACACATTCGCTGCCACGGCAAGGGCCGCAAGGACCGCTGTACTCCACTGAACCGGCCCGCTACAACGGCGCTGCGCACCTGGCTACAAGAATGCGGCGGGCAACCATCCGACCCGCTGTTCCCGACCCGCCGTGGCACCCCGCTCAGCGCAGACGCTGTCGAACACCTCGTCGGCAGACACGCCCAGAACGCGCCACGGCCTGCCCGTCGCTGAGTGGCAAGAAGGTCACCCCGCACACCCTGCGCCACTCCACCGCGATGGCACTCCTGCACGGCGGTATCGACATCACCGTGATCACCCTGTGGCTCAACCACGAATCAACCGCTGCTGCTCACCCGGAGCCTGCGGCACGCCCGACCGACGCCGCCGCCAGCGGCCGTCGCCGCGCCGGCGGCGCCCGCCGGCAGGTGACTCGGGCGTGGCTGTTATGTCTTGCCGATCAAGCGCGCCGTCCGCAAGGCAGAAGCCCTCGACGCGGGTGACATCGCGACCGTGAGCGTCGAGCTCATCCACGCGTGACAACGGCGAGAGCCCGCGTCAGCTCATGATCAGCGGCCTGGTCGGGCGTGTGCCAACCGGACCGATGCCCGACCAAGCCGGGTAGCGACGGCGCATTACTGCGCCGCCGCCCCATCAGAACCGGACGTACCCGAGCACCACCGACGGATAGTCCTTTGCGCATCGAGCGGCAAGCGGTTGTGCGGCATCATCGAGGCGTGGCGAACCTGTTGCAGCGTTGGCGACAACGGGCTGAGACGATTCGGAAACTCCGTGCGCTGAGGGATTGTCCCGCGTGCGGCCACTCGTGGATGGAGCACGGCTTCGGCAATGACGTTGTTAGCGGACAGCATGATCTCCCCGCTCATGGTCAGGAGACATGACACACTGGCGGACACTGAAACTCCCCCGGGACTTCTTGGTGTCCATGAGAGGGCAGGGCTCAGGTAAGAGCGACGACGCCGTTGCCGTTGGTGGCTTCTGACAGCCGATGACTGTCGCCTGTGGTGACGACAACGTGGGCGTGGTGGAGGAGTCGGTCGACGGTGGCGGTGGCGAGGGTCTTCGGCATGATCTCGTCGAATCCGGAAGGGTGGAGATTCGAGCTGACGGCCAAACTGCGGCGTTCGTAGGCGGCGTCCACCAAGCGGTAGAAGCCCTCTGCCGCGTCCGGAGAGACCGGAAGGAGGCCGATGTCGTCGACGATGACCAGGTCGGTGCGGGTGATGCGGGTGAAGGCCTTGCTGATCGAGTCGTCGACGCGGTGGCGGCGGACTAGCCCGCCGAGGTCTTCGATGGTGAACCAGGCGACCGTCATCCCGGCGTCGATGGCTGCCTGGCCTAGGGCTTCAGTGAAGTGGCTCTTGCCTGTGCCCGACGGCCCGCAGACGCAGAGATTCTCCCGGCGGCCGATCCACTCCAGCGTCCGCAGGGAGCTCTGGGTGGGAACGGGGATGGAGGAGGCCTGCTCGTTCCAGATGTGGAAGGTCTTGCCGGGGGGAAAGCGGCCCGCTGCCTGCGGGTGCGCAGGTTGGAGGCGGCGCGTCCGGCTGCTTCCTCGGCCAACAGCACACGGACAACCTCGGCGGGATCCCAGCGTTGGGCCTTCGCGGTGGGGATGACCTCGGCCATCGCCCGGCGGATGTGGGGCAGCTTCAGGGTCTTCGTCAACGCGATCGCTTCGTCGAAGGCGACCCCGGAGAGCGCGGCCGTCGCGGAGGCGGGGGCCTTCAGTCGGGGTGGGGCGGAGATCTCGACCGTCATGCTGTCTGCTCGTTTCTGTAGTGCTTCAGTGTGTGTTCGTGGTGCCGGGTTACTGGCCAAAGCCGTTCCAGGCGCCGGTGCCGGGTTGGAGGCTGTGGTTCTCGGTTGCGCGTGGTGGGGCGGCGGGTCCGGTGTGGAAGGCCTGGTGGTCCAGGATCGAGCGCAGGTCGGCGTCGGCGAACCGACTGGCGACGGCTGCGGTGCCAAGGGCCCTGTCGACGGTGTCGGCGCCCCGGAGTTTGGCCAGGACCACAGCGTCGGCCATCTTCGCGGCGATGCCGCGTACTCCTTGGGCCGCGGCCTCCTCCAGCCAGGCTGCGGCGCCCGGGCCGATCGCCAGGAACTCCTCCTCGGCCGCGTTGGTCGGCCTCGCGGTGCGGGTGCCGCGGGCAGAGGGCGGGTAGTGCTCGTCGATGATGACCGGGTTGCCCGGGGTGGAGCGCGGGTGGCGGGCGATCTCTGCAGGGATGTCGTCCTCGATGACGGTGACGACGAGTTCTTCGCCGTGCCAGCGAACGAACACCTGCTGGCCGGCGAAGCGGTGCGGGACCGAGTAACGGACCTGGTCGACGCGGATCGTGGAGTCCTTCTCGTGGACCTGCCGGGTCTGTCCGAACGCCGCGGTGAAGGGGTGCTCGGGGACCGGGTGGAGCCGAACCGCTCCTGGGCGAGCAGCTCGACCGGAGGTTTGCGGGTCTCGCGGTGGACCCGGCCGTTGACCTCGTCCATGAACGCGCGGCATGCCTGCTCGATCTCGGCGAACGAGCCGTAGGAGGCACGGAGGTTGACCTCGGTGGGCACGAGGTCCCGTTTGGCGATCTTCACCGTGTTCTCTGACCCGCCCTTGGACGCCGGGTCGGCCGGAACGCAGGTGCGGACCGTGGTGCCGTAGTGGCAGGCGATGGACACGATGTCGCGGTTTCGGACCGCGAGTGTGGCGATGTGAGCGGTGGTCACGGTCTTTTCATTGTCGGTCAGGCAGTAGGTCGGCACCCCGCCGAAGGCCCGGAACGTCGCGTCCAGACAGGCCGCGATTGTCGGGATGGTCTTGTCCAGCACCGGGATGACGACTCGAAACCGGGACCAAGCCAGCCACGCGCACCACAGTGTCGTGCGGCGACCGGCGAGGCGTGGACCTTCGCCCCAGTCCCACTGCGCCCATAGCGCGGGCTCGGCGACCCAGGGGCGGTGGACACGGCGGTGGCCGGATCGCCAGGACTCCTTGGCGGCGGCCACCGCGCGGCGGGTAGTGCGTTCGGTGCCGGGGAAGCCCATTGCGACAAGCTTCTTGTGGACCTGGTCCGCGCCGATCCGCCCGCGCGACTGCTCGACGAGTTCCTCGACCTTGGGCTTCCAAGGCGTCGATCATCTTCGCCCGCGGCAGCCGCCCCACAGCGGCGGTCCCGTTCTCGCGCAGCTGGACGTAACGCTGGACTGTGTGGTGGTCGCATCCCACGAGTTCGGCGGCCCGACGGTAGCTCCCGGTCAGGTCGTAGGCGGCAAGGATCTCCATGATCTCCTGATTCGTTTTCACGGACGGGTGCTGATCCAGCCCCGCGGTATCGCGCGCGCAGCAGCAGCCCGGTGGGTGCCCAAGTCAGCTGAGCGCGGCATGGCCGCATTGGCCTCGGTTCGGTGTCATCCGGCCATCTCCTCATGGCGCGCGAGAGCGAACACGAACCAGGCGATGGCGGAGACCGCGGCCGACATCAGCAGGGCCCATCCAGTGCCTGCGGCGACGGCAGCACCCATGACGACGACGCCGAGGGTGGCGCCGACCTGGCGCACGGCGTTGAGCAGGCCGCCCACCGCACCGGCCGTGCCCGCCGGGGCGACGCCGACAAGGGCCGCGACCAGAGCCGGCAAGGCGTAGGAGACGCCGAAGCCGGTCATCAAGAGGCCCACCGCGAGCCACATGTAGCCGCCGTCGGCGAAGACCACGCCTGCTAGCACTGCACCTCCAGCGGCCAGCAGAGCCAAACCGGCCAGGATCGGACGGCGAGGACCCACCCGTGCCACGATCTTGCCCGTGAACGGCGGATTGGCCGCGAAGGGAACCGTCAGCGGCAAGAACGCCAGCCCGGTCTGCAGCGGGTCCAGGTGCCGCTCCTGCTGCAACAGCAGCGGCAGCACGAACAGCCCCCCAGTCAACGCGAAGTTCACCGCCGCAGCGGCCAGCAGACCAGCCCGCACCCGGCCTGACCGCAGCAGAGCCCGGTTCAGGACCGGCGCCTGGCTGTGGCGCTCCAGGCCGCAGAACGCGAGCGCCGACACCCCGAACCCCACCGATGACCACGCGGCGTGGGCCCATGCCTGCGAACCGGCGGCGATCAGCGCGTCCGTGAAGAGGGCCAGCACTGCGGCGGCTGCTAACTGGGCGGGCCAGTCGATCCGGCGGTCACTGCGCGGGCAGGCCACCGCCCGGCCCAGCGTCAGCGCCAGCACCGCCAGGCCGATGGGCACGTTGACCAGGAAAATAGACCGCCATCCGGCCGCGCCGACCAAGGCGCCGCCCGCGATCGGACCGGCCGCAACGGCCGCGCCGCTGATCGCGGCCCATGCCGAGACCGCGCGCGCCCGTGCCGCCGGTTCTGGGTAGAGCTGGGCGATCATCGCCATCGAGGCGGGCACGCACGCCGCCGCGGCGACCCCCGAGATTGCACGCAGGAGGACCAGGGCCCACAGCCCCGGGGCGAACGCACTGAGCAAGGATGCGAGCGTGAAGACCGTGATCCCGGCCCGGAAGAGCCGCTCGGCACCGAATCGGTCCGCCGCCGCCCCCGCCGACAGCAGCAGCGCGGCGAACGCCACGGTGTAGCCGGCGGTCGCCCACTGCAACCCGGCCATCGAGGTGTGCAGAGACGATGCCAGATCAGGCTCGGCTACCGACAGCACCGTCATATCCAGCAGCACCATGAAGTAGCCCAGCGAAATGCCCGTCAGGGCGCTGGAACGCCCCCGCGGCGATCGAAGATTCGCCCCTGCGGGTGCAGATGAACTCAAAAGGGTCATAACTGGGACAGCTCCCCGAAGACGACAGTGGGAAGGACGCCAACACTGTGCGTTTCGTCAGGTCAACAGCTCCACCGCCGCAGCCGCACGACGCGTTCGGAATTTCCGAACGCTGCGGGCTGTTTCTCCGCGTGTGGAGCTACGCCAACTCAGGACCTTCGAGGCCGTCGTCCGCCACCGAACCGTGACCGATGCCGCCGTCGCGCTCGACCTCGCCCCCTCGTCCGTCTCCCAGCAAATCCGGACCCTCGAGGAAGCACTCGGCGTGGCCCTGTTCGTGCGCGGCCCCAAGGGCATGGAGCTCACCCCCGCCGGACAACGGCTGCAGGGATGGGCACGGTCCCTGCTCGACCAGGCCAAGCAGGCCACCCGCGACGTCAGAGGCGAACGGCAACTGCTCCGGCTCGGCGCGCTGGAAACCCTCGCCGGCTCCTACGTGCCCCAGGTGTTCGCCCGATTCGCCGAACGCCGGCCCGACATCGACCTCGAAATCCACACCGAACGCAACCGCGACGGCCTCCTCACCGACGTGATCGAGGGACGACTCGAAGCCGCCCTGCTGCTGGACTCCGGCGACAACGTCGGCGGACTCGGCTTCCCCGCCCCCGCCGAACCGCTCACCTTCATTGACCTCGACCCGATCCCCCTCGCACTGGTATCCGCACCTGCCCACCCGCTCGCCGCCCGAACCGCACTGACTCCCGATGACCTCAAACACGAGCGGCTCCTGGTCAACGTCCCGGAATGCTCGTTCTGGATGGCCGGGGACAAGATCCTCGGCTCCGGTCCCAAACGGATCAAAGTCGGAGGCGTCCCGGTGATGCGCGCGTGGGCCGAGCACGGACTCGGAATCACGCTGCTACCCCAGTTCGCGGTCGCCGACAGCCTCCACTCCGGCGCCCTGATCCAACTCGACCTCCCACTCCCGGATCTCAGCCTGCGGCTGATCTGGCGAGAAGACCAGGAGTCGTTGCCTGGCATGCGCGACATCCTGTACGCCGCAGCCCGCCCCTGAACACCAGACCTCGCCGACCCACCGGGGAGAACCCCTGTCCGCCATTGTGTGGGCCTTGCTGGCCGCCCCTGGGGCGATCTTCATGTCCGCTAACAGACGTCGACGGCATGTGCGGTGAATGCGCGTACGAGTTTGAGCATGACCAGCGGGAGACTCCGGAGCCTGGCTGCAGGCCGTCGGCCCCGCCAATCGATGGAGAAGGCCGCCGAAAGTACCTCGCAGCATGAGCCGGCCTGATCGCTGCGACTCTCGGCCGTCATCTCCGAGCGCCTCGGTCGGTCCGGCCGTCGCGGTTGCGTTTGATCGGATGCCTCGCCACGATCGTGGTCGTCCTCGCTCGATGACCAGCCCTGCCCCCGCCAGACCCTCATGCCGTGCCCGTCGCCGGCTCGGTTCCGCAGCTCCGCGGTGTCCTGGGTGAACTGGTGCAGCCGCCCGAGGACCCGCCGTAACCTTCTACAGTTGCGGCCCGCAGCCTGACTGACGTGCCCGCCGATGGCCTGGCTGGCTTTCGCCACCAGCGCCGGCACGTCGTCGTTTCTCGTCGATCGGCTGACCGCGTAGGCCGAGGACGCCTTCGCAATTCTCAGCAGCGGATGTCGAGCGCTTCGCCGGGAGTCAGGACGCCCGGCACGCAAGATTGCCCCGAACGGGCCCGCCACCAGGTCCCGCAGCCTCATCGGCACTGACCGTCGGAGGCCGGCTGGCCTGGTGCGGGTTTGTACGTCGAGCCGCATGGGTTCGTGCGTGCGCCCGCACACCGACACCGGCAGGTTTGCCCGCGGAATGACCGTTCGGGTGGACAGGTCCAGGGCGAGGGCGGGCAAACATAGTCGACCCGCTCATGGCTCTTTGCCAGTGGCAAAGTAGCGGATGATGCGGTTCCGGAGCAGGCACGCCACGCGGAGCAGAGACGGCGTGTCGCGCCTCGTGGCCCCGCCTTGGTGACTCGGCGGCACGCCGCATACCCGGCTCAGCAAGAGAACGCTGCGCACTGTCGCCCCTGGGCGTTCACCGCCACTGCCGCCGCAACACGGGCTCTAGCGATCTTTGGTCGCTAGGTGGTATGGGCTGCTTATGCCCGAGAGGGAGCCTGCTCCACGCTACGCAGAGCAGGGGAGCTTGATGTTCCCCGGGTTTTTCGGAGGCGTGTCGGTTGGCGTCAGGCGACGGATAGGAATGGGAAAAGGAACCCGGCCTGCCATCAATCAGTGCTTGTTCATCCGTGCCAGGAGTGCCAGAGGGCGGCGTAGGCGCCATCGGCGCGAACGAGGTCGTCGTGGCTGCCGAGTTCGGTGATCCGGCCGTCTTCGAGTACTGCCACCCGATCGGCGTCGTGCGCGGTGTTGAGACGGTGCGCGATGGCGATGACGGTACGGCCGGTCACGACGGCGGCGAGCGCCCGCTCGGTGCGCCGGGCGGTTGTCGGATCGAGCGCGGCGGTCGCCTCATCGAGGATCAGTGTGTGCGGGTCGGCGAGCACGAGCCTTGCCAGCGCGAGCTGTTGGGCGTCGGCGGCAGCGAGTTCGCGGGCGCCGTCGCCGAGTTGCGTGTCAAGGCCGTCGGGCAGGTCGGTATACCAGTCGGCGCCCACGGCTACCAGTGCGGACCGCATCTGTTCGTCGGACGCGCCAGACGCGGCGAAGGCGAGGTTGTCGCGCAGCGAGCCGATGAAGACGTGGTGCTCCTGAGTGACGAGGGCGATCCGGCGGCGCCGCTCGGCCGGGGCCAGGTCGGTGACCGGGCGGCCACCGAGGCTCACCACACCCTCGCGCGGCGCGTCGATTCCGGCGAGCAGCCGGGCGAGGGTGGACTTCCCGGCGCCCGAAGGGCCGACGATGGCGAGACGTTCGCCAGGGTGCACCTCGAGGTCGATCCCGTGCAGCACATCGGGGCCGTCGGCGTACGAGAATCGCGCGCCGCGCACCACGAGCCGCTCCCCCGACGGCGCGGACGCCCTGCCGCGCGGTTCCGGTATACCGGTTGCGGCCGGGGCGACCGTGACGGGGCCGGACCCGTTCTCCGGTTCAGTCTTCTGGCCGACACCGAGCACGCGGGCGAATGAGGCGAGGCCGCGTTGCGCCTGCTCCATCCACTGCAGCAGCCGGTCCAAGGGATCGACCGCCTGCTGGAGATAGAGCGCGGCGGCGACCACCTCACCGAGCGTCACCATGCCTCTGGGCAGGAAGAATCCGCCGATGAGCAGCACCGCGGCGATCGGCAGCGCGTAGCTCGCCTCCACCACCGGGAAGAAGACGGAGCGGAGGGCCAGGGTCGCCCGGCGGGTGGCCCACACCTGGCCTATGCGCTGAGTGCCGTACGCGACGCGATCGGCGCCGAGGCGGAGCGCTTCGACGGTCCGGGCGCCCTCCGCAGTCGTGGTCAGCGCCTCGGTCAGCTCGGCGGTCGCGGCCCCCTCGGCAAGGTACGCCCGCCTGGCGCGACGCAGGTACCAGCGGGTGACCGCGAAGATCGACGGTAGCCCGATCAAGGCGACTAGGCCGAGCAGCGGGTGCAGCAGGAAAATCGCGCCGAAGAGAAGCGACAGTTGTGTCGAGGCGATGACGATGACCGGCACCACGTCGCGGACGGTGGTCCCGACGGTCGTTACATCAACCGAGCTGCGGGTAGCAAGTTCGCCGGTGCCGGCGCGCTCGACGAGCGAGACTGGCAGGTCGAGCGTCCGCGAGACGAACTCCTCGCGCAGTCGGGCGACGGCACGCTCGCCGAATCGGTGACCGGCGTACTGGGCGTACCTGGAGAGCAGCCCTTGGGCCAGCACGCAGACGCCGATCGAGAGCGCCAGGCGGTCCACTGCGGCCGCGCCCGCACCGGCGGCGACCTCGTCCACGATCCTGCCCAGCAACCACGGTGCGGCGAGCCCGGCGATCGCGGCGGCGCCGTGCAGCACCAGCACGATGGCGACCGCGCGACGGTCCCGGGCGATGAGGTCCAGCGCGGCCCGGCGGACGACGGACCGGTCCGCGACGGGGAGCCCGGTCACCGCAGCACCCCGTCCATGCCAACGGATTCCTGGTTATCACCGGAGTCACTGCGCCGGGACACCAGCGCCCGGTAGCTCGGGTCCTGTTCGAGCAGCTCGAAGTGGGTGCCGGTCCCGACGATCCGGCCTTCGCGCAGGTGCGCGACCGTGTCGGCGCACCCGAGCAGCAGTGGCGACGTAGCCAGCACGATCGTGGTTCGCCCGGCCCGCGCGGCCCGGAGTCGCTGCGCGATGCGCGCCTCGGTGTGCGCGTCCACGGCCGACGTCGGGTCGATGAGGATCAGGACGTCCGGTTCGGCGAGCAGGGCCCGGGCGAGGCGTATGCGTTGTCGCTGGCCGCCGGAGAGGCTACGGGCCCGGGTGCCGATCGGCGTGGCGAGCCCGTCCGACAGGGCGTCGACGACATCCTCGGCCGACGCCGTACCCAGCGCCGCTCTGATGTCGGCGTCGCCGACGCCCGCCCTGGTACGCAGAATCTCCCGCAGCGTCCCGCCGAAGAGGTACGAGTCGTGGTCGGCGACGAGGATTCGAGCCCGTACCTCGTCGAGTGCGACCCCGGCCAGCGGTACGCCACCCCAGGTCACGTCGCTGGCGACGAACCGCCCGAGGCGGTCGGCCAGCCCGATGGCCTCGGCCGGGTCATCGGCGGCGACGGCGAGCAGCCGCCCGGCGGGTACCGTCAGCCCGGTGACCGGATCGTGCAGTTCGGCGGGGCAGTCCGGCGCGGGCTGGACTCCCGCCCTGCCGACTCCCGAAGGCGGCGCGGCGTCGTCCGGAGTCAGGTTGAGCAGGGCGACGATCCGGCGGGCGGCGACCCGGCCCCGGATCACCTGGTAGCCGCCCTCCAGCAGGAACCAGACCGGCACGATGAGGACCGCCACGTACCCGTAGACGGCAACCATCTGCCCGATCGTGATGTCGCCAGCCGCGGCCATCCGCGCCGCCAGCCACACCACGGCGGCCAGGAAGAAACCCGGGATGACGATCGTCAGCGCCTCGATCCAGCTGTTCACGGCGCCAACCCGGTATCCCTCAGTCAGCAGACTCTGGGAGCGGGCCGCGTACCGGCGGGCGAACAGGCCGCGCCCACCGACCCCGGCGAGCACGCGCAGCCCCGCCACGATATCTCCGGCGCGGGCGGTGAGGACGCCCTGCTGGTGCCGGTAGACCGACTCGACCCGTTCGAGGCGGCGCAGCAGAGGTCCCACGACCACCACCGTCGCGGGCACGCCGAGCAGCACGAACAGCGCCAGGAGCGGAGAAACCGACCACAGCACGACGGCGACGAACGCGTACGCGAGGACCGCGCCCACACCCGGCCCGGTCATCGTCAGCACCGCCGACGTGTGCGTGACATCGGCGCCGCCGACGGTGGCGACCTCCCCGGCGGCGAGCTTGCGCGGCAGCACGGCACCGATCCGGGACAGTTGACGCAGCAGGACGGCCGCGGAGCGGGCCGACGCGTCCTCCCGGACGAACGTCATCGTGCGGTGCCGCATGATGCCCAGGTACGCCAAGCCCACCCCCGCGACGAGGATCGCGGCCACCCACCACAACAGCGCCCGGTAATCGGATACGCGCAGCCCATCGTCGATGGCGCGGGCGACGAGGTACGGCCGGACCGACAACCCGAGCATCCAGGCCGTACCGATCAGGCTGCCGCGCAGCACCCGCCACGGCTGACAGCGGACCAGCCACCAGATGTACCACATCGGCCCCCTCGTATCCGGCACGCCAGGCTCGGGATGAGGGAGCTGCGGGGGCACCCGTCCAGGTTACCGATCAAGCTCGCGACGTACCCACGCATTACCGCGCCGGTCGAGTCCACGCGCGCCAACCGCGTCTCCGCGGGACTCAACAGCTCCCGGCCGCGCGGAGTCGTCGATACGCCAACGCGCGCATCTTTGGCACGAGCGGATGCAGCCGAGGCTCCGTTCGCGGTCGTCATACCAATCGGATCCGGCTCGGCCCGCGGTACGACACTGGTCGACATGAACGAAGCCGCCGGCAGCCTGGGCCGCTTGCCGAGAAGGCGCTGAGCGACCCGACATGACGTGAGTTCGCTGTCCCGCCTTGGCCATCGAGCGCTTGCTGCGTGCAGGCTGACCGGTCAGCAGGGATGGATCCGAAGCAACCCCATGCTCGCCGACCACTTTTACCAGCGCAGGAACTTGCCGATGCGACCCCTGCCAACCAGGAACGATGTCGCAGGTAGAGCGGCACTTTTCGATGGGCTGAAGGGTGAGTGCGAGGCAGCCGTTCGCTAGCACGGGCAAGCCGGGTCCCGGAATCTGACACACCTTCCAGGCCTGGCCGGACAGCACGGCGATCGGCCATCCGGGGATATCCCCGTCCCCCGACAACAGGCATCCGCAGGACGGCGTCCGGATCTTGGTGCCCGCGAGCATGAGCCAGGCGCTACCGCACACTATCTGCGGCAGACATCCCATGGTTTTTCGATGTCAAGTGCTGGGTTGGAGATGGGCCCAGGCGGTGGCCTCGTCGTAGGTAGTTCCGGTCTTGAGGCAGCCGTGGAGGATGCCGACGAGACGGTTGCTGAGCTGACGCAGGGCGGCTTGGTGACCGGTACCCCGGTCGCGGAGGGCCTGGTAGTAGGCGCGAGCGCCGGGTGAGCCGCGCATGGCGCAGAACGCCCACTGGTGCACGGCGTCGGCGAGACGGCGGTTGCGGGCGTAGCGGGCGAGCACGACACGGCGGCTGCCGGACGCCCGAGTGATCGGCGAGGTGCCGGCGTAGTTGCGGCGGGCCTTGGCATCGACGTAGCGGTGCGGGTCGTCGCCGAACTCGCCGAGGATCCGGGCGCCGAGAACTGGGCCGAGGCCGGGCAGGCTCAGGTAACGCTCAACGTCCCGGTGACGGCCAAAATGTGAGGCCACCACCTGACCGAGTTCGGCGATCTCGATGTTGAGAACGTTGATCAGCTGGACCTGGCTGGACACGATCGCCGCGTAGGCGAGCTGCACCGGCCGCGGCTGACGCAGCTGCTCAGCGCAGTGTCTGCTGGATCGCGGTAGCTTTGCCATCGAGATCACGACGACCGGCACGCCGCAGCGCGGCGACGATCGCCCCCCGCGGCAGGCGAGCACCCCGCTCCGGATCCGGTGCCCGGTCCAGCAACTCGAGGGTCTCACCGGCGGCCAGGTCGTCGAAAGCCTCCAACGCGGCGGGATAGAACTCCCGCAGCGCCGAGCGCAGCCGCAACACCTGCCGGGTGCGGTCCCAGACAAGGCTCTGATGCGCCCGCGCCACCAGCTTCACCGCCTCCGCAAGAGAGCTGTCACCAGCCACCTGCCGGTGATGGGCATGATCCAGACGCACGATCTCCGCCAGCACGTGCGCATCCCCGGCGTCGGACTTCGCACCAGAGGTGGGAATGCCGCTCTCGGTACCGCGCCACCGACATCGGGTTGATCGCATACACCTGATAACCCGCCGCGACCAGTGCCTGCACCCACGTGCCACGGTCGGTCTCGATCCCGATCCGCACCCGCCCGGCCGCCTCGGTCGGGTTCAGATCCGCCCACGACGCCGGCATGCGCTCAGCGATCAGCGCATGCAACCGACCGACGCCCTCAAGGCCCTCCGGCAACCGCCCCCGGACAAGCCGGCGCCCGTCCTCGCCGAGGATCTCCACGTCGTGGTGGTTCTCGGCCCAGTCATCGCCTACCCAGATCATCCTCGCCTTCCACACAGACACCGCCTGTATCAGCAGCGTGGAGGAGACGCCGGCGATCTAATAGCCAAGTGCTCACCAAGCCCGAGGGCGGGGCACGTCATCCCATCAGCCGTTCCGTCTCCTCACGACCAACGGGCGCACGGTCTGCCGCAAGACCTCAATCGGGTCCGATGAGTGGAGTGCTGACCCGCCAGCCGCTACCGGAGCCATCCTGCACCAGCAGGCTGACGGAACCTATTAGATGAGTGCGCCGAGGTTGGCAGATCAAGGCAACCAGCTGATCCGCGTGGATTATCAGGACGGATGCCGCTATCCGGTCGACAAGCGGTGGTGGCACTCCGATGATCTTTACAAGGCTCGGGAGCCGTGCGAGCGTCGGTCCGTGCTCCCCATTTGCCTTAGCAACTCCTCCGCAGGCTCCGCTCGGCGTCCTCGGGGTTCTGTTCCTTACGTTCGCCCTCGGAAACTTCGTCTTGCGGCTGTGGGCCGAGCGCCGGCTGTGGGCAGGCAGAGCGCTGCCGGGACCATTCCGAACGCTTCGCCTGTTCGTTAACCACCCGAAGCTCTTCTTCGGCGCCCTGTTCGCGCAGATCACAATCGGCATCCTGCTGTTGGTCACCGCGATCGTCTCGACCGATCGTTGACCAGACCATTGCATGAGGGGCGTGGGGTCTACCGATGATGCCTGGCTGTGGCCAGCCGTCCGGCCGTTTGGCGATGCGGGGAAAGCCCAGCATGACCGTGCGTTGCTGGACACCCGCAACGTGATCGTGACGCTGGCCCGGATCCGGACCACCCTGGCGACGGGCGGGATCCGGTCCAAGGACGCCGCGGCCGACTTCGTCCTCGACCGCCTGCCGGCCGCGCACCGCCCGGTGCTGGCCGACGACGCCCGGGCGATCTATCGCGGGCTCGCCGCCGAGACCTGGGACGCGCTGCGGGACCGGGTCCGCCGCCACGCCGCCCATTAGATCGCGGAGATCGCGCGGCCGGCGGCGGACCCGTGACCTGGGCTACCGCTCGTCGAGCAGGTCGCGCAGCTCACGCAACGCTTCGCGGAGCCGGTCGGCAAACGTGTACATCATGCCGGCGACCGGGCGCGGGGTGCTGAGGTACAGGTTGAACCGGTCCGGCAGCAGCACGTACGCGATCCCGATGCAGCGACTGCTGGTGGCCCCGAACCCGAAGTAGCGGATGCTGGTCGACGGCGCCGAGCTGGTGCTCAGGTAGTCGTCGCGCATTGTGAGCCACCCCGGCGTCTCGTACAGCCGGGACGACTCGGGCACGCCGAGCGCCGCCCCACGCCGCTTTTGGATCAGCTGCAGCTCCCACAGGTGCTGCTCCGGTGCCGCACCGGCCTGGCACTGCTTCGCCCGTTCGACATGCTTGTCGGCCGCGGCCCGGAACGCCGCCCGCCGCTCGTCGGGTGACGCGGCGGGCTCGTCCATCGTGGACGCGAACCGCAGCACCTCGGGCGTGACGACGCGCATCGCCTCGGTCCGTCCCCGCAGGTACTGGCGGGTGGCGATGGACTCGTACGTGGCGCCGATGAAGCCCTTGGCCCGCTTGTGCGCGAGCTGGTATGCCATCTGCACGAACGCGTCCGGCGACATCCGCAGCCGCTTGACCTCGTCCACCCCGAACTCGTCGAAGGACAGGGTCACGGTGGCGGTGTCCGCGCCGTATTGGGCGAACGACCGTGCCGCGGCGGCGATGTCGGCCCGCAGCGCGTCGTCGAGCACGAACGTGACCGGCTCGATCGCCGGCACCCCCTGCGCCGCCGCACCCGACTGCGCGGCGTGCTCCTCGGGCGACGCGGCGAGCATCGTGTCGACGAAGCTGAGGATGGTGGTGCCGTCCAGCCCGCAGTGCTCGACGTTGATGCCGGCCGTGCCGTCAGCGAACACGATGAGCGACACCGCCTTGTCGAACCACCGGTTGCCGCTGTCGCCGTGCAGCAACTGGTCGCAGGCCGCCAGGTCGTCGGCCGGCGTCAGGTCCTCTAGGCACACGCAGAACAGCGCCGTCTCGATGGTGTCCAGCGCCGCGGCGTTACCGGGATCCAGTGCCGCCAGCCGGTCCCTGGCCGCCGCCCACTCGGCCCGGGCCATCGTGGTGAGATGACCGGCCGCGGTGGCCGTCGCGGCCCGCGCGGCACCGGCCTTCTGCACCTCACGCAGGCCGGCCGCCAGGTCGTCGAGGGAGTACGGGCGCCCGTCCGGACCGACCACGTCCATCCGGAACGCGTTGCCGCGCTGGAACACCACGATGTGCCGCTCCGTCGACGGGCCCGGCATCTCGTCGCTGTACGGCGCTCGGACGGTGTCCTGCACCGGCCCCGGGATGCGGGTGGTCGAGAACAGGAACTTGTTTTGCTCCATCGACAACGGCTGCCCGCGCGTCACGATCGGCGAGATGCGCTCGTCGTCGAGCTGGGTCTTGTAGTTCACGGCGGCGGCGATGAGCCTCGCCGCGCGCTCCACTTGCGGCTCGGCGAACCCACGCAACGGCGTGTCGCGGAACAGGAAGATGAAGTTGGCGTTCAACGCGATCCGGTCCCGGCGACCGAGATAGCGCGCCGGCCAGAACGTGTCCAACCAGCTGTGCGTGGCCGGATCCGCATTGTACCGCACCAGATCGGCGTGCAGCTTCGGCCCCGGACCGTCGGCCCGCCCGAACTCCTGCACCGCGGCCTCGGTGTCGGCGAACTCTTCCTCCGTCAGCAGCGGCGCAGACCACTCGAGGAACCGGGCGCAGGTGTCCTCCAACGCGGGCAACGGCACCCGCGGCAGCGTGTCCTCGTTTTCGAACGTGCTCACTCGGTCTCCTGGAATTCGCTGCTCATCGGGCGGCCTTCTGAATCAGTGACTGGTCAACGTCAAAGGTCAAGGGGTCGGGAGTGCCGATGGGCCGGGAAACGTAGAGCTGAGCGTACAACCAGCCGTCGGTCTCCAGACCCTCCGGATCAACGTCGGCGGCGGACATCGTCTCCAGCACCTGCCGCTGTTCCCGGTCGGACGCGAAACGGCGCTGCCGGAACGTCCGGTCCACCCGCACCGTGTCGTAACCGAGGGCCGCGAGGCTGTCGGCGATCGGTTCGAACGGGAACATCCGCAGCGCGAAATGCGCCATCCACGGCAGCCGGTCCCGGCGGGAGTCGACCACGCGCACGAGCGTCCGGCCGGTGACGTAGCCGAGGCATCCGGTGGAGATCACGATGTCGGCACCGGCGAACAGGGCGCGCTGCCGCGCCGTGGGTTCGCGCGCCTCTAGGTCAGCCTGCACGGCGTCGTCGAGGAACCCGGCCGCCGATGCGTACCCCAGCGCCGGCCGGGACACGTCCAGCCCCACGAACCGGGCCGGGGACCGGTGCGCCCGGACCAGCTCACGATCGCGCTCCAGCAGCGCTTGCCGGGTGCACTCGGCGCCGGCGTAGCGGTCGTACAGGTCGTCCATGGTGGCGTCGCAGCGCAGCAGCGCCGCGTTGACGCCGTAGGAGCAGCCGACGTCGACGACGGTCGGGACGGCCACCTGCCGCGATTGGCGGTACTGCCCGATGATTTGCTGGAAATAGGGCTTGGCGAGTTGGGGAATGTAATAGTCGAGCTCACGCAGGGTGGTGAAATAGGCGCGGGGATCGGGTTGCGTGTAGATGCCGTCGAGGGAAACTTTTCCGGTCCGGTCGAAACGCACGGGGGCGGCTCCTCGCGATTACTAGTCCAGCAGCTGGTCGACTCGCACGGCATTGCGCTCGGCGTCGCGGTGCGCGGGCAGGACCCGGCCGAACAGCTGCCGCGTACGGGCGACGCTGCCCATCACGCCGGGGCGTTCGGAGTAGGCGAAGATCGCTGAGTGCCGGGCGGTGGCGCCGCGCACCGCGCTCACCCGGTGCAGCGCATACCGGCCCTTGAACAGCTGGAGGTCACCGGGGCGCAGGGTCAGGGCCCGCACCGGCGAGCGGTCGGCGCCGGTGAGCACCGAACGGACGGCGCCGAAGTTCTCCGCGCCCGCCGAACGGATGTTCGGGCAGTACTCGAAGACGCCACCCTCCTCCGGCTCCTGGGTCAGCATGCTGACGGTGAACTCGTTGGTGTCGAAGTGCCACGGGTGCTCCATGCCGGGCTGCACGACGTTGAGCACCAGACCGGACAGCGGGTCGGCGAGCTCGTGCAGCTCCGGGAGTTCGAAGCAGGCGGCGACGAAGCGCACGAACGACGCGTCGGTGTAGAGCCGGTGGATGACACTGTCGGTGGGGATCCGGTCGCGCGGGACGAACGCGTTGCCGCGCTGCATGACGATGCGGCCCGGGTGCTCGGCCGGCAGGTCGTCGTCGAACGCGATGTTGTAGACGTTGGTCTCCTCAACGTCGTAGTACGCCAGCGGGGCGACCCCGGCGCCTTCCCGCCGCAGCGCCTCCCAGCTGCTCGGCAGAATGAACTCCGGCAGCACGCTGCACCCGAGTTCGCGCAGTTCGGTGCGCGTTCGGGAAACGACGCGGTTCCATGCGTCGCTTCCCGGGTTGGCCAGTGGATAGCGCGCGGTGTCCACGATATTCATTTGGACGGACCCCTTCTTCAATGGTGGCGGCATGAAGAAATGCGGAATCCTAACAAGATTCACCGGCGTCTAGCCCCATGTTGGTTACATTGTTCACAGCGCCGCGGCCGGAGCGCGGCCCGCTGGACCAGCCCAACTACTGGTAGTCCGCCCCGGGGCCGGCCGACGGTCATGGCGCGTCCCGTCGTGCGGCCGAGGCGCTACGGGCGGCGTCCGAACAGGCCCGGAACGTCGTGCTGAGCACCGTCTCCCCGGCCCGGGTCAGCTCACCGCGCAGGAACACGGTGCCGCGACCGCGACGGGTCGTCGACACGGCGGTGTCCAGCACGCTCAGCACCCCGGCAGACTGGCTGTGGCCGTTGTGGGTCGAGCCGCTCGATTCGGCCGGACGGGGCGGATCGACGGTGTCACCACCGCATGCCGCGCTCGCCGCGGCCACGGCCAGGGCAGTCGCTGCCACCACGAGCCGCCCGCCGGTCCCCGTCGCGCGTCTGGCCTGTGCCCGCCCTGTCGTCGGACCGCGTCCAGCGGCGAGCGTTTGCGGCACGGGTACGTGTGACATGAAGCCTCCCGGCAATCGGAGAACGAGGCCGACCCGCGCTAACCGTGTCACGGGATGGCCAGTGCTTCGGTCGGGGCCAGGCGGGAGGCCCGGACCGCGGGGTAGAAACCGGCTACGGCGCCGATGGCGAGGGTGGCGGCGAAGCCTCCGGCCATGACCCAGGCCGGGACGACGGTGGGCCAGTGCTGGGTATACGCATAGGCGGTGGTGACGGCGATGCCGAGCAGGACGCCACCGGCACCACCGAGTACGCACAGCAGCAGTGCTTCGGCCAGGAACTGCAGCCGTATCTGACCCCGGGTCGCGCCGAGCGAACGGCGTAAACCAATCTCCGCTCGGCGTTCCAGCACCGAAATCACCATCGTGTTGGCCACTCCCACGCCGCCCACGAGTAGGGCGACGGCGCCGAGACCGAGTAGCAGGCCGGTGAAGGCTTGGTCGGTAGCCTGCTTCGCGGCGAGCGCGTCGGAGGGTCGGGATACCTCGACCTCGTTTGGGTGCTGTGGGTTGGCGGTGGCCGCGAGTACCGATCGGACATCTTCCACGGCGTCCTCGCGGGTGCGGGTGTAGACCGTGGTGGGGTGACCGTCGAAGGCGAGTAGGGCTTGCGCCACCGGCCAGCCGATCAGCGCGGCCGAGTCAAGTTCGGGCGCCAGCTCCACCGGGTGGAGAATGCCCATCACGGTGAACCAGTGCCCGCCGAGCCAGATCTGCACGTCGGAGCCTGCGGCGCCGATGCCTAACCGCTCGGCCGCCACGCTGCCCAGGACGACGCCCGGGTAGCGGGCGGTGGCCTCGTTGAGCCAGCTCCCGTTCGCCACCTGGGCCCCGACGGTGGCGGGCAGGTCGGTGCGAGCCGCCAGCACCGCCAGACCGCCGGACTGTGCGGCGGGGACGCGGTCGTTGCGGTAGACCTTGGCGTTGGTCACGGCCCCTGTCGCGCTGACCGAGGTTACCGGCGGGATCCGGCTGATCATTCGGATCGCCTCGTCGGGCAGGTACGCCGCCTCGCCGGACAACGTCTTGCCGGGGCCGGCGGTGAGCAGGTTGGTGCCCAGTCGGTCCAGGGTGCGTTGCAGGTCGGCCTGGCTGGACGCGGAGATACCCACGACCGCCACCATGGCGGCGATGCCGATCGCGATGCCCAGGGCGGACAGGAACACCCGCGTCGACCGGGTACGCAATCCCGCGCTGCCGACGCGGAGCACATCGTCTGGTCTTAGCCGCCGGGCACGCAGAGCGGGCCGCCCATCCGCCACGACACTCATCGCCAGCCCCCACTCCGTCGCTCGGCGCTCATCCGCCGCCGTGCTAATCGCCGTTGCCTCGCGACTACGCCCATCAGGCCGGCACCTCCGCGTCGGTGACGATCTGGCCGTCACGCATTTCCACCCGGCGCGGCAGTTGTGCGGCGATGTCCCGGTCGTGGGTGATGATCACGACGGTGGTACCCGCCGCGGCGAGGTCGCGCAGCAGGGCCATCACGGCGGCACCTGTGCCGGTGTCCAGGTTTCCGGTCGGCTCGTCGGCCAGCAGCAGCGCCGGTTCACCCACGACCGCCCGGGCGATCGCCACCCGTTGCCGTTCGCCGCCGGACAGCTCGTGCGGTAGGTGGTCCAGCCGGTGCGCCAGACCTACCCGGTCCAGCGCCGCTCCGGCTCGGCGGCGGCGCTGGCGTACCGGCACGCCCGCGTAGAGCAGCCCGTCCGCGACGTTGTTCAGCACGCTGACCCCCGGCGCCAGGTGAAACTGCTGGAACACGAAACCGATCCGGGCCGCCCGCAACGCGGAGACCTCGCGATCGGACAGCTCCGCCACGTCGTACCCGTCGACCCGCACGGTGCCGCCGGACGGCCGGTCCAGCGTGCCCATCAGATTCAGCATGGTGGACTTGCCCGAACCGGACGGGCCGACCACCGCGACCAGGTCGCCGTACCCGATGCGCAGCGACACCCCGCGCAGCGCGGCCACCCCGCCCGGGTAGACCCGTCTGGCCCCGTCGAGCGCGACCACGGCCCGGCTCACTTCGGCACCCCCACCACGGTGTCGGTGGTGATCCCGTCGCCGCTGACCTCCACCCGACCCCCGGCGAACATCCCGGTCTCGACGGCCACGATCTGGGTGGTGCTGCCCTCAACGACCTGGACGCCGTACCCGCCCTCGGCGAGCGCGAGCAGCGCGAGAATGGGTACTGTCAGGACGTCCTTGTGCTGGCTGGCCACGAACGTGACCTTGACGGGACTCTCGTCCAGCGAGCCGAGCTTCTTCTGGTCAGCGATGGAGACGATGACCTCGACGGTGGTGGTCGTCGACCCGCCGCTGCTGCCCGTCTGGGTCTCGGCGACCCGGCCCACACTGGCCACGGCACCGGCCACTGTGGACTCGTCGGGCAGTTTCACCGTCACCTTTGCCCCCGTCTTGGCCAGACCACGCTTACTCAGCTCCAGGTCGACCGAGACCTGGCGGGTGGTGCCGGTATATGTCAGCACCGGGCCGCCGGCCGGGGCACCGATCTCCGCCTTGCGCTCGGCGACGCGGATCGCCCCGGGCGCGTAGACCACCGCCTCCGGCGTGACCGCCCCGGTCTGGGTCAGGCCGAGATCCTCCTGCCAATCCTTGACGGCCGCGGCCGTCGCCGAGCTGTACGTGTCGTCCACCGTGAAGCCCCGGTAGCCCAAGGCGGCGAGATTCTGCTCGAACTGCTTGACGTCGCTGCCGGTGACGCCCGATGCGAGGGTCCGGTACATCGGGACCGAACCGTACAGCAGCACCACCGGCTTTTCGTCCACTTTGTACACCGTCTTACCGCGCTCTACTGTGGATCCCGGTGTTGGCAGCCAGGTGACCCGGCCGCTGCCCTGGCCGTTGACCGACGTCACGGCCCCGTATCCCAGGGTTCCGTCCACGTCCGCGGTCTCGGTGAGCGTCATCCGGGTGACCTTCGCCGTACCCGGGGGCATCGTGCTGGACGCCGGCTTTTCGGTGGTGCCGCCGCCGAACCCGAGCGCCGCCGCAGTCCCACCACCGACAGTCACCAGGACCACACCCGCCATGGCCAGAACGCGTATCCGTCGCCGGCGCCGCCGGGCGCCGACCGTACCCTCGCTCATGAGCCCGGCCCCGGTTGCAGAGCGGCGCACGCCTCCTCCGCCGCCTGGTAGGCGGCGTCCTCGGGATCGATCCCGGCGCCTTGGATGTCCATAAGACCATCGGCCTGCGGATCCGGGAACTTGGCGATACCGTGCTCACGCATGCACTGCGCGAACTTGCGCAGCTGATCGATCCGCTCCGCGCTTGGCTGCCGCAGTTCGCCGCCGTCGGGCATGTACTGCCGGCACGCCTCGGTCGCGGCGTCCAGCTTGTCCTTGCTGGCAGCGCCCTTACCGAAGACGCTCGACCCGTCCGTGCCCGGGTCGGGCATGTCGATACCCTGGTCGCGCATGCACTGGGCGAACTTGAGCGCCCGCTCATCGCTGGACAGGCTCGCCGTCGCCGCCGGCGTCGCACCCCCGCTCCCGCCGCCCGCGGTCGGAATGTCGCTGCCCTTCTCCGAGCCGCAGGCAGCCACCGCGAGCACCAACACGGGGACGATCACGGCCAGACCTAATCTCGTTCTCATCGGCGCACTCCTCAGGATGAGTCGGCCGGAACCGCCCGGCACGACTCGTAAAGGTGTATCGCCGGGACAGTTGCGGGAATGTTTCACGGCCGAACGACCAGCCGACCGAAGCGACGAAACGACGCCGCAACAGGATCCCGGGCAAACTTGGAAAGCCGGGTACCCACGACCCGGCGGCACGGCGGGAAGGGGCAGGGCAGTGCGGATACTTGTCATCGAGGACAACGCAGAAATAGCCGAGATAGTCGCCGCCGGACTACGCCGGAAGCAGATGACTGTTGATGTCGCGCTGGACGGACGAACCGGCCTTAACCGCGCGGTCGACAACGACTACGACGTCATCGTGCTCGACCGGGATCTACCCGGCGTCCACGGCGACACGATCTGCAAGAAACTGGTCACGGACGGCTGCCGCAGCCGCATCCTCATGCTCACCGCCGCGGACTCCAACGACGACCTGGTCGACGGGCTCCGACTCGGCGCCGACGACTACCTACCCAAGCCGTTCGACTTCCCAGTGCTGGTCGCCCGGATCGGCGCGCTCGCCCGCCGTGTGCACCCCGTCCTACCTCCCATCCTTCGCCACGGCGACGTCGTGCTCGACGCCGCGCGCCGCACCGCGTACCGAGGAGAACGGCCGGTGGAGCTCACACCCAAGGAGTTCGGAGTGCTGGAGGTGCTGCTGGCCGCGCAGGGCCGCACGGTCTCCGCCGAAGAACTCCTGGAACGGGTGTGGGACGAGTTCGCCGACCCGTTCACCACCGCCGTCAGGGTCACCATGAGCCGGCTCCGTACCAAGCTCGGTGACCCACCGGTCATCGAAACAGTGGCCAAATCCGGCTACCGGATCTGAGGTGGCTTTGTTGAAGCGACTCCCATGGCACCCGCGGCTACCGCAGCGCACGGTGCGGACAAGACTGACGCTGCTCTACGGCGGCCTCTTCCTGGTCTGCGGCATCGGATTGCTTGCCACCACCTATGTTCTGCTGCAACACACGAGCACCAGCGTTTTCTGGGCCAGCCAGGAGAGCATCCTCGTGGTCCGCCAGGACGGCAGCACCTTCGTGGTCAAACCGGACAGCATCCAGCCTCTAGCTAAGGACACCCAAGGCGATCCAGGCTCGGTCACAGGCCCGCCGCCGAACGGCACATTGAATCCGCAACAGGTCCAAGCCGCGAACGACCTGCTGGCGAAGCGCGAGAACGGCAACAACCACACGCTCCTCACCCGATCGGGGGCCGCGTTTGCCCTCATGTTCGCCGTATCCCTGGGACTCAGCTGGCTAGCGGCCGGTAGGATCCTGCGCCCGATACGCACCATCACCACCTCGACTCGCCAGATCTCCGCCACCAACCTCCACCGGCGCCTCGCCCTGCAAGGCCCCGGCGACGAACTGAAAGAACTCGGCGACACCATCGACGACCTGCTCGCCCGCCTGGAGGCGTCGTTCCAGTCCCAACGCCGGTTCGTGGCCAACGCCTCACACGAACTGCGTACCCCACTCACCCTGCAGCGCCTAGTGGTCCAGGTCGCCCTGGCCGACCCCGACGCCACCGTCGAATCGCTCCGCACCGCCCACGAACGCGTGCTCAACACGACGTACCAACAGGAACAGCTGATCAACGCGCTACTGACCCTGGCCTGCGGAGAGCGCGGGCTCGACCGCCGGCAGCCGGTCGATCTGACCGACGTGACCACCGAGGTACTCCTCGCTCGGGAAACCGAGACCGGCCGACGCGGGCTGCGGCTCACCACCCGACTCGACCAGGCCCACATCCTCGGCGACCCGCGCCTGATCGAACGCCTCGTGGTCAACCTCGTCGACAACGCGCTGCGGTACAACGTGGCCTCCGGTCGGCTTGAGGTATCGACCACGACCAGGGCCGGCACCGCGATGCTCACAGTGACAAACTCCGGTCCGGTGGTACCGGCCGACCAGGTGTCCCGGTTGTTCCAGCCGTTCCAGCGCATCGACGCGGACCGGACCCACCACGACGGCGGCCTCGGCCTCGGGCTATCCATCGTCCAGGCCATCGCGAACGCACACAACGCCACCATCTCAGCCCACCCGCGCCCCGAGGGCGGTATGGAAATCACCGTGACCTTCCCCAGCGCCGAACACCCGGTCGCCGCCGGCACCCGCCCCGGACTCACGGCCGCGGAGCGAAACTGGGAAACCACACCCCTATCAGAGATCAAACCAGCGTGTTAATCATCTGCACGCCCTTAGAACCCCGCCTCCCGCGATGTCTTGACACAGAGGGGAGCCACGTCCGAGCGCTGGCGGCCGGCGCCGACGTCACCTTGAGTGACGAGCGCCTCGCGGCATGGAAACCCGTCGCCGCCGCCCTGGTCATCCTCCACATCGAGCACGGACGAACCACATGAACCGGACACCACGCACAGTCACCGACCATTACTCGGAAAGGCTCAATGGCTTCGTAGGCCGCCTCCTGGGAGCCTCTGGAGAGTTGGACCTGTGTCGACTACCAACCCCCAGGCTTGACGACAGTCGTCCGTTACGCTGTCTCCGACTCCACCAGTCGGAAGCGGGGCCAACAGGGTGAACAATCTGCCAGCCAAAGTGAATGAAACTGGCGCAGTTGATCTTTAGAACCCCAGGTCAAGAAGCCTGCTCCCCGCGCACGCGGGGGTGATCCCGCGCCCAGGTGGAGCAGCAGCAGCGCCACGCGGTGAGCGCGAGGAGGGTTGCCGGTGCCGGTACGAGCGCCTCCTCGGCGCGGCGGGTGACGTCCGCCCAAAACGTGACGTGCCGGTCATGCGGCTCGGTGAGGTCTACGGCAAGGTCCCGCACCGATGGCCGCTTCAGGAGCAGGGTGAGCCAGGCCGCCTCGTCGTCGGTGAGACGCTTGCCGCCATCGTGCTATCGCAGCGCGTCGCGGACCGCTTGCGCGCCGGCCTCGTCCACGCCGGTGCTGCCGGCGGCGCTCACCGTCTTCAGGCGGGTGACCGCCGCCCTGGTGGCGTCGCGCATGCCATCACGGGCGGCACCGTCGACGGGCGCGAACCGAGCGGCCACGGCCGCCCTGTCCGGTAGCGCGACCAGCCCGGCGGCGGTTGCCTGCACCGCGACGAGTGAGGCGGTGGGGTCGAACGGGATTCCCTGCGGTGGGCAGCAGGCGGGGTTGTCGCAGTCGAGGTTGAAGACCCGTGTACCGGCGACCCGCAGCAGCTCCCGGACGGGGATACCGCTGGCCGTGAACGCCTGGCCGACGGTGCGCAGTGCCGGGTCAACGTGGTCGGTGTCCCCGTAGCCGACGATCATGAGGTCGGTGATCGGCTGCTGCCGCACGACCGGGACCAGGTTGGCGGCGAGGTCCACGAGTTGGCTTGCGGGAGTACCGGGGGTGGGCAGGTCGCTGCGGGCGGCGAAGACGATCTGGCGGTCCCTGCTGGCGATCACGACGATGCTGCCGTCGCTGGGTCTGAAGCCGAGCAGGTACGGCACCGCGGTCACCAGGTCGGCTGGGGATCGCACGGTCAGCTTGTTGTCTGGGAACGGCATGATGATCTCCAATGCGGATTACAGGTGGGTAGATGACCGAGGGTTCAGTCGCTGTCGGGGTCCAGGTAGAGGTCGATACCGACGGTCTCGACGCTGGCGGTCACCGTGACCAGGGCGTAGTCGATGCCGGCCAGCGCTTGGGCCAGGTCTGCGCGGGCAAGGACCTCGGCCATCGCCGTCGCGTCGTCGGAGGTGGCGTGGCCGCGGAGCCACATGTCGTACTCGTGCCGCCACGGAATCCGCCAGCTGTCCTGGTCGCGCGTGGCGTACTCGGGGATGGTCCAGCCGTACGCGGTCCACGGCCGCGTCTCGTCCGGGCTGCTGGTGGTGGCCGCCCGCATCACGTCCCGTGCCGCGTCGCAGGCCTCCCGCGCGGTACCGGCGCCGGCCGGCAGCGTCAGGTCGGCGACCACCGTGACGTGGTGTGCCTGAGGCAGCCGGTCGAGCCCGAGATCGACCAGGAGCCGGTCGACCCGCTGCGCCGTGTGTTGATAGATGCCCCCGATCTCGTCGTCGACCAGGGCGCGGATCGCGCGGGCGCGGATGCTGCGTCGCAGGTCGGCGAGGGCCTGCACCGCCGCGTCACGTGCCGCCGTCGCGGCGGTGAGGTCGTCTGCGAGTTCGGTTAGCTGCGCCGCGCCGGCGACGGCCGGCGCATCGGCGTCGATGTCGTCCTGCGGGACGTCGTCGGGGCCGTCGGCGGCCTGCCACCTCAGCGCGGTTAGAGTGATGCCAGCGTCAGCCAGCGTGCTCAGGTGGCCCTCCACGATCGCGCGGGCGGCTTCGTACGCGTCGGCCTCGCGGGTCGCCGTGACCCATGTCTGGAGCGTGACCTGCGCGGTGATCCGGTACCGCTGCGGCCCAGGCTGGTCGCTGCCGTTCGGCACAGGCGTCACGTCGATGACATGTTTCGGGTAGACCGCCATCGCCGGCTGCAGCAGGCGCAGCTCGTCCGGTACGCCGAAGCGGGCCTGCTTGCGGGCCTCGTGGTGGTCAGTGTGCGACCGCGTGTGCGACAGCTGAGCTTCGGCGGAGACGGTCCATCGTTGCGGCAGCGGTTCCAGGCCCCACGTGGCGAGGGCGTCCTCGCAGCCGGGCCGGCAGATCAGCCGGTTGCACGTGGCGATGAGCGCGGAACGGGCCTCGACGGCCAGGGTCTGCCGCTGCTCGATGGCGGCGATCGTCTCGGCGTGCAGGGTACGGATCTTGTCCGTAAGGCTCGCGCTGGTCATCGCTGCGACGCCCGCTTGCCGGCGATGACCAGGTGGGTGTCCGCGACTGACTCGGCGCATGGAGCCAGCGCCACGGGGTGGGCCAGGCGGGAACGGGTGTTCTCGCCGACGAGTGCGGTGACACCGCTGAGGAGATCGGGCGGGGCTGCGTTGTGATGGTCGGCGCGGAAGCCGCCGTGTGCCAGGTGCATTGGTCCTCCTTGAGACATGAAGAAGGCGGCCACCGGGTGGTGGCCGCCTGAAGGGATGGGGATGCCGCGCCGCGCCCCCAGTCGCATGGGCGAGGGGCGCGGGGGTCTGTGGTGCCGGATCCGAGGCTGGCGGCGGCGGCCGACCGGAAGTGGTGGGCACGATGCCGTCGCGCGAGGCATCAGATCTGAGGCACATAAGAAGTAAGGAGAAACCTCAGGTTACCCGTGCGGGGAGCCCGTCGGCCGGGCTGTCAGGTTCGGCCTCCCGACAGAACCTGACAGCCCGGCGATGCCCGCGCTCCTGTCAGGTCTGCTCGTCAAAGCGGAACCCGGCGGGACTGCGGTACAGCGTGCTGATCGCGGCAGCCGCCGGTCCCGCTCTGCCCGGCCAGTGACGGGATACCAGGTGCGGGACTCATCGCCCCGAGCGACCCAGTCCCGCTGCGCCCTGGATCGGACTCGCTCGCCGGTCACCGGCGGGCCGGGGACCCGGCCATCGGGACCGTCCCCTGTCTGGCCGTTGCCGAGGCGGCCCCAGAGATAGAGCATGGCATGGCTATGACGGACGAGATGGGCTCCACCGGGACGGCCATAACTCCCCACCACGGGCTGACTGTCGCTGCTCCCGGTTACCGAAGGTAGCCGGCGCTGGTGCTTACCGCGCGGCGATCAGCGCCGACCCGCGCGTTGTCTGCGGCAGATGAGCGCCCCGCGACCTTTCAACGGGTTCCTCGGCGAAGCTGACTCCTGCGCGTTCTGCCAAGGTGAGGACCCTTCTATGGATGATTACCTTTGGCAACGGAGCCAGCGCATCGCATCAACATGATTCGGCCGGGCAAGGGTGCGGCTGGGGACGCCATACTGCCTTCGATGATCTCGTTGCTGCAACCGATGCACCACGCCTACCGGGTACGGTCCCTTTCCTTCCCTCTGTCGTCACCGAGGAGTCCGTCGCCACGGGGATCCGAGCCCGCCCGGAGCTGTTACTGCTGCGGGGTCGAGGAGTCGATGAGTCCTTGGAGAGCGGTGCGGGTGCTGAGGAGGCTGGCGATGCGTTCGTCGTAGGCTTGGAGGTGCTCAATGAGGGTGGGCACAGCGCAGGGTTCGAGCCGGCCGGGTTCATGGATGCACTCCAGCAGCTCGGCGATCACACGAGTCGGCAGGCCGGCCCCCAGCAGGAGGCGGATGGAGCGGACCTGCTCTACAGCCGAGGCCTCGAAGAGCCGCTGCCCGGTCGTAGAGCGCTCGGTGGCCAGCAGTCCTTGGTTGTCGTAGTAGCGCAGCAACCGCGGGCTCACCCCCGTGCGGGAGGCCAGCTCACCAACGCGCAGCAACTGCCTGTCCTGAACGCTTGCCTTTGACACTGGTGTCAGCTCCTACATTCCTGGCATGGCCATCTCGCTCACTCATCTCAACGGTAAGCCCGCCACCGCCAAGGACCTCGCACCGCTGGCGTTCGCTGGCTACGCCCACTTCACCGCGATGCAGGTCCGCGACCGGGCTGTCCGGGGCTTGGATCTACACCTGGAGCGCCTGCGCCGGGCGAGCGAGGTGCTGTTCGGCCAGCACCTACCCAACAGCCGGGTCCGCGAGTACCTGCGCGCGGCCATCGACGCGGGTGGACCGGATGCGTCGCTCACCTGCTTCGTCACCTCCCGGCCAGGGGAGTTCATGGCCACCAGCCCTGACCTGAGCCTGGACGTGCTAATCAAGCTCACTGATCCGGCCCAGCCGCCCGCCGGGCCGATGGCCTTGAACATCGTCCACCACCAGCGGCACCTGGCTGGCGTCAAGCACGTCGGCGAGGTCACCAAGACCTTGTGCCTCCGGCAGGCCCAAGCCCGCGGCTTCGACGACGCCGCTTTCGAAAACAGTGAGGGCCGGTTGAGCGAAGCGACCATTTGGAACCTGGCCTTCTGGGATGGCGAGCAGGTCATCTGGCCGCAGGCCGACATCCTGCCCGGAGTAACCATGCAGATCGTCACCCGCCAGCTCCAGAACCTCGGCGTCCCTCAGCAGACTCGCGAGATCCGCCGAGCTGACCTGAGCGAGGACATGGCCGGCGTCATCATGAATTCTTGGACCCCAGCCATTTCTGTCTCTCGCCTGGGCGACAGGCAGCTCGCGAACGGCGCCAACTTCGCCCAACTCCTGCACGAGGCCTACCAGACCGAGCCCTCAGCCCGGCCCTGAAACCGGTGTGAGCAGTTGGTTGACCGCCATCCGCTGCCGGGTGAACAGGTGGCGCTGCCGGACTACTGTTGCTCCGCATGACTCACGTCGATGCCGCAGTCAGGTTCACCAGCGCGAACAGCGGCAGATCCGGATGCCCACGCTTGGCGTCGCATACGACGTTGGCGATGGCGCGCACCGGTCGTGAGCCACGACGGCTGCGCCTTCACGGCGATCGGTGACATCGGCATGTCCAGCCGCGCCCCCGTCACCGCTCGTGGCCGTCGGGCTCGTGCAACCTCACATCCGCGATTTCAGTACGTCGAACTCGCAGCCTGGCAAGGACGGGTCGAAGCCGTGTTCGATCAGCCAGCGGGACGCCAGCAGGCTGCGCAACGACCACCAGGCGCGGATCACGTCCCGGTCGACGTCGGTGCCGTAACCGGCGAGGAGATCGCCGAGACATTCCTCGTGCCCGAGGGTTAGGGAGGCCAGGTCGAACAGCGGATCGCCGGGCGCCGCCTCGGACCAGTCGATCACGCCGGTGACCTCGTCGCCGTCGGTGAAGATGTGGGTGACCTGCAGGTCGCCGTGCATGAACACCGGCGTCCACGGCCGAATCGCGGCCTCGGCTATCTCGCGGTTGCGGTCAACCAGGTCGGCCGGCAGGACGCCGCTGTCGACGAGCCAGGCGCATTCGCGCTCGAGTTCCGCGTCCAGCCCGACGAGCTTCTTGCCGGCCCACGGCGGCAGTGGCGCGTCGTGCAGCTTCCGGATCGCAGCGCCCGCCGCGGCCCACGCCGCCGGTGACGCGGGCGACGGCTCGCCGAGACGGCCGAGTGCCTGGCCGGGGACGGCGGCGATCGCGAGGACGGGTGGCTTGCGCCACAGGACCTCGGGGGTCGGGACGGGCGCCAACCGCATCGCCTCGACCTCGACATCGATGCGCGCCTGATCGCTGTCGACCTTCAGGAACACGTCGCCGACGCGCAGGGTCGCGCGCTCGTTATGGGCGACGACGACCATGACCCCTTCCACGCCGGTCATTGTCGCGAGCTGATCATCGACGCCGCCACGGGGTTATTGCCTGCGAATCGAAATGCGTTACGGCGCACAGGTAAGCGATCTGGCCGACTCGCGCCCATCGGCAAAGCCGTGAACAGCTGATCATGTTCCGGAGGTCATGTAGGCAGCGAGGATGTAGTTGGGGTGTCGGTCGAGGTTCTTACGGGCGCGGTCGTAGCGCATGGTGGTTCGAGGGTCGGCGTGGCGGGCGGCGATCTGCACGTCGCGGAGGCTGACGCCGGCGTCGAGCATGGTGGTCACGAACGTGTGGCGCAGCATGTGGGGGTGCATCCTCGGCATCCGGATCCCCGCAGCAGCGGCGAGGTGTTTGAGTCGGCGGGTGGCGGCGTGTCGGTCCATCCGCCCACCGTGGGCGTTGCGCAGGATCGGGACGCTGGTGCGCTCGTCGACGGCCCGGTCGATGGCTCGGGCGACCGCGGGTGGCAGGGGGACGAGGACGACCTTGCCGCCTTTGCCGCGCACCCGTAGGACCCGGTGGCCGTGTTCCTCGCCCAGGTCGGCGATGTTCGACCCGCAGGCTTCGAAGATCCGCAAGCCGAGCAGGCCCAGGAGCGCGACCAGGGCGAAGTCGTTCGGGTTCGAGGACTGTCGGGCGGTGGTGATCAGGGCTTCGAACTGCAGGTGGCCCAGTCCGAGGGTCGGTGACTCGGCTGGCACCGTGGGCCGGCGGACGTAGTCGGCCGGCGAGTGCTCCAGGATGGCGTCGATGACGCAGACTCGATAGAACCCGACCACGACGGACAGACGCCGCGAGACTGTCGAGGGCTGGTACCGGCGTACGTCTTGCAGCCAGCGCACGTACCGCTCGACGTCCACCCGCGCCGCGGCCAGCGGGTCAAGGTCGTGGTCGGTGCACCAGCGGAGGAAGACCCGCAGGTCGGACTCGGTATGGACGCGAGTCTGCCCACGGTAGCGGCCCAGGAAAGCCGACACCGCGGCGCGCCCAACGAGTTGATCGGCCGGTATGACACTGGAAGCGGGAGCAGGAGAGGTAGTCATACATCGCCGTGCGTCACCAGCGGTGATGAACGCCAGCCCACCCGGAGCGTCAGAAGCGGATGCCGTCAGAGGCCGAACATTGGGCGACATGCTGCCATGCCGTTAACCCTTACTCCGAGCCGCTCTTGCTGAGTCCACTTCTGCCTGGTGAGCCGTAGGCGGTCGGACACAACGGCCTCGCCGTTGCGGGCGTCAACCGAGATGCCGTCGGCCTCGTAGCCGAGCTTGCGGGACACTCTCTGCGAGGCGTGGTTGTCCTGGAACACCTCGGTGAGCGCCGCACGCGCGTCGAGGTGGTCGAAGGCCAGCGTGAGCAGACCGACCCGAGCCTCGGTTCCGTAGCCCTTGCCCTGGTGTTCGATCCCTAGCCACGAGGAGGTCGTGACCTCTCGAACAACCAAGAAATCGCGTGCTCGAAGTGTGACCAGGCCGAGCGGGTTCCCGTCGTGGAAGACCGCGAGTCCGAGGCCCCACGCTGCCACGTTCCACCCCGCGAGCCGGCCCCAGTGTCCCTGCAGCACGAACAGCGCCCGATCCTCGGGACTGCCATCGGTCCACGGGGTCAGGAACGGACGCTCGTCCGCCCGGTGCACGCCGTTGCCTGCCAGGTGTGCGAGTGCGGCGAGTTCCTCCTCGCGGGGCAGCCGGAGTTCGAGTCGTGGCGTAAGGATAGTCAGGTTGTATTGGGGCCACAGGTCAGCAAGCACGGACCCGATCATGACAACTGGGCCAGCGCCACGCTATTGAGTTGCCGAGGCGTGCGCTGTCATCGGCAGGACCGCCCGTCGAGCGTCGGCTGGCCCGATACTCAACGTGACGCACCATCGGCGGCAGATCCGTGCGTTCCTCGCCGTCACCTTGCCGACCCTTCGGGCCGTTGGTGGTCTCCGAGTGCTCGACGAGGCTGCGTTGCACCGGATGGGGTACGGCTCCGAGTCGCGATCTCCTACCGGCCGGTGGCACCGTCGATGAGCTCTCGCAGGATGTCGGCGTGACCGGCATGCCGGATGGTCTCGCTCGTCATGTGGGCGAGCACCCAGCGAAGCGTACGAGGCGCGTCACCGACCGGCTGCGCGGTGAGGAGGTCGGGGCCAGCGGCTGCGATGATGTGGGCGTCGCTGTCGGCGATCGCGGTCCGGTAGCCGGCGATGATCTGTTCCGGGGACCGGTCCGGCTCGACCACCATGTCGAAGTCGACGTCGGCGTAGCGCCGGTCGCCGGCGAACGTGTAGCCGAACCAGTACCGTTCGGCGTCGGTCAGGTGCTGGACCAGGCCCAGCAGTGTGGTGTCGGAGACGACCAGGCGGCGCCGCAGCTGCTCCTCGTTCAAGCCGGCGACCTTCTTCAGCACGCATGATCGAGCGAAGGACAAGAAGGCGAGGGTGGTGTCGAGCTCGCCACCGTCGTTGCGCGGTACGGCTTCGCGTTGGGATTCGATCATGCCCTGACCTTACGTACTGTCATCCGGGAGAGGCAGGCGGGGACGTCATCCGTGCGGTACCGACCAGACGCCCGCTCATCGACACGACCGAGCGCTTCGCCCTACCCCGACGCCTGTCACGCAACGTGACGCCCGATCGGCGGCATGAGCGGACGTCCAGGGGGCGGCGATAGACTTGTCCTGCCCGTTCACCGATCATGAACCTCATGGAGGACCAGCAGGCGCCGCAGTCGGCCGAGGGTGAGGCGAAGGTCATCACGCTCTGCGGCTCGACCAAGTTTGAGGCTGAGTTCGCGGAGGTCAACCAGCGGCTCACGATGGAAGGTTGCGTCGTGATCAGCCTCGGAATGTTCAGCCTCCCCGATCTGCCGGACTACGACTGGACAGTCGACAGCTCGGACCTGAAGGGGCGGCTTGGCGGCGTGCACTTCCAAAAGATTCGCATGGCTGACGAGGTGTACATCGTGGATCCGGGCGGCTACTTAGGTGAGTCAACCCGACGGGAGATTGCCTACGCGGAGTCACTCGGCAAGCCGGTTCGGTATCTGAGTCGCGAGCGCTTGGCGCGAACGGGAGACGGCCCCCAAGAGTGAGTCCGACCGGGCGGTCCGCTCATCGACACGACCGAGCGCTTCGCCCTACCCCGACGCCTGTCACGCAACGTGACGCCCGATCGGCGGCAGATCAGTGCACTTGATCATGGGGATGCCGATTACGGTGAGTTCGAAGGCTTGGCCTTCTGCGGGTAGATCGTCTCATGACGGGCCAGCATGGCGACGAACTCGCCGATCTTCCGCTCGCGGGTCTTTGCCCGTTTGACGGCATTGAGGCGGTGGATGAGAGCGAACCGGTTGGTTCTGGTGAGTACGTCGAACATGGCCAGGGCGGCGGGGTCGGCGGCGATGGCGGCGAGTAGGTCGGCCGGTACCTCGGCTTCCGACGACGGGGCGTAGGCGGCCGCCCACCGCCCGTCCGCCTTCGCGGCTTCCACCGCGGCGCGGCCTGGGGGCATCATTCGCCCCTGCGCCTCCAGCCGGGCCACGTGGGCGACATTGCGTTGTGACCAGGAACTGCGGGGCCTGCGAGGGGTGAACCGGATCCAGGAGGTCTCCTGATCCCGTTTACGGGCCTGCCCGTCGATCCAGCCGAAGCACAGTGCCTCGTCGACCGCCTGCTGCCAGGTCAGCGTGGTGGCTGTGCCGCCTTTCTTGGTCAGAGCGAGCCAGACGCCGGGCGACGTAGCGTGGTTGGCCGACAACCACGCGCGCAGCCCCTCTGCGTCCCCGACGATCAACTCATCCAACTCGATGCTCGCCATGACGGCAGGCTAACGCGACTCGCCGGGCTGCCGGCGCGCCGGTCGCTCGGCGGACCGTCGGGGCAGGACCTCGATGCTCAGGACGATCTCGACCTCGGGCCGGCACGTCGGACTCCTCGTGCACGTGCCGCGTGCGGCGGGCGCCGTCCACGACAACGCACCTCTGACACTCGCCAGCGCCATCCACGGTGGCGGCCAGACGCCGTATGAGCCGCGACGCCCGGCGATCCACCCGCACACCTCAATCGCTCGGTCTGCGGCAGAAGATCGCGCAGGTCCCTCCGCACAGTCAGATCCCGAGGCGTTCGATCAGCGTCCCGATGTTGGGCGCAACCTCGATCCAGTCCGCCGTTGTGCTGAGGTAGATCACCGACGGGGCGGTCAAAGAAGGTTTGTAGTCCAACGTAAACGGCTGGTCGGGGCCGAGGTCACCGATCAGGAGAGACCGGTCAGGACCCACGTCGCCAGGCGGGCGCTGCCGGCCCGGCTGACCGAGATAGAACCCGCGATAGTCCTCAGGCATGTCGTCGAGCCAGCGCCTGTTGGCCGTCATCCGACTCAAGGGGAGGAACTGTGGGACTACCGCGTCATCGCCGAAGACTTCACGGTACGTCGAGGACGAGCGGTCTGGAGCTACCCACCGACCCCGCTGCACCGCACCGAGGAGCAACGACGGAACCGGCAAGCCGCCGGTGATCATATCGCTATCATCGGTGCGCGGAACGGTCCCCCACAAGTCAGAGTCCCTTCGACGCACACCTCAGCGGCCATGAGAGTTGCATGCTGTCTGCCAGCAGGGCTAGCCCCGTACTTCGCGGGTCGTTGATTCGTATGGTGTGACCGGTCCGGGGGTGTCCTGGGCCGGGG
>NZ_POUB01000500.1 GCF_003236335.1 Micromonospora deserti
GGTGAGGGTGGTGAGGGGTTTGGCGTAGGCGGCGGGGACGTGGTTGGGGCCGCCCGGGGTGAAGACGTCGGAGGTGGCGGCCGCCGACCAGGCGGTGTCCGGGACGGCGTCGACCAGGGCGCGGACCACCGGGGCGTCGCGCCACTGGTCCTGCTCGGCGAGCAGGCTCAGCGCCACCACCGACTCCTCCACCTCGCCGACGCACTCGAACGGCTTGTGCCCGTCCACGCCGAGCAGTTCCCGGTAGCCGGGGATCTGGTCGGGGTCGGCGAGCAGGTCGCCGCCGAAGATGTGGGTGATCCGCTCCCGGGACATGAACGGCGCCATGGCGAGGAAGACGAACCGGCACTTCGGGCAGTCGCGGCACCAGCGCTCACTCGCGTCGCGCAGCTTGAATGCGGCGTTGCAGCTGGTCACCACGTCGTCGTAGCGGTCGATCTCGGCGTAGAGCCGGGCGATGTGCAGCTCCGACAGCGAGCGCAGCAGCGAGAAGTACGGCTCGGTCAGCCCGGCGTGCTCGGCCAGCGCCGCGCGCAGCAGCCCCTCCGCCTCGATCCCCTTGGACCACTGGTGGTTGATCTCGTGACCGTTCCACACCAGGTTCGGGTCGGACGCCGAACGCTCGTTGGACATCACCACCGGACCCAACCCGTGGTACACGGCGGTCGCCACCGCGATCAGCGAGTTGATCGCGGTGACCGGAATGTGCCCGTTACGCGCCCCGGCGGCGTTCAGGTCGAACAACGCCGGGTCGATGCGGCGGCGGGCGGCGAGCGGAGTCAGCCCGGACGCCTCGTTGACCGAGACGATGACGTGGTTGGGGTTGACCGAGAACGGCACCGGGTCGAAACCGGCCCGGCGCAGCGCCTCCAGGGTGACGATGGAGTCCTTGCCGCCGCCCACGGCCGACAGCGGGCGCCGGTCGGCGTTGTCCAGCGTCGCCGCCGCCTTCACCGACCCGCGCGGGATCTCCGGGGTCAGCTCCAGCACGTGCGGCAGCTGGTTGCGGTACGCGTACTCGCCGAGGCCCTTGGTGTAGACGGCGGTGACCAGCTCGGCGGCGGCCGAGCCGAGCGGTGCCGGCAGCACCAGCCGCCCGGGCGCGGCGGCCTTGTAGTAGCTCACCCCGGCCACCAGGTGCAGCAGCTCCAGCACCCGGCCGAGCGCGGCGACCGCCGCGTCCGACGGCGGATCCGCCGGCAGCGGGAAGGTGACCACCTCGGTGAAGCGCAGCTCCGCGTCCGGGCCGGCCAGCGTGTAGTCGAACAACGCCTCGCCGGTGGAGAGATCGATCGAGTAGGACGGGAAGGTGAAGGCGTCCATCCGCCGAAGCTGTCCGTTGAGCACACGCCATACTAGGCCGTGGCGCACCCGTCCGTGTCCGGCTGCGCCGGACTCGGCCACCGCCTGCCTCACCGACCCGCGCGGGATCTCCGGGGTCAGCTCCAGCACGTGCGGCAGCTGGTTGCGGTACGCGTACTCGCCGAGGCCC
>NZ_POUB01000501.1 GCF_003236335.1 Micromonospora deserti
GGTGGCGCTGGTGACCGCGCTGGCCGACGACGCCGGCGGCGCCCGGCTCAGTTCGCTGCTCGCCGCGGCAGGGGTGCAGGTGTACGCCCTCGGGCTGCCCGGGGCGACCCCGGAGAAGATCCGGTTGCGCGCCCGGGGCCGGGTGCTGCTGCGCCACGACCGGGGCGGCACGGCCGCCGAGCCGGGCGTGCCCGCCGACGAAGTGCTCCGGCTGATCGCGAACGCCTCCGCGGTGCTGGTGAGCGACTACGGCCGGGGCATGGCCCAGCAGCCCGCGCTGCGGGCGGCGCTAGGCGCGACCCGCGCACCGGTGGTCTGGGACCCGCACCCGCGTGGCCCGGCCGCGGTGCCCGGAGTGCACCTGGCCACCCCGAACGAGTCGGAGGTACGCGACCTGGTGAAGGTGCCGTCCGCGGCGACCCGACTG
Organism: Micromonospora deserti; assembly: GCF_003236335.1. GTDB lineage: Bacteria > Actinomycetota > Actinomycetes > Mycobacteriales > Micromonosporaceae > Micromonospora > Micromonospora deserti. Next base: position 428 of record NZ_POUB01000501.1, read on the forward strand.
GCCACCGCGTCCCGAGGGGCGCAGGCGCTGCGCCGACGCTGGCGGGCCGGTGCGGTCGCGGTGACCCTGGGCGGCCACGGCGCGCTGCTCTGCCACGCCGGGTCGACCCCGCTGGTGGTGCCCGCCCCGACGACCGCGGAGGGGGACACCTGCGGCGCCGGCGACCGGTTCGCGGCCACGGCCAGCCTGGCCCTCGCGCGGGGGGCGCTGGTTTCCGAGGCGGTGCAGGCGGCGGTCGCCGAGGCCACGGAGTACGTGGCCCGTGGGGGAGTGGCGACGGCTCTGCCCCGACCGGTGCAGCCGATCCCGCCGGTGGTGTCCACTGCGGGCGGCGACCGGATCGGCGTGGCCGCGGCCGCCGCCGTGGTGGCCGGGGTACGCGCGGCCGGGGGCACGGTGGTGGCCACCGGTGGCTGCTTTGACCTGCTGCACGCCGGGCACGTGGCGACCCTGCAGGCGGCCCGGCAACTCGGCGACTGCCTGGTGGTCTGCCTCAACTCCGACGCGAGCGTCGCCGGGTTGAAGGGACCGGACCGGCCGGTGATGTCCCAGGGGGACCGAAGCCGGCTGCTCGCCGCGCTGAGCTGCGTCGACGCGGTCATGATCTTCGACGAGCCGACGCCGCACGCGGCCCTGTCCTGGCTGCGACCGGACATCTGGGTCAAGGGCGGCGACTACGCCACCGGCGGTGGCGAGCCGGCGTTGCCCGAGGCGGAGATCCTGCGCCGCTGGGGTGGGCACGCGGTGGTGGCGCCGTACCTGGACGGTCGCTCCACCACGGAGATGATCGCGGCGGCCCGCTCGGCCGGGGCGCGGGTGCGGCTCGCCGACACGGTGTCGCCGCCGGTGGCCGCTCCGGCCCACCCGAGCGCAGCGGAGGGGACGCGATGAGCGTCGACCTGCCCGGGGCCGGGTCGACGGTGCTGGTGACCGGGGGGTCGAGTGGTCTCGGTGCGGCGGTGGTCACCGCGGTGGCCCGCGCCGGTGGCCGGCCACTGGTCCTGGACCGCCACGCCCCCGGCGACGGGGTGCCCTGGATCGAGTGCGACC
>NZ_POUB01000502.1 GCF_003236335.1 Micromonospora deserti
GCTAGGCCGTGTTTCAGAAGCAGGTAATCGGTAGCAGTTATTCTGGACTGTGCCTACGGTGCTGGTCGGATGCCGGTCGAGTGCGGTAGGAGTATGAAGTGACGCTTGCCAGCAAGGGATCCCGGCGGATCGTCGTCGACGGCGTCGCGTTCCGCTGGACCGTGCGTCGCCGGCCGACGTACTCCCAGGCCAATGGCTGGTCGCCGCTGACGTTTGTGGCAGAGCTGGCCGAGGAACCGGGCGCTGTGCTCGTGGTGTCTTTGCCGTATGCGCATCCAGGCAACTGGATCGGGTACGCCAGCGCACCGGTGCGTCCGGCGACAGTGGCTGCGGGTATCCGCGAAGCACTGACGGGCGGCTGGCAGCCGGCGAAGCCCGGGCCGGCGTTCGAGCTGACACTCGCCGACGTGGTGAACGCAGAACCCTGCTGCTCCTGCACACAGGCTCAAAGCCACTCGTTGATGGCGACGATGTGCAGTGAGGCCTGGTAGCGGACGGCGAGTTTGTCATACCTGGTCGCGATCGCGCGGTGGCGTTTGAGGCGGTTGATGCCGCACTCCACGGCGTGCCGCTGCCGGTAGCGTTCGGGGTCAAAAGCTGGCGGCCTGCCGCCCTTCGAGCCCCGCTTGCGCCGGTTGGCGTCCTGGTCGGCCTTCGACGGGATGGTCGCCGTGATCCCACGCTGGCGCAGGTAGCGGCGGTTGGCCTGGGAGGTGTACGCCTTGTCGGCCAGGACCCGGTCTGGGCGGGTGCGTGGCCTGCCTGCGCCCAGTCGTGGCACCCGAATCCTGTCTAGCACCACGGTGAACTGCGGGCTGTCTCCGCGGTGCCCCGCGGTCAGCACCATCGACAACGGCTTCTGCCCTTGCTCGCACCCGAGGTGAATCTTGGTGGTGAGACCCCCGCGCGAACGACCGAGGGCGTGGTCGGCCGGCTCCTGCTCAGGCCCGCCCGGCGGCTCCCGCTGCTGGTCACTGTTGCGACGAGCACCGGCGGCGTGCTGATGCGCCCGGGCGATCGTCGAGTCGACGCTGACATCCCAGGTGATCAACCCGGCGGCGTCCGCACGTGCCTGCAACGCGGTGACGATCCGCTGCCACACCCCAGCCCTCTGCCAGCGGCGGAACAGCCCGTATATGGTCTGCCAGGGGCCGTAACACTCCGGTACGTCTCGCCACGGCGAGCCGGCCCGGACCCGCCACCGGATCCCATTGATGAGCTGCCGTTTACTCCACTTCGGCGGCCGACCCGGCTTCTTCCCACGTGGCAGCAGCGGTTCCAGCCTCGCCCACTGCGCGTCGGACAGATCGTGCCGCCTCGTTGCCGCTACGCTGGCCACGAGGTCTCCGGTGTTCAGGTCTTCTTGGTCGAAGAATCATCTACCGGAGACCTCGCCGTTTATTGATCACCGACGCGCCGCAACTTCCTCAACACCTATGAAACACCGCCT
>NZ_POUB01000503.1 GCF_003236335.1 Micromonospora deserti
GTATAAGAGACAGCCCCGCGATCTTGCACTTACCGCCCCCGATACCTACCGGTTCACGGCTTTTGCCAGGGCACGAAGCGCACGATCGCGGGGATGGTTGGGCGTGCTCAGGCGACCTCGACGATGAGCTCGACCTCGACGGGGGCGTCGAGCGGAAGCTCGCCGACGCCGACGGCGCTGCGGGCGTGCCGGCCGGCCTCGCCGAAGACGGCGCCGAGCAGGTCCGAGGCACCGTTGATCACGCCGGGCTGGCCGGTGAACCCGGGGGCGGAGGCGACGAAGCCGGTCAGCTTCACGACCTTGACGACGTTCTCCAGGCCGACCAGCGAGTCGACCGCGGCCAGCGCGTTCAGCGCGCACCGCTGGGCGAGGTCCTTGGCCTGCTCGGCAGAGACACCCGCGCCGACCTTGCCGGTCGCCAGCAGCTTCCCCTCGGCGATCGGGAGCTGCCCGGAGACGTACACGTGCTGCCCGGACTGCACGGCCGGCACGTAGCTGGCCACCGGCGGCACCACCTCGGGCAGCGCGAACCCGAGTTCGGCGAGTTTCGCGTGCGGACCGTTGCCCATGCCGCTCACGCCCTCGGGCGCTTCAGGTAGGCGACGAGCTGCTCCGGGTTCGGGCCGGGAACAACGGAGACCAGTTCCCAGCCGTCCTCGCCCCAGTTGTCGAGGATCTGCTTGGTCGCGTGGACCAGCAGCGGGACCGTGGCGTATTCCCACTTCTGCATCGGTGGAGGGCTCCCTCGGTGGCGTTGACTCTTAGAGGCACAGCCTACGGTCCGACGGACGGTCGGGGTGCGGGACGCTGCTCGGGGGCGGCCGGCGCCTCGCCGCACGGCCCGCCGTGCTCGTACGGCTGGGGACAGCGGGACCGGTCCGGCAGCAGCAGGTCGCAGAAGACCCGGTGCCGGTTGTTCTGGTCGTCGGCGGTGGAGACCGTGGTCTCCCCGGCGTCCAGTTCGGGCAGGAAGCTCAGCGAGGTGGCGACCGTGCTGGCGAGCGCGGTGGCCGCCGCCAGGTCGGCAACCCGGATCGGGAGGTGGATCACGTACTCCGGTTCCTCCTCGTCCCGGCCACGCTCGGCGGCGGGCCGGCCGGACGCCCGGGGCACCTCGACCGGCTCGGCGATCCGGCGGTACGACCGTTCGTTGACGGGCAGACCCGCCGGCGCACCCCCGGCCTCGCCCGAGTAGCCCGGCCCGGCCCAGCGCCGCCGGTCACCCACCGGGTACTGGACTCGAGGGATGTTGTCCGCGTCGCGCATGCACTGCCTCCGGGCGTCGTACCTGGTCACATCCTCGTCATCCGGCCCGGACCCTCCGCCCGGCCGGTCCCCCGCGCCGGAGAGAACGTAGGACGTGGCCGGAGTCCCGCCAACAGGACGCGCGCGGTGACCGCAAGTCACATATGCGACACAACCGCCGGTAACGAACGCGTCCCGCCC
>NZ_POUB01000504.1 GCF_003236335.1 Micromonospora deserti
GGTGTGTCTCCTGATCATGGAGTAGGCACCGATGACCGACATGACGACCGCCGTGGATACTGCCGCGGTGGCGAAGAAGGACCCGGCGCGCCCGCCGGCGAATGGAGTCGACGACGAGCTGGTGGGCCGGCTGGTGGAGCAGGCCCGTGCGGCGGGGCTGCAGCTGACCGGTGATGGCGGTCTGCTGCAACAGCTCACAAAGCGGGTCCTGGAATCAGCACTCGAGGGTGAGATCACCGACCACCTGGGCTATGACAAGGGCGACGTCAGGGCCAAGGAGGGATCCAACCACCGCAACGGCAGCCGGGTTAAGACTGTGCTGACCGACGTGGGCCGCGTCGAGATCGACGTGCCGCGCGACCGTGACGGGTCGTTCAGGCCGCAGATCGTTCGCAAGCGGCAGCGCCGGTTGTCTGGGGTGGACGACATGGTGATCTCCCTGTCTGCCAAGGGCCTGACCACCGGGGAGATCCAGGCCCACCTGGCGGAGGTGTATGGAGCCGAGGTGTCGCGGCAGACCATCTCGACGATCACCGACAAGGTCGTCGAGGGCATGACCGAGTGGCAGAACCGGCCCCTCGACCCGGTCTATCCGGTGATCTTCCTCGGCGCCGTGCACGTGAAGATCCGCGATGGGAAGGTCGCGAACCGGCCCATCTACCTGGCCCTGGCCGTCACCGTCGAGGGCGCCCGGGACATCCTCGGCCTGTGGGCCGGCGACGGCGGTGAAGGCGCCAAGTTCTGGCTGCAGGTGCTCACTGAGCTGAAGAACTGGGGCGTGGCGGATGCGTGCATGGTCGTCTGCGATGGGCTCAAGGGCCTGCCGGATGCCATCGGTGAGGTGTGGCCCGAAGCCGTGGTGCAAACCTGTGTGATCCACCTGCTGCGGGCGTCGTTCCGGTATGCCGGCCGGCAGCACTGGGATGCCATCGCCAAAGCACTGCGGCCGGTCTACACCGCGCCGACCGAGTCGGCGGCCCGGGCCCGGTTCGCCGAGTTCGTCGAGGCCTGGGGCGACAGGTATCCGGCGATCGTCAGGTTGTGGGAGCAGGCGTGGGCGGAGTTCGTGCCGTTCCTGGCCTTCGACGCGGAGATCCGCACCGTCGTCTGCTCCACCAACGCCATCGAGAGCGTCAACGCCCGCATCCGCCGCGCCGTGCGAGCCCGCGGGCACTTCCCGAACGAGGCCGCCGCGCTCAAGTGCGTCTACCTTGCCGTGATGAGCTTGGACCCGACCGGGCAGGGCCGCCGGCGGTGGACCATGCGCTGGAAACCGGCCCTGAACGCCTTCGACATCGCGTTCGAAGGACGCCTATCCGCAGGCCGCAAGTAGTCTTCAACCAACCCTGGACACACCGTTCGTTTGACAGTCCC
>NZ_POUB01000505.1 GCF_003236335.1 Micromonospora deserti
CCCCGGCGGCGTCACACCCGGCTCGTCCAGCTCCGTACCCGGATCGGAATCTCGCGGCTCGTGCATCCGGACAACCTCCCCGCCAGTGCGGTGACACGTCGTTTCCGGGACGTGCACCCCTCGACACGGCAACCCTATAGCCACCGTCAGGGGTTACCACGCCACAAGCCGTCGCGACACGCCGCGCAGCAACCGCGGAGACCACCAGCCCACCGGGAAACAGTGACAGCCGGCCCAGCGACCCGGAACGCACCCGCCCGGCGCTCAGCCGGCGAAATCCTCCGGGCGCACCTGCTCCAGGAACTCCCGGAACTTCTCCACCTCGTCCTCCTGCTCGTCCGGGATCACGATCCCCGCCTCACCGAGGACCTGCTCGGCACAACGAATCGGCGCACCCACCCGCAACGCCAACGCGATCGAATCACTCGGCCGGGCCGACACCCGCACCCCGTCACCGATCACCAGATCCGCGTAGAAGACGTTCTCCTTCAGCTCGGTGATCTCCACCGCCCGCAACGGCGCCTTCAACGCCGCCAACACGTCCCGCAGAAGATCATGCGTCAACGGCCGGGCCGGCTTGACCCCCTGCTGCTCGTAAGCGATCGCCGTCGCCTCGACCGCGCCGATCCAGATCGGCAGATAGCGGTCCCCCTCGACCTCCCTGAGCAGGACGATCGGCTGGTTACTGGGCAGCTCCACCCGAACCCCGACCACGCTCAGCTCGCGCACCGCCGCCTCCGTGTCGTTGTCACCTACGCCGCACCGTGCCCTTCCCTGCACGGTACACGGACCGCGACACGGCCGTCCCACGCGCCATCCGCACCACGCCCGCGCCAGAAAGGGGTTACCCCGGCAAGCCTACGACACGCTTCCCGGGGCAGATCTTTCCGCACACCGACCGGATCACCGGCCCAACGTCGACCGCAACCCCACCCGCACCAACGCCGCATGCAACTGCTGCGACAACGCCACCAACTCCCGCGCCGTCTCCGCCGCCCGCGCCCGCGCCGCCGGATCACTCTGCCGCGCCAACGGCGCCACCAACTGCGCGAACAGACCGACCTCCCGATCCGCCGCCGTCCGGAACGCCCGCAGATGCCGCGGCTGGAACCCGTACGCCGCCAGACCCGCCACCGCCCGAGCGATGATCAACGCATCCCCGTCGTACCAACCCGGCGGATCCGACACCAGCACACCGAGCCGCTCCAACTCCGCCAACGTCGACTCGTCGATGCCACTGCGGGCCACCAGATCAGCCCGGCCGAGCCGCACCTCCGGCGACTCGGCCGGCTCCTCCGCCGCCCGCCCCGGCACCTCACCACCCGGACCAACCGCCACCAACGTCGGCCGATGCCGCCC
>NZ_POUB01000506.1 GCF_003236335.1 Micromonospora deserti
GGCGTTCGGGTACCGTCGGGGCGTGGGACGGGAGAACATGGGGGGTGCGCCGGTGGCGGAGGTCGCAACCGACCAGTTGCAGGTCTGGGTGGACCAGGATCTCTGCACAGGAGACGGGCTCTGCGTACAGTACGCGCCGGAGGTCTTCGAGTTCGACATCGACGGCCTGGCGTACGTCAAGGGCTCCGACGGCGAACTGCGGCAGGCGCCGGGCAGCCGGGTCGAGGTCCCCGCGCACCTGCGCCTCGAGGTGATCGACTCGGCGAAGGAGTGCCCGGGCGAGTGCATCCACGTGGTGCGCGCCAGCGACGGCGTCGAGCTCGCCGGCCCGGACGCCGAGGAGGACTGACCGGCCCCGTCCGCCAGCTCTGACGGGCTGTCCGCCGCCGCTGGGGCCCGCCCGCCGGGCCGAGCTCGGTACACCCTGTCGAGCTGCCCCGTCGGCACGACCAGGCCCGACACGGGCCCCGCCCCGTCTGTGCGGGCAGCTCGACAGCGCCCACACCTGGCGACAGGTCCGCACGCCCCGTTCCACGGGGCACCTCGACAGCCCCGGCGGCCGAAACCACCGGTTCGCACGCGCGCCCGCCGGCCCGCAGGACGCTACGAGCACACTGAGCGGTCCGCCGGGAGGCCCGAGGCGCCGTGGCCGGGCCCGGGTGCCCACGCGCACCGCTCACAGCATCGGGCGGCCCACCACCGAGGCGACCAGCCGGGCGAACTCCTCCAGCCGGGCGATCTGCCCGGCCCCGCCGTCGTCGAGGGTCTTGCCGAAGCGCAGCGCGTCGTGCCGGGGCCCGCCGGCCGTCTCCTCGCTGGGCGGGGCCTCGTCCAGCGAGGTCAGCAGCAGGTAGACGTCGATGCTGTCCACCCGGATCGCCCCGCTGTCGTCGCGGGTCAGCCGGCGCCGGCACCCGACCTCGGTGACCGTGGAGACCGGCACCACCCGCAGCGACGAGGTCATCGATCCGGGCGGCCCCTCCCCCGGCGGTACGTCCTCGCCGTGCCAGAGGACGAGCCGGCTGCCGTCGCAGACCACGACCTCCTGCCACACCCCGTTGACCTCGTTGACGAAGCGTTCCAGGGTGAAGCCGAGCACCGAGGCCCCCCGCAGCACCCCGCCGAGCGCCTCCAACGCCACGTCCGGGTCGCGCAGGTACGCCCGCGCCGCCGATTCGAGATCCTGGTAGGGGGACCAGTCCGGGAACACCGCCGGCACATCGCCACCGCCGAAGCCCGGCCGGCTCATGCCACCTCCCCGGGGCGTGGCCGGCCCGCACCGACCGGCCGGAACGACCCGCTCACTCCCCGCCGCCCCATTCCTCGGTCACGCCTCCCCGGCCGGCTCCGCC
>NZ_POUB01000507.1 GCF_003236335.1 Micromonospora deserti
CGCGGTGTCCGCGTGCACGGTGGCCAGCCCCAGCCGCCGCTGCGCCGGCCCCTGCACCACCCGCACACTCTGGATCCGGGCGTACGGCACCAGCGCCAGCTGCCGGGTGAGCAGGCCGGACCGGACGGCGAAGACCCGGTCGTCGAGGCCGGCGCCGAGCACGCCCCGGCTCAGCGGATTCACCCAGCGGGCGCGTGCCGGCGGCGGGGTGAGCGGCAGCGCGGTCAGCCGCACCCCCGGCAGCACCTCGGCGACGATGGCCGCCCCGACGGGCAGGTCACCGACCGGGAGCAGCCGGTCCGGCCGGTTGCGCGCGTCGGCCTCCCCGGCGGAGTAGCCGGCCACCTCCAGCCGCAGCCTCAGCCAGCCCTTGACTCGCCACAGCAGCGGCCAGGTCACCCCGACGGTCTGCACCCGGTGCAGCGGAACCGTCTGGGCGCGGGTCTCCAGCAGGCCGTTGCGGATGCGCAGCGTGTCCTCGTCCCGGGCCAGCCGGAAGTTCCAGTCGTCGAGCACCCGCCGGACCGGTTGCAGCAGTATGCCGGCCATGGCGGTGAGGGTGCTGGCCACCGCGATGAACGACCAGGATCCCTCGGAGAGGAACTGCGCCGCCACGAACGCCACCCCGAGAGGCAGCAGGAACGCCTGTGGCGTCAGCAGCTGGCTGACCAGCAGATCCTCGTTGCGCACCGCGTGCAGCGGCCGGCCGGGCGGGACCGCCGGCCCGCCGGCTCCCACGGCCGTGACCGGGCCCGGCGCCGCCGCCGGGGCAGCGGCCGCCCGCCCGGCGAGGACGAGCAGCCGGTAACGCAGTGCGGTCGCGTCGGCGACGCTCAGGTACGCCAGCGGCGCCTCGGTCTTGCCGCCGCCGACCACCTCCAGGCGCAGCTCGGCCAGGCCGGTGAGCTGGGCGAGCAGCGGACGGACCACCTCGACGGCCTGGAGCCGTTCCAGCGGGATGGCCCGGGTGCGCCGCCACAGCAACCCCTCGTACACCCGCAGCTCGCGGCCGACCACGTGGTAGCCGGTGTTGTACCAGCTGACCACCGCCAGCACCGTGGCGCCCAGGGCCAGCACGACCGCCATCAGCGCGAACCAGCCGAAGCCGACCCGGGACAGGGTCGACCAGGACAGCCCGGCGATCACCACGACCAGCGACTTGGCGCCGTGCAGCGCCGGGCTCAGCGGGTGCAGCCGCTGCCGGGGCTCGGCGCGCTCCGGTGCCGCCCCGGGCCACGGCGCCCCGGGATCCGGGTACGCCGGGCCGGGATGCGGCGGAACGCCGTACGGCGGTGGGGCTGTCTCTTATTACACATCTGACGCTGCCGACGAAGCTAGAAGTG
>NZ_POUB01000508.1 GCF_003236335.1 Micromonospora deserti
GGGTGGCGGTGCTCGCGGCGAACTACGTGGCGGCGCGGCTGCGCGGGCACTACCCGGTGCTGTACGCCGGCAACAAGGGCCTGGTGGCGCACGAGTGCATCCTGGATCTGCGGCCGTTGACGAAGGCGGCCGGGGTGAGCGTGGACGACGTGGCGAAGCGGCTGGTCGACTACGGTTTCCACGCGCCGACGATGTCGTTCCCGGTGGCGGGGACGCTGATGGTGGAGCCGACCGAGAGCGAGGACCTGGCCGAGCTGGACCGGTTCTGTGACGCGATGATCGCCATCCGGGCGGAGATCGGCGCGGTGGCGTCGGGGGAGTGGCCGGCGGGGGACAACCCCCTGGTGAACGCGCCGCACACCGCGGCGATGGTCAGCGGTGACGAGTGGCCGCACCCGTACCCCCGGTCGGTGGGTGCGTACCCGGCCGGCGTGGACCGGGCCGGGAAGTACTGGCCGCCGGTGCGGCGGATCGACGGCGCGTACGGCGACCGGAACCTGATCTGCTCGTGCCCGGCGCCGGAGGCGTTCGAGAGCTGACGGGGCGGCCCCGGGGTGGCGTGGTGCCGCCCCGGGCGGAGAGCGTCGACCTGGGCGGCAGGCGCCCCGACCGGGGGGCTAGCCTGGGTCGACGCGAAGTTCCGTGACGGAGTGTGGTCGGCTCAGGCGACGAGGGCGTGGCGGGCCGGGCCGCGGTGCGGGGCGATCGTCCTGCCGTCGGGGAGCAGTTCGCCGGTGTCCTCGAAGACGATGACACCGTTGCAGAGCAGGCTCCAGCCCTGCTCAGGGAAGCAGGCGATGATCCGGGCGGCTTCCCGGTCGGTCGCTTCGGCGGAGGGGCAGGTGGGTTGGTGCTGGCACATCGGGTTCTCCGGACTGTGGGGGCGCTGTGTCATGGTTCACATGACCAGTGACGCACAGTACCAAGCGAAAGTGGCCAGCATCGAGCACATGTGCGCGTCGGTCGCAGGAATCCACTGAACGGATGAGGCAGGTAGGGCCAGACGGTGTGGAAACGCTTCCACGGAATGTGATCGATGTACCGGCCGCACCGGCCGGCTGCCGCCGCAGGCTCGCCGAACGGGTGCGGTGGGAGTGGCGGCCCGGCGACACCGGCGACCCGGCCACCGGCGTGGAGGAATTCCTGGCCGCGCACGGCCTGCCGCTGCACGACCTGGCCCGCCCGGCCCGCGCCCACGACCCGGACGGGCCGTGCGGGGCCGCCCTCTACGTCTCCGCCGCCGCCGGCGCGTTCCTCACCGGCGCGCCGGCCGGCGCCGCCAACCCGGCGCCGGCGTTGCCCGAGGTCGCGGTGGTCGTCTACGAC
>NZ_POUB01000509.1 GCF_003236335.1 Micromonospora deserti
CCACCGGAGCGAGGCCGCACCTGCTCAGCCCGAGGTCCCATCACCGTGCGCCCCATGAACGACCACCTCCGAACCTGGCCCCTTCGGCCCACCTGGCTGCCCCATCAGCGGCTGTTCACACCTCATCGTGGGTGGTCGCCGCCGCCGCGCTGAGCATCGACAGCGACATAGCCAGTTGGCCGAGACACGCGAGGCCCTCCGCCACCGCACGCGCGGAGCCCTACACAAATTCCGCGGTGGCTGGCTGGTGCACCTGGCCATCTCGGCGTTCGTCGGCGCCACCTGCCTGGTGGGACATCTGATGTACGGGCTGGTCCTCGGCCTGGGGTACGCGCTGCTGCGTCCCCGGCTGACCGGCAACCGGTGATGCCCGCCGGTGCACACCGGCCGGTGGCCGGCCGGACCGTGACACGACGTCGGGAACCGGCCGGCCGGCCGGTCCGCGGACGTGTCGTACTGTGTGAGCGAAAGCTTGGACGCGCTGGACCGGACGCCCTGGGGTGCGCTGCCCCCGCCGTGGGCGCCGGGGCGGATGCGCACGGTGGAGCGCGCCGCCGCCTATCACGACCGATGAAGACCTACCACCCGGGGGACCCCGTACTCCCCGCCGAGCCCAGCCGAGACGCTGTTCATCCTCAAGGCCGGCCGGGTGCGCCTGTTTCGGGTCTCCGGCGACGGGCGGGCGCTGACCACCTCGCTGATCGAGCCGGGCACGATCTTCGGGGAGATGATCCTGCTCGGCCAGCACATGTACGACAACTACGCCGAGGCCCTCGACGAGGTCGCCGTGTGCGTGCTCAACCGGTCCTGCGTACAGCAGTACCTGCTGTCGGACGCCCGCATCGCGGGGCGGATCACCGCCATTCTCGGCCAGCGGCTGCGGGACGTGGAGCGGCGGCTGTCCGACAACGTGTTCAAAAGCGTACCGCAACGCCTCGCCGGGATTCCCTCCTCGACCGCGCGGCACTGGACGCAGAGACGGGCGAGACCGGCCGAAGCCCCCGGATACATCCGTCACGAACACCCGGTGGGTGGGCGCGACCCACAGCGTCGTCTGAGAGCTGCGGGCGGGCGAGGTGGGGCAGATTGCCTCTCGGAGGACATCTGTGGCATGGCGGCGCTGCCACCGGGAATGTCAGCAAACACGGCCGGGCCTGGGC
>NZ_POUB01000050.1 GCF_003236335.1 Micromonospora deserti
TCGCTGGGCGGGGGCGGCGCGGCCGTCGGGCCGGCAGCCGGCGGCGTGGCGGTGGTCGAGGCCGGCCCGGGAGCCGGAGCCAGTCCCGGGGGCCCGGCCGGAGGGCTGGGCGCGCCCGTCGGCCCGGCGACTGGCACGGAAGTGGGGCGACTCTCCGTGCCCGGGCCCCAGGTCGGCGCGGCGTCTCCGGCCTCTCCGCCCGCCCGCTCGGCAGTCGCGCTGGACGGTGATGTCGCCGCATCGGTGTGCGACCCGCCCAACTCGGCACGGCTGAACGGGACGACGACGCCCGGTGGGTCGACCGCGGTGTTCACGCGTGCCTCCACCCGCTGGGGCGGGTCGACCTGCTCGGAGGCGAGAGCGCTGGCGGTCAGCGTCGCGAACGCCACCGCGGCGACGGCGGTGACCGTGGCCACCCGGCGCTCGGGACGCAGCGCGGTCAGCGGTGCCTGCTCCGGCCCGAGCGGCAGCGGGGCCACCGGCCGGGCTTTGTGATGGGCGTCGATCAGGCCGTCGAGCTGTGCGGCGACGGCGTCCCGGTCCCCGCTGGCGGCGGCGACGGCGAGGGTGAGATAGAAGCGGACGTTCACCGCGGCGGTGGCCGGTACCCGCAGCCCCGCGAGCCGGCCCCCGTCGGCGGTGTGCAGCAGGGTGAGCGGGGCGTCGGGGTGGTGCGCGAGCCCCACCAGGTCCGCGTACGCCCACTCGCGCCGGTGCTCACGGCCGGCGAAGGCCACCCGGCGGTCAGTGACGACGGCCACACCGGCGTCGACGATCCGCAGGCCCCTGGGCAGCGGGCGGTCGGGTACGCCGGCCGGCCCGACGGTCAGCGCCGGTGCGGGCAGGCCAGGGACGTGCCGCGCCTCGGCCTCGACCAGCTCGGCGGTCGGCAGTACCCGGTAGACGACCTCGCCGTCGTCCAACTCGACCGGCAGGCCGGTGCGCGGATCGGTGCACCCGAGGAACCCGGCCGCCTCGATCCGCAGCCGGAGCAGGTGGTCGTGGCGTCGGTGCCAGGCCTCGGTCTCCGTGTCGTACGCGCGCCGCCGTCGATCGTTCTCGCGTTCCGCCCATGCGGTCCGCCAGCGGGGCGGCGCTGCCCCGGCGGCCGTGATGATGGCGGGTGATTTCGCCGTCACGCCTGGTACAACCGCCCGCGCCCCCGACAGGACACGCACGCCGATCGATACGTCCCATTGTTTCCGATAGGAGCGAATTGATCCATTGCTGGTAGACCGACACCGGCACGGGAGCCGATGTCAGCAGGTGGCGCGGCGGGGGTAGGCGGCGCAGTCCCGCGCCCACTGCTCCACCGCGACGGCCAGGGCGTCGGCCGAGACGGTGAGCGCCAGCGGGTACACGGCGCTGAGCGGCTGCCGCCGCATCCAGGGCGGCAGCGACTCGTGCGAGAACTCGACGGTCAGCTCCATCCGCCGGCGCCGGATGACCCGCGTCCGGAGGGCCAGGTTCGGCTCGATGAAGCGCACCAGCGCCGGCGGCGCGGACGGATCGAGAGCGGCCTCGACCCGCTGCCGCAGCCAGTCGGCCAGCTCGACCGCCTCGGTCACCGTCAGGCAGGGCGCACAGTGCGACCAGGATTGGCCGTCGGCGGTGCGGGCGTCCACCTCGACCAGCAGCCAGTCGTGCCAGTCCGCCACCGTCGCGGGGTCGTCCGGCGGCTCGACGCCCGGCTGGTACCCGACGGGCCGGATTCTCACCCGGGCGCCGTCGTCGGAGCGGATCTCCATGGACCCCATCATCTCGGACTCGCGGGGATGAATTGGTAGAAAACCCCACCTCCCTCCGAGCTCACGGACGAGCTGCCCGGCAAAACGGCATCTCCGGGGCCAACCAGGATCGACACTGAGGGGTCGCCGGTCAGGGGCCGTTGCGGGAAGACCCGGATGGAGCGACACCGCCGGCGGCGCCAGGCTGAGGCATGACCACAGCCGACACCCGCACCTCCGCCGGACTCGTGCCGGCAGCCGCCCTCGGCGCGCCGACGTTCCTGCTCCTCTACGGTCTCCTGCGCCTGGTCGACGGGCTGGACGGCGACCGGGGGCCGGGCTGGGCGTGGAACGTCGGGCACACCTTCTTCCTGGTCGCGTTCGTGCTCTTCGCCGTACTCCTGGTCGGGCTGCGGCGGCTGCTGCTCGCCGCCGCGCCACGGCAGCGGGTGCTCACCGAGGCCGCGACGGCGCTCGGCCTGGCCGGCACCGCCGGTTTCCTCTGGGTGATCCTCGGCGACCTCTTCCCGGCGCTGGCCGACGCCGCGCCGCTGCCGGACCCGGCGATGGTGCTCGGGCCGCTGCTGTTCCAGGCCGGCATCCTCACCCTCCTGGTGCAGACGGCGACCGCCCGGCTGCTACCGGCCTGGACCCCGGTGCTGGTGGTGCTCGGCTTCGTGCCGATCGCGGTCAACCTCGACCTGCTGCCGCTCGGCGCGGCGCTGATCCTCGGCGGCCTGCTCCCCCTCCAGCGCCTGCGCGACGGAGCAGCCGGGTAGGCCGTGGCGGCGCGGGTCAGGTCCAGATGGTGCGGCGGACGCCGCCGTAGGCGCCGCACGCCCGCGGGCTGCCGCCCGCCAGGCTGACCGAGCCGTCGCGGCACTGCACCAGGTAGCCCCGCCCGGCCCAGAACTGCGGCACGCAGTCGAACCAGTCGCAGACCTCGGCGGCCGGGCGACGGATCCGGGTACCGCCGCAGAAGTCGTACCCCATCGGGTTGGTCGGGGCCCCGCAACGTCGCTCCTCGGGCGGCGACGGGGACGGCGACGGGGTGCGGGGTCGCGGCGTCGGCGACGCCGCCGCGGCGGGCAGCGTGGCAGGGCGGGCGGAGGCGCTGGGCGCGGACGTCGCGGCGACCGCGACCTCGGCGCGGGTCGGGTCGGACGGGTCGGACTCGACGAACGCCACGGGCACCAGCAGTGCGATGCCGGCGGCGATCGCCACGGTGCGCCGGCCGCCGGGCACGAACGCCGACAGCCGGGCCTGCCCGGGTGTGGCGATGGCCGGCCGGAACGGCCTGAGCTGTGCGTGCTCGGCGATCAGCTCGTCGAGCTGGGCAAGCACCGCGGCACGCTGCTCGATGGCGTCGGCGAAGGCCAGGGTCAGCTTGAACCGGAAGTCGGCGGCCACGTCCACCGGCAGCATCAGCCCGGAGGCGCGGCGGCGGTCCAACACCTGGATCAGGGTGACCGGCGCCGCCGCGTCGTGCACCAGGCCGGTCATCTTCCCGTACGCCCAGTCGCGCCGGCCGCGCCCGCCCAGCAGCACCAACCGGCGGTTGGTGATCACCGCCATGCCGGCGTCGGCGACGCGGATCCCGTCGGGGCGGCGGGGCCGCAGCGGCGCGGCCTCCGGGGTGACGGTCAGGTCAGGCGCGGGGAGCACGGTGGCGTGCCGGACCTCCACCAGCTGCGCGGCGGGCAGCGCCCAGAAGACCACCTCGTCGGGGGCGAGCTCCAGGGGCAGACCGGCACCGGCCGCCGCGGACCCCTGGAAATCCTCGGCGAGGGTACGCAGGCGGCGCAGGTCGTCGTCGCGTCGTCGCCATGCCTCGTCGGCGCTGCGGAACGTCCGCTGCCGCCGTTCGTTCTGCCGGTGCACCCACCGGTACCGCCACGTGGAACCCGTCGAATCAGTTCTTGCCATGCCGACTCCTTCGCCGCGCAGGCCACCAACCGGGGTGTCACAGGTGTTAACTCCGGCGGCGACCGGCGGGGACACGTCGACGGTGGACGAACTGACCGAACGGTGGAGAAATCCGGACGATAGGGCGGTTTCGCTGCGTCGATTCATGTCCGTCGGGCGTGTCGGGGACGGCGCGCCCACCGCGGGCGAGCGCGGCCGGACACCCCTCGGGCGGCGGCCACCTGCCCGTGTGCTTTCGCCGTACGGGGTCGTCACGGTCTGGGTAACGTCAGCCACACCCGGTGAGCGCCATGGTTGCCGGCGTCCGGTGAGGGGGTGAGCGTCGGTGAGTGATACCCGCCCCGGCATCGTCATCGGCGTCGACATCGGCACCACCAGCACCAAGGCCGTCGCCTACGACGTCGAGGGCCGGCAGCTCGCCTACCACTCCGCCGCGTACCCCCTCGACGAGCCACAGCCCGGGTACGCCGAGCAGGACCCGTGGCGGATCAGACACGCCGCGCTGGAGTCCATCCGTACCGTCGTGGCCGAGCTGAGCCAGCCGATCGCCGGGCTGTCGTTCAGCTCCGCCATGCACAGCCTGATCGGCCTGGACACCGACGGCGAGCCGCTGACCCCCTCGATCACGTGGGCCGACTCGCGGGCCAGCCGGCAGGCCGAGCGGCTGCGGGCGATCCCCTCCGGGCTGGCGCTGCACCGCCGCACCGGCACCCCGGTGCATCCGATGGCGCCGCTGTCCAAGCTGCTCTGGTACGCCGAACGGGAACCGGAGCTGTTCGACCGGGTCGCGTACTGGGTGGGGATCAAGGACTGGCTGCTGCTGCGGCTCTGCGACGCGCTGGTCACCGACCACTCGATCGCCTCGGCCACCGGCCTGATGAACATCCGGCAGCTCACCTGGGACCCCGACGCGCTCGGCGTCGCCGGTGTCACCGCCGAGCAGCTGCCGAAGCTGGTGCCCACCACCAGCGTGCTGCCCGGGCTGACCCCGGAGGCCGCCGCGGCCACCGGGCTGCCGGCCGACACCCCGGTGGTGGTCGGCGCCGGCGACGGTCCGCTGGCCAACCTCGGCCTCGGCGCGGTCGCCCCGGGCGTGATGGCCTGCTCGATCGGCGCCAGCGGCGCGATGCGAGTGCCGGTGGAACGCCCCACCGTCGACCCGCTCGGCGGGGTGTTCTGCTACGCGCTGACGGAACGGCGCTGGGTGGTCGGTGGCGCTATCAACAACGGCGGCATCGTGCTCGACTGGGCCGGCGAGGCGCTCGCCCCGGAACTGGGCGAGCACGCCGAGCGGGAACTGCTCGCGCTGGCCGCCCGCGCCCCGGTCGGCTCCGGCGGGCTGATCATGCTGCCGTACCTGCTCAGCGAGCGAGCCCCGAACTGGAGCGCGCTGCCGCGCGGGGCGTACGTGGGGCTGACCCACGGGCACCGTCGGGCGCACCTGGTGCGCGCCGCGCTGGAGGGGGTGTGCCAGCAGTTGGCGCTGGTGCTGGCCTCGGTACGGGCCGCCGGCAACGAGGTGCGGGAGATCCGGGCCGGCGGGGGGTTCGCCCGCAGCCCGCTGTGGCGGCAGATGCTCGCCGACGTGCTGGGCATGCCGGTGCGCTTTCCCGCCGGGCGTGAAGGGTCGAGCTTCGGCGCGGCACTGCTCGGCATGCAGGCGTTGGGGCTGATCGGCAGCGTCGACGTGGCCGCCGACCTGGTGCGCATCGAGGAGACCGTACGCCCCGACCCGGCGGCCGCCGCCACCTACGCGTCGCTGCTGCCGCTCTTCTCCGAGCTGTACGACGCGCTGACCCCCGCGTTCACCTCGCTGCGCCGGCTCGCCCCGAACCTGCCCGCGGAGCCCCCGCCGGCGCCGCCACCGTCCTGACCACCCGAACACCCCGAACGGGGGATGCGGTGGCGGTCCACGATGGCGGCGCCGGCCGGGGCCGGCGCCGCCGCACAGGTCAGGCGCGGCTGATCGCGTTGGCGTGGATGGCCTCGCTCAGGTACGTCGCCATCCCCGGCCTGATCTTCTCGTAGTACTCCGTGAACCGGGGGTCCCCCACGTACATGTCGGCCAGACCGGTGTGGATCTCGTACGAGCACTCGTAGAACCCCCGGCTGATGAGCTGCCGGTGCTCCTCGGCCAACTCCATCGCCTGCGGGCTGTCCGCCGGCGCGCCGGACGACATCACCTCGGCGAACCGCCGCCCCCAGTCCTCGTTCTCGGCCTTGATCCGCAGCCAGTCCTCCTTGGTGTAGCGGGCGACGCGCCGGTTCGACTCCCGGTACGCCTCGATGCCGCCCCACCGCTGCTCCGCCTCCTCGGCGTACGCGTCCGGGTCGGCGTCGCCGAAGACCTCGAACCGCTCCTGCGGGTTGAGTGGGATGTTCAACTTGCTCGCCTCCATCGCGAACTCGATCGCCGTGACCATCTCCTGCAACCGCCTGATCCGTACGGTCAGCAGCTCGTGCTGGCGGCGCAGGTGCGCCGCCGGATCACTCGCCGGGTCGTCGAGGATCGCGGCGATCTCCTCCAGCGGGAACCCCAGCTCCCGGTAGTAGCGGATGTGCTGCAACCGCTCCAGGTCGGCGTCGTCGTACCGTCGGTAACCGGCCGGGCTGCGGCCAGTGGGCGAGAGCAGGCCGATCTCGTCGTAGTGGTGCAGCGTCCGGACGGTTATCCCGGCGACCTTCGCCACCTGTCCCACCGTGTACGCCATGGTGTCCCTCCCTTCCGGGAACCAGGCTCCCGCCTGCCGTTACGGGAGGGTCAAGGCCGATTCCGCGATCCGCGTCACGCCATCCCGGAAGCCTCCGGCAGGAACGCCTCGGACAGCGGTACGGCTCAGCCGGCCGGGGCCCGCGCCGGCTCGGTCCGCCGCGCCCCGGCCCGGCGGACCAGCACCGCGACCGTCAGCGTGGCGACCAGCGCCACCACGGCCATCGACCAGAGCACCGCGCGCAACCCGCCGGTGAAGCCGGGGTCGGTGAGCCGGCCGGCGGTGGTGGTGGCCAGCACCGCGCCGACCATGGCGATGGCCACCGTCTCACTGGCCAGCCGGGCCGTGTTGATCATCCCGGCGCCGGTGGCCGCCCGCTCGGGCGCGACGCTGCCGATCGCCAGGGCGTCGAGCAGCCCGATGGAGAGCCCGACCCCGACGCCGATGGTCAGCAGTGGCCCGGCCAGCACACCGGTGTCGCTGCCCGGGGAGAGCACCGTCGCCCACGCCGCACCGACCGCGACCACCGCCACCGAGACGACGATCACCGCCGTCGCCGGCACCCGCCGGGTCAGCGCGCCGGCGAGCAGGGGCAGTACCAGGGTGGGGGCGGTGAGCAGGATCAGCGTCGCGCCGGCCGCGCCCGGGCTGAGCCCGACCACGGTGGTGAGGTACGAGGGCAGGTAGACCAGCAGCGGCACCAGCACGGCGACGGTGGTGGCCGCCGCCAGGCAGATGCCGAGGAACCGGGGGCTGGCCAGCAGGGCCAGGTCGAACATCGGGTTGGCGCGTCGCCGTTCGACCCGGACGAAGACCACCAGCAGCACCAGCGCCACGGCGAAGGCGATGACGATCGGCGGGTCGCCCCAGCCGTGCTCGGGACCCTGCACGAAGCCGAAGATGAGCAGCAGCAGTGCGCCGGTGAACGAGACCGCGCCCGGCCAGTCGATCCGGCCGGGGTGCGGCTGGCGGGACTCGGGCAGCAGCGGCACCAGAGCGAGGACCGCCAGCCCGGCCAGGGCGGGCGCGGCGAAGACGGCCCGCCAGCCGAAGCCGTCGATGAGCAGCCCGGCAATGGACGGGCCGAAGGCCAGGCCCACGCCGATGGTCGTACCGAACACGCTGAACGCCCGCGCCCGGGCCGGGCCCTGAAAGGTGCCCGCGAGCATCGCGGAGGCACTGGTCGCGGCGGCGGCCGCGCCGACGCCGGCCAGCGCGCGGACGACGTCGAGCAGCACGATGCTGTCGGCGACCGCGCCGAGCAGCCCGGACCCGGCGAAGATCGCCACGCCGACGGCGAAGACCCGGCGCCGGCCGAACAGGTCGGCGAGCGCGCCGGCGGCGAGCATGAAGCTGGCGAACGTGGCGTTGTATCCGTTCACCACCCACTGCACCGCGGCCAGCCCGGCGTCGAGGTCACGGCCGATCTCCGGCAGGGCGACCGAGGCGCCGGTGAGCGAGAACGGCAGCGAGAGCGTGGACAGCAGGACGGCGACCAGCACGACGGCCGGGTGGTTACGCACATTCTCCCCGTTCTTCGCGGCCGCCCCAGCCTAGTTGCCGAAGGTGGGGACGATGACCCCGGCGGGTGGAGATCTCATGACCGGCACCGGCGACCTCCTGGCGCCGGGGAAGCGGACCTAGACCTTGGACCGCTCAGACAGAGCCCCCTGTCCCCGATGGGGTGACAAGGGGCCCTGCTGGCGCGGTCAGCTGGTGGCGTCGGCAGTCTCGGGCTGCAGGCCGGGGATCTCGGCGGGCAGCCAGATCGGCTGCCAGTCGGGCACCTCGTGGTAGCGGCGCAGCTCGGCCAGCCCGGACACCGACCCGGCCCAGGCCGCGTACGGCGGGTTCTGCTCGTCGAAGCCGCTCTGCACGAAGGTCAGCCGGGTCTTCCCCCCGGACTCGGCCAGCTCCCAGGTGGTGACGCCGGTCGGTCCCCAGTCGACGGACATCTTCCGGCCGGGCTCCAGGTCGACCACCTTGGCGGCGTAGCCGCTCTCGAAGCCGCCCATGGCGTACCGGCCACCGACCCAGGGCTCGATGCCGATCGGGTAGCCGAACCAGGCGCTGGCCTGCTCGGAGTCGGTCAG
This sequence comes from Micromonospora deserti, assembly GCF_003236335.1. Taxonomy (GTDB): domain Bacteria; phylum Actinomycetota; class Actinomycetes; order Mycobacteriales; family Micromonosporaceae; genus Micromonospora; species Micromonospora deserti. The sequence goes on from NZ_POUB01000050.1 coordinate 8,458, forward strand.
CGACTCGTACACCTTCGCCATCGGGGCGTCGATGAGCAGCTCGCCGCGCAGGTCGGCGGAGGTGAAGTCGACCTTGGGCAGCAGCGGCCGGCCCTCCAGGTGCGCGGCCAGGTTGGCGACCGACAGGCTCCAGAAGGTCTGCAGCACTCCCCGGATGCTGGTGCCGCTGATCGCCTCGGCGAAGTCGAAGTGGCTCTGGCTCAGCGAGATGACGGTGCTGTCGGGCCCGTCGGCGCGCAGGCTGATCTCGGTGGTGGTCTCCACCCCGTCGAGCAGCCAGCCGAACCGGATGGTGTGGTCGTCGACGTGCAGCAGCCGCTGGTGCGGCACGTCGCCCTCGGGCGTGTGGCGGCCCCAGAACTCGTACCGGCGCGGCAGCTCCACCTCGGCGTGCTCGGCGAGCCAGACGCGAAGCTCGGCCGGGTCGGTGAGGGCGCGGCGGACGGCCTCGACCGGGGCGGCGAGGCGGGCGTCCAGCTTCATCGGTTCAGTCACGGTCGTTTCCCTTCGGGTAGCAGGCCACGGCGAGCTTGAAGGCGTCACCCTCGGCGCCCCCGTAGCGCGTGAACAGGTCCTGCAGAGCGGTCTGCAGGTCGTGCAGGAACTGCTGGCGTTGCTCCGCCGGCACCCGGATCTCGCCGGACACCCCGACCGAGGGGAGTTCGGGGGCGGCGCGGTCCAGCGCGGCGATGTCGGCCTGGACCTCCTCCATCAGGTCGAGCAGGTAGCCCAGGCTCAGCTCGTCGCGGGCCCGGCGCAGACCGATCCGCCCGACCAGCCGGGGCGAGAGCCAGTAGGAGCGGGCGGCGGCCTGGTAGATGCCCTCGGTGATGCCGCGGACCTTGCGTTCCCTGACCAGCTCGACCAGGCCGGCCGCGACGAGCTGCTTGACGTGGTAGTAGACGCGCTGGGGCGTCTGCTCCAGCCGCGCGGCCACCTCGGTGCACGTGCGCGGCTCGGCCAACTGCCGCAGCACCTCGATGCGCTGCGGCTTGAGCAGGGCCTCGGCCTGCTCGATCTGCTCCAGATACAGGACGTCTCTCATGGCAAAATCAGTTTGTACGTACAAAACTTGTTTGTCAATGGGTTCGACGAAAGCCGCGCCGACGGACGGCGCGGCTTTCGTCGGGCCAGGGCGGCGTCAGGGCAGCCAGTCGGGCCGCAGCGGGTAGCCGTTAGCCCCGCCCGGGCCGTTGCGCGTCGCCAGGACCTGGTGCAGCTGGATGCCGTTACGCTCGAACGCCAGCCGGGACCCGGCCATGTAGAGCCCCCACACCCGGGCGGTGCCCGCACCGACCTCCGAGACGCAGAAGTCCCAGTACTCCACCAGGTTCCGGCACCAGGCCGCCAGCGTCAGCGCGTAGTGCTGGCGCAGGTTCTCCTCGTGGTGCACCTCCAGCCCGGCGTCGTGGATTTCGCTGATCACCCGGCCCGGGCCGGCCAGCTCACCATCGGGGAAGACGTACCGGTCGATAAACGCGCCGGAGCGGTGCGGCGCCCGGTTGTCCGCCCGGGTGATGCAGTGGTTGAGCAGACGCCCCTGCGGGCGCAGCCGGTCGCGCAGCGCGCCGAAGTACGTCGGGTAGTTGCGCACCCCGATGTGCTCGGTCAGCCCGATCGAGGAGATCGCGTCGAACTGCTCCCGCGGCGCGTCCCGGTAGTCGAGGTGCCGCACCTCGGCCAGCTCGGTCAGCCCCTCCCGCTCGATCGCCTCCCGCGCCCACTGCGCCTGCGCCCTCGACAGGGTCACCCCGAGCGCCTTCACGCCGTACTCGCGGGCCGCGTGCCGGACCATGCCGCCCCAGCCGCAGCCCACGTCGAGCAGCCGCATCCCCGGCTTGAGCGCCAGCTTCTGCGCGACCAGGTCGTACTTGGCCGCCTGGGCCTGCTCCAGCGTGTCGTCGGGGGACCGGAAGACCGCGCAGGTGTACGTCATCGACTCGCCGAGCACCTTCTCGTAGAAGGCGTTCGACACGTCGTAGTGGTGGGAGATCGCGGTGCTGTCCCGGGCCCGGGAGTGCCGCAGCCCGTTCACCACCCGCTTCCAGCGCGGCTGCGCCTCCTGCGGCGGGGGCGGCGGCGGGAGCAGCCGCTCCCAGCCCAGCCCACGCACCAGGTTCAGCGCCTCGGTCAGCGACGGCGCGTGCAGCCGCAGCTCGTCCTTGAGCACCCGCAGCGCCTCGTACGGGTCGCCCGGGTGCACCCCGCGCAACGCCAGATCGCCGCTGACGTACGCCCGGGCCATGCCCAGGTCGCCAGGGGCGGTGAGCAGGTAGCTCAGGCCCCGCTCGGAGCGGATCGACAGGGTGATCCCGGCGTCGGCCGGGCCGATGGCGCTGCCGTCGTACCCTTCGATCCGCACCGGCAGGTCCCCGATGGTGACCGCGCGGACCACGTCCGCCACGGTCGGACCGGGATGCCGGCCCCCCGCCGGCGGGGTGGCGGGGACGCTGGCCGCCCCCTGGTCTCGATCGGTCAGGCTCATGCTCGTGTTACCGCCTTCTCGTACAGTCCGGTGAGCCGGTGGTCCGGGTCGTAGCGGTCCTTCACCGCGCGCCACGTCGCGCCGCCGTAGAGCCGGTCGAAGGATTCCCGGTCGTAGTACGCGTCGGAGTAGAGCGACTTGTGCCCGCCCAGCTCCGACACCATGCGCTCGATCTCCCGGTTGACGTCGCCGTCGGCGGCGCCCTCGGCGATCGGCACGCTCCCCCAGAAACCGATGTTCACGTAGTCCCGCCCGGGTTCGAGCGGATACAGCGGCCAGGCCCGGGCCGATCCCGCGCCGGCCGGCTCCCGCAGCCGCAGCGGGCAGAGCCAGACCGGGCTCATCCCGACCGTACGGGCGAACCAGCGCAGGAACTCCGCCGTGCGCTCCAGCGGGATCTCCACGTCCTGCACCACCCGCTCCCGGGCCGGCTGTCCGCGCCACCGGTCGATCCGCGCGGCAACGCCGTGCCGGTGCTCCAGCCGGACCAGCCGGTGGTAGACGTCGCTGCGCCGCCACCGTGCCGGCCAGACCCGGCGGATCACCGGATGCTGCACCCCGAACGCCGCGGAACACCAGAACCAGTCGGTGTCCCAGCGCCAGAGATAGTCGTACCCGGTCAAGGCGTCGCGGGTGCGCCGGCGCAGCGACCGGTAGTAGATGTCCTGGCCGGTGTAGTCGCTGACCTGGGCCGCCTCGTCGGTGAAGGAGCCCAGCACCAGGTACGCCTCGCCGGGGCTGAACATCACCCCATCCATCGCGTCGACGGTCTCCCCCGCCCAGGATCGGGTGGCGGTGACCTCGCCGACCACGTCGGTCAGCTCCTCCAGCGAGGTGAACCGGATGTTCCGCAGCGTCACGAACCGGCGCACGGGCTGGAGCTCGATGCGCAGCCGGGTGGCGTAGCCGAGGCTGCCCAGCGAGTTGGGGAACGCGGCGAACAGGTCGGCGTGCTCCCCGTCGGGCCGGGCGGTGACGATCTCGCCGGCCCCGGTGAGCACGTCCAGCTCGATCACCGACTCGTGCGGCAGCCCGTTGCGGAACGAGGTCGACTCGATGCCGAGGCCGGTGACCGCGCCGCCCAGGGTGATGGTGCGCAGCTGCGGCACCACCAGCGGCATCAGCCCGTGCGGCAGGGTGGCGTCGACCAGGTGCTCGTAGGTGCACATGCCCTGCACCTCTGCGGTGCGGGCGACCGGGTCGACCGAGAGGACTCCGTTGAGCCCGCTGACGTCCAGCCCGGGGGCGCGGGGGGCGGCTCGCGGCCGGAACAGGTTGGAGGTGCGCTTGGCCAGCCGGACGGGTTCGCCCGCGGGCACCGCCGCGTACGACCGCCGCAGTTGGGCCACCGCCTGATCATGATCACGCACGGCGTGCATGAGATCACTTTACGCTCCGATGGTGGATGCCGTGGGATGTCCACGGTGGCCGTTTCGCGTCCTGGACCGGCCGGACGGGTTACCGTGCCGCCATGCCCAACCCCGCCCTCGCCGCCCTGGACGCCTCCCACCTGCGGTACCGCGTGATCCGGCACGGGCCGGTGCGCGACCTCGCCGAGGCGGCGCGGGCCCTCGGGGTGGCGGTGCCGGACGTGGTGAAGACCATAGTGGTCCGGCGCGGCGCGGACGACCACCTGTTCGTGCTCACCCCCGGCGACCGGGTGATCTCCTGGCCGAAGCTGCGGGCCCTGCTGGGCGTCAACCGGCTCTCCATGCCTGACGCGGCCGCCGCGAAGCAGGTCACCGGCTACGAACGCGGGACCATCACCCCGTTCGGCGCCACCAGGGCCTGGCCGGTGGTCGCGGACGAGCGGCTGCGCGGGCGCACCATCACCCTCGGCGCCGGCGAGCACGGGGTGGGGGTCGCCCTCGACGCCGACCCGGCGCTGGCGTTCCTGGCCGCCACCGTCGCCGACGTCACCGATCCGGGGCCGGCGCCGGCAGGTTGAGCTCGGTCGATGGGCAGGACTCGGCGTCCAGCGCGCCGACGACCACCGCTCAACCGGACAGGCATCCCCGGCCCGGTCGGCCCCCGCACGACGCGGTCAGCAGCCGCGCAGCCGCGCCAGCCGCCCGCGTACGCCGTCGAAGTGGGCCTGCACCGCGGTGACCGCCGCCTGCTTGTCGCCCGCGGCCACGGCGTTGTGGATCACCCGGTGGCGGCGCACCACCTCCCGCGGCGGCTCGGTCGGCGCGCCGAGGTCCAGCCGCAGCTGGTGGTAGACGTCCCAGAACGCGCCGAGCAACTGCCCGACGAGCGGGTTGCGCAACGGGAGGTAGAGCACGTCGTGGAAGCGCCGGTCGGTCTCCGGGGAGACGGCCCCAAGGCGCGCCTCCGCGTCCATCTGGTCCAGCACGTCGGCCGCCGCGGACAGATCGGCCTCGCGGTGCCGCTCGATGAGCTGGATGACCAGGCCACTTTCCAACGCTTCCCGGACCTGCACGAGGTGGGCGAGGTGATGGCCACCGCCGGCGGGGGTGATCCGGCCGTGGAAGGCCAGCTCGTCGACCAGTCCGCCCAGGGACATCCGCCCGACGAACATGCCGAAGCCATGCCGGATCTCGACGATGCCGACGGCCTGCAACGCCTTGAGCGCCTCCCGGACGGAGTTTCGGCTGATGCCGAGCTCCTTCATCAGCTCCGACTCGGTGGGCAACGGGTCCCCCACGCCGAGGCCCCGGTCAAGGATCAACCTCTTGACCGCCTCCCGGGCTTCAGCGGCGCGGCTCGCTCGAGGGCGGACGGGACGGTCGGCAACGCTCATGGGTCAGGCTCAACCTTCCGCTGGACATCCTATGACCGGCACGCCGCCGGCTGATCCGGGTGGCAGTCGCAACCTCCGGGAAACCTGGCTGACTCATTCCCTTGACCCAGGCGCAGCAGCCACTCTAGCCTCCATCCTAAACCGGGGAGGTGGGATGTGGAACGTCCCACGTCCTAGCAGTAACGTCAGTCACCTCAATCGGTAGGAGGCACCGTGAGCGCCCCGGTATCCCGGCCCCAATACAGCCGCCGCGACTTCCTGCGCTTCAGTGGAATGCTCGGCGCGGCGGCTGTCGTGACCGCCAACATCTCCGCCTGCCAATCCGGACCGGCGTCCACCAGTTCGGTGGGTGCCGGCGCAGACAAAGACCTGGTCACCGCGGTCATCGGCTACGGCAACGACCAGAGCTGGGACCCCACGATGACGGCCTCGGCGTTCTCCATGGCCGCCAACAACCACATCTACGAAGGGCTGATCGAGACCGACCCGGTCACCCGCGAGCCCTACCCCGCGCTGGCCACCGCGCTGCCCACCGACACCGCAGCCACCGCGTGGCGGTTCACCCTGCGCGAGGGCGCCAAGTGGCACGACGGCCAGCAGGTCACGGTGGACGACGTGCTCTTCACCTTCGACCGGGTGCTGGACCGGTCGACCCTGGTCAGCTCCTTCTTCCGCTCGTGGCTGAAGGAGGTGAGACAGGTCGACGACCGCAGCGTCGAACTGGTCTTCAACTTCCCCTTCCCCGACGCCCTGCGCCGCCTCGCGATCGCGAAAATCATGCCGAAGCACGTGTTCGGGGCCACCGGTGGCTGGGACGCCGCCAAGGGCGGGAAGGCGGTCGGGTCGGGTCCCTACCGGCTCACCGCGCACAACCCCAAGTCCAACACCACCTTCGAAGCGTTCGCGGACTACAACGGGCCGCGCAAGGCACGGTTCAAGAAGATGAACTGGCTGTCCATCGTCGACAGCTCGGCCCGGGTCGCGAAGATCTCCGGCGGCTCCGCCGAGGCGCAGATCGCGGACAACATCCCGTACGCCAACATCGACCAGCTCAAGGAGTCCGGCCTCACCGTCGAGGGCGGCAAGGGCATGAACCACATGTTCCTGATGTTCAACACCGGCGCCAAGCCGTTCGACGACGTGCGGGTCCGGCAGGCACTGTTCTACGCCATCGACACCGAGAAGATGATCGAGGTCGCGCTCAAGGGCCACGGCACCGCCTCGAGCAGCTTCCTCAACGAGCAGAACCCCTCGTACGCGAGGGCGAAGACGGTCTACGGCTACGACCCGGCGAAGGCCAGGTCACTGCTCGCGGCGGCAGGCGTCACCGACCTGTCGGTCACCCTCATGGCGGTCAACGTCAGCTGGATCGCCGACTGCCTGCCCACCATCGCCAACTCCTGGAACGCGATCGGCGTACAGACGACGCTTCAGCCGCAGGACACCAGCGCGCTGTTCACCAAGATGGACCAGTCCCAGGAATACCAGGTGGTCGCCGCCGCCTCGAACCCCAACCAGTTCGGCCTCGACGCCGACCTCATCCTCCGCTACAACTACACCCCCGGCGGCACCTGGATGAAGTACACCAAGTGGGACAACAGCGCCGAGGCCAAGAACCTCTTCGCCCTGATGGACCAGGCCACCCGCGAGCCGGACCAGACCCGCAAGCTCGCACTGACCCACCAGTACCTGGACGTGATCGCCGAGCAGGCCGTGCTGTACCCGGTGGTGCACACCGAGCTGATGACGGCCTGGGACCCGAAGAAGCTCTCAGGTGTCCGCCCGCAGGCCTACCCGGGCATCAACCTGCTTCAGGCAGAGCGCGTCTGACGGGGGTACGGGCGGCGGCGCGACCAGCCGTCGCCCGCCCCGCCCGGGCCGGACGTCCCACCCGCCGAGGAGTCAACCGTGGCAGTGATCGCCAGAATGCTGGTCCGCCGCCTGCTCATCCTGATCCCGCTCCTGCTGGGCGTGATCCTGTTCGTCTTCATCGTCATGCGGTTCTCCGAGAACAAGCCCGAGTACGCGTACTTCCAGGGCGCCAACCCCACACCGGAACAGATCCACCAGTTCCAACTGGAGAACGGCCTGCTGGATCCGCTGCCGATCCGCTACCTGCGGTTCGTGGGCGATCTCGCGCAGGGCGACATGGGCACCAGCGTGCTGACCAAGGCACCGGTGCTCGACTCGGTGCTCACCGCGCTGCCGCTGACCCTCCAGCTGACCTTCCTCGGCCTGCTGATCGGCGTGGTCACCGCGCTGGTGTTCGGCGTCACCGCGGCGCTCTTCCGGGACCGCTGGCCCGACCAGCTGATCCGGGTCCTGTCGCTGACCGGCGTCGCCGCGCCGTCGTTCTGGCTCGCCCTGCTGATGATCCAGTACCTCGCCGTGGACGCCGGCCTCTTCCCCACCGGCGGATACATCAATCCGGCCGACTCCTTCAGCGGCTGGTTGCGGTCACTGACCCTCCCGGCGCTGGCTCTGTCGCTGCCCGTCGCGGCTCAGCTGACCCGGATCGTCCGGACCTCGATGGTCGAGGAACTGGACCGGGACTACGTACGCACCGCGATCGGCAGCGGGCTACCGCCGGTCGTCGTGGTCGGCCGGAACGTGCTGCGCAACGCGCTGATCAATCCCCTCACCGTGCTCGGCCTGCGGGTCGGCTACCTGCTCGGCGGCGCGGTGGTCATCGAGACGATCTTCTCCCTGCCAGGGATGGGGAAGCTCATGATCGACGGGGTGACCAACGGCGACCCCGCGGTGGTGCAGGGCGTGGTACTGACCATCGCCACCGGCTTCGTCGTGGTCAACCTCATCGTCGACATCCTCTACCTGCTGGTCAACCCACGTCTGAGGAGTGCCGGCTGATGCGTCGACGACTCACCGAACGGCTGGCCCGACCGGGTGTCGCGTTTCGCCGGCTCCCGCCGCTGTCCTGGGTCGCGCTCGGCGTCCTGGTGGTGGTCGCCCTCGCCGCGGTGCTCGCCCCGATCATCTCGCCGCACTCCCCGCTGACCCAGCACTCCGCCAGCGGCGGCCCGTCCGCCACCCACTGGATGGGCCTGGACAGCGCCAACCGCGACATCTTCAGCCGGTTGCTGCACGGCGCCCGCTGGTCGCTGGTCATCGGGCTCGGCGCGACCGGCCTGGCCCTGCTCGCCGGATCCCTGATCGGCGCCCTCGCGGCCACCTCCCGCAAGTGGGTCGACGAAGGCGTCATGCGCGTCCTCGACGTGATCATGGCCTTTCCCGGCATCGCGCTGGCCGCGGTCCTGGTCGCGGTCTTCGGAGGCGGGGTCGGCGTCCTGGTGACCGCGATCGGGTTCCTCAACACCCCGCCCGTGGCCCGCATAGTCCGGGCGAACGTGCTCGCCCAGTACGGGGAGGACTACGTCGCCGCCGAGAAGATCATCGGTGCCCGTACGCCCTACATCCTCGCCCGGCACGTCGCGGTCAACTGCGCCGCGCCCATCCTGGTCTTCTGCACGGTCATGGTCGCCGACGCGATCGTGTTCGAGGCGTCGCTGTCCTTCATCGGCGCGGGCGTCCGCCCGCCCGACCCCTCCTGGGGCAGCGTCATCGCCGACGGGAAGAACCTGGTGCTGCTCGGCGGATGGTGGGCCACCGTCTTTCCCGGCCTGCTGATCCTCCTCACCGTGCTGGCGCTGAACATCCTGTCCGAGGGCATCTCCGACGCCTGGGCGACACCGGCCGCGCGCCGCCCGCCCGCCCGCCGCGGTGGCGACGTCGACACGTTCGAGCAGGCTCGGCCCGGCTCGGGCGAGGGCATCGAACTGCCCGGGCTCGCCGAAGCCGCCCGCCGGCTCGCCGAACGGGCCCGCCCACTGCCCGACGGCCCCCCGATCCTGGCGGTGAACAACCTCGCCATCGGCTTCGACAGCCGGCACGACGGGGTGGACATCGTTGACGGGATCTCCTTCGACGTCCGGCCCGGAGAGGTGCTGGGACTCGTCGGTGAATCCGGCTGCGGCAAGTCACTGACCGCCCTGACCATCATGGGCCTGCAACCGCGCGACGCCCGGATCCACGGCACCATCCGGTTCGCCGGCGATGACCTGCTCCGGATGCCCCGCGCGGCACGGCGGCGGCTGCTCGGCCACGACCTGGCCATGATCTACCAGGACGCGCTCTCGTCGTTGAACCCGGCGATGACCGTCCGCGCCCAGCTCAAGCAGGTCATCCGGCGGGGCGGCCGGCGCACCGCGGCCGAACTGCTCGAACTGGTCGGGCTCGACCCGGACCGGATCCTCTCCGCCTACCCCCACGAACTCTCCGGCGGCCAGCGGCAACGGGTCCTCATCGCCATGGCCCTGTCCCGGGACCCGAGGCTCATCATCGCTGACGAACCGACCACCGCGCTGGACGTGACGGTGCAGGCACAGGTGATCCAGCTGCTGCTGCGGCTCCGGGCGGAACTCGGCTTCGCGCTGATCCTGGTCTCGCACGACCTCGCCCTGGTCGCCGACGTCACGGACCGGGTCGTGGTGATGTACGGCGGGCAGATCGTCGAGACCGGGGTGACCGCCGAACTGGTCGGGGCGCCCGCCCACCACTACGCCCGGGGCCTGCTCGGTTCGGTGCTGTCCCTGGAGGCCGGCGCGTCCCGGCTGTCCCAGATACGCGGCGTCGTGCCGTCCCCCGCCGACTTTCCGGCCGGCTGCCGCTTCGCCGACCGCTGCCCGATGGCGACCGACGTGTGCCGCACCGTCGCGCCCGAACTGGCCGGTGACCCGCGCCGCCACGCGGCGGCCTGCCATCACCCGGCGATGACGCTCACCCAGCCGCTGACGGCGGGAACGGAGGCCCGGTGAACCCGAGCGAGCTGGCGGGAACTCCACTGCTGGAACTCGTCGACGTGCACGTCGTCCACCGGGCCCGCTCCGGCGGTCTCCTCTCCCGGGACCGGGTGTACGCGCTGACGGGCGCGGACCTCACCGTCGCGGCCGGGGAGACCGTCGGCATCGTGGGCGAGTCAGGCTGCGGCAAGTCGACGCTGGCCCGGGTGCTGGTGGCGCTACAGCGCCCGACCGCTGGGACGGTCCGCTTCCGCGGCGAGGACGTGTGGTCGACGCCGGAGTCACGGCGCCGGCGGATGATCGGCGCGACGACCGGCATGGTGTTCCAGGATCCGTCCACCGCCCTGAACCGCCGGCTGTCCGTCCGGCAGATCCTGCGGGACCCGCTGGACGTGCACCGGCGGGGTGCGCCGAGCCACCGCGAGCAGCGCGTACGCGAGCTGCTCGACCTCGTCGGGCTGCCGGCCAGCTCCGCCGACCTGCTGCCCGGCCAGCTCTCCGGCGGGCAGCGGCAGCGGGTCGCCATCGCGCGCGCACTGGCGCTGGAGCCCGACCTGGTGGTGGCGGACGAACCGACCAGCGCATTGGACGTGTCGGTGCGGGCCCAGATCCTCAACCTGCTGCTGGACCTCAAGGACCAGCTCGGGCTCGCCATGGTCTTCGTCTCGCACGACATCCAGACGGTGCGGCGGATGAGCGACCGGGTGGTCACGATGTACCTCGGGCGGATCGTGGAGCAGGCACCCGCCCGTTCTGTGCCGGGGCGGGCACGCCACCCCTACACCCGGGCGCTGTTCTCCGCAACCCCGGGCCTGCTCTCCCCGATCGACCCGATCCCGCTGTCGGGCCTGGTGCCCTCGGCGACCCGGCCGCCGTCCGGCTGCCCGTTCCGCACCCGCTGCTGGAAGGCGGACGACGCGTGCGCCCGCGAGCTGCCCGCGATGCAGGACCTGACGGACGACCACCGCTTCCGCTGCCATCACCCGGTGCCGGGCGGCGCCACCGACCTCGAACTGATCAGCCAAGCACAGGAGCGTCCATGAGCATCGCCGCACTCACCGGCGTCATCCCCCCGGTGTGCACCCCGCTGACCCCCGACTTCGAGGTGGACACCCGTTCGCTCACCCGGCTCGTCGACCACCAGCTGCGGGGCGGGGTGGACGCGCTGTTCGTGCTCGGCTCCTCGTCGGAGGTGGCCTTCCTCCCCGACGCGCACCGCCGGATCGTGTTGGACACGGTGATCGGTCACGTCGCCGGTCAGGTGCCGGTGCTCGCGGGGGTTATCGACATGACCACCCTGCGGGTACTCGACCACGCCCGGGTCGCCGCGGAGGCCGGGGCGGCGGGGCTGGTGGCCACCGCGCCCTTCTACGCCCGCACCCACCCGGTGGAGATCGACACGCATTTCCGGGCCATCGCCGAGCGGACCGGCCTGCCGCTGTACGCGTACGATCTGCCGGTGTCGGTGCACACCAAGCTGGGCGCGGAACTGGTGCTCGGGCTGGCCGCCGACGGGGTGCTGGCCGGCATCAAGGACTCCAGCGGCGACGACGCCGGCCTGCGGGGCCTTATCCTGGGCCGGCGTGACCGGGCGGAGATCACCGGGTTCAGCGTGCTGACCGGTTCAGAGCTCACCGTCGACTCGGCGTTGTGGATGGGTGCCGACGGGGTCGTGCCCGGCCTGGGCAACGTCGACCCGGACGGTTACGTGCGGCTGTACCAGGCCGCCGCCAAGGGCGACTGGGTGGCCGCGCGTACCGAGCAGGAGCGGCTGCTGCGGATGTTCGAGCTGGTGTTCGTGGGGGCGCACCGGATGGGGATGAGCTCGTCCCCGCTCGGCGCCTTCAAGGCCGCGCTGCATCTGCGGGGGATCATCGACCATCCGACCACGGCGCTGCCCCAGGTGCCGCTGAACAGCGACGAGACCGCCCAGATCGGCCGGTACCTGGCCGACGCCGGGCTGCTGTGAACGTCACGGCGTCGACGGGCCGCCGGAGCCTACCCGCTTTCCGAGCCAGCGGAGCTGCTCCGCCCGCTGGAAGGCGGCCCCGCCCTCGTGCCCATTGTACGGCCACACCACGATCTCCTTGTCCGCGCTGATGCAGTGGTGGTAGGCCGCGAAGACGGTCGACGGCGGACAGGTCCGGTCCATCAACGCCACCGACAGCAGCGCCGGGGCGGTGATCCGGGCCGCGACGTTGAGCCCGTCGAAGTAGCTGAGGGTGTGGAACACCTGGTCCACCTCACCGCGTCGGGTCTTCAGGTACGAGGCCAGTTCGGCGTACGGCCCGGCGTCGGTGATGTCGACGGCCCGGCGGACGTGGCACAGGAAGGGCAGGTCGGCCAGGACCCCGGCCAACCCGTCGACCAGCCCGGCGACGGCGAGCGCGATCCCGCCACCCTGGCTGCCCCCGGCGACGATGATCCGGGCGTCGACCTGCGAGATCGCCCGCGCGGTCGCCACCGCCCGCACCGCTCGGCGAAGACCCGCCGGTAGTAGTAGCCGCCGGGGTCGGTGAGCCCTCGGGTGAGGAAGCCGTTGGCCTGCGGGAACCCGGACGGGTCCGGGTCCGCGGTGCGACGACGCAGGGCAGCGGACCGGTCCGGTGGCGGGGCAGCAGCAGCCAGGCGCGCACCGGCTGGCCGGCGTAACCCGGCGAAGGTGACGTCGTACACCTGCACCGTGGGTGAGTCCCGCGTCGTACGACTCCAGTCGCGCCGGCCAGGCCGCGGCCGCGGCCTGGCCGGTCGTCGCGGCCCAGAACTCGTCGAAGTCGTCGGGTTCGGTCCGGGCCGGCCGGTGGTGGCGTAGCTTCTCCAGCGGCCAGTCGGTAAATACAGGTGTCCCTTCCTGATCGGTTCGTCGTCCGGCGCACGGCGGCGCCCACCGGACGGTGGACGCCGCCGTGCGGGTCAGCGCAGCGGGTCAGGCCACGGTCTCCAGCGGGAGCCGCAGGCCGAGTTCGCCGCCGACCGGTAGGTTCCGCTCACGGATCAGGTCGAGCTCGGTGGGCGACAGGGCCCGGCGGTAGAGGCGGACCTCGTCGAGCATTCCGCGGAAGCGGTTCACGCCGTCCACCCGCTGCCCCAGGTGGATGCCGTGGACACCGAACTCCTTACCCGCCGTCACCGAACCGGGCGGGACCACCGCGGCGGCCACCTCGGCACCGTCGATCCGCAGCACCAGCCGGCCGTCGACGCGTTGCAGCACCACGTGGTGCCAGTTCCCGTCGTTGTACGCCTGCGGGGAGGACACCGTGATGTTGAACCGGTCCACCATGATCAACGCACGGATCCGGTTGCTGGCCGGCTCGGCCCGCAGCCACAGCTGTGGAGTCGTGCCGGAACCCATGCGGTAGGCCCACATGATGGAGTGCGAGCCCTTCGTCTCCGCGTACCGGATCCACGTCGCGAACGTGAAGTCCTCGCCACCCAGGTCGACCGAGCGGTCGAACGGCACCTCGATCCGGTCGTCCACGCCGTCCAGCGACAGCCCGTCGCCGTAGCGCCCCGCCGTCGGCTGCGCGCCGCCACGCACGTACGCCGGGTTGTGACGGGGCGAGGTGTCCGGGGTGGTTGGTCCCGGCGCCGGCGGTGCCGGGACCCCCGGCGGCGTCCCGTTCGGGGTGGCCAGGTAGGCCTCGTTGAACCGGGCGTACCGGATGGTCTCGTACGGGCTGGCCTGCCCGGCCTCATACATCAGGGCCGCCTCGTCCCCGTCCAGCCGCACCAGGTCGGAGTACGCGGTCGGCCCCCAGTGGAAGACCTTGCCCTCGTCCCAGGTCTGCCAGTGCCGCCCCTCGTCGAAGGACGAACGGACCGCCATCACCTCCCGCGCCACCGGGTGGGCCGGGGAGGACAGCAGGATCCGGTCCCGGACGTCGCCGGAGTCGGCCGCGCTGAACCGCAGCATCGCGGCCTGCACGTCGGGCATCTCCAGGTCGCGGATGGTCCGGAAGGGAGCGTCGAACGTCTGCCCGCCGTCGCTACTGGTCGCGTATGCCCGATGGCCGGCGTCGGTGCCACGTTCCCGCGCGAGCGCGTAGATCCGGCCGTCGGTCAGCTCGACGACGGTCACCTCCTGGGCGATCACCGAGCCGTCGTCCCGGAACGTCTCGGCGCCGATCTGCCAGGTCAGGCCGCCGTCGTCGCTGTAGAGCAGATGGGTGCCGTAGACGTGCGGGCCGACCCCGTCGTAGCTCTCGAAGCTGGCGCCGACCACCAGCCGGCCGGCGTGCGGGCCCCGCTGGAGCTGGATGCCGTGCATCGGCCCGGTGGCGTACCAGAAGTTCCACTCCGGGCGCTTGGCCTCGACCAGCTCGCGCACCGGCGACCAGGTCGCGCCGTGGTCTTCGCTGGTCACCAGGTACGGGTCGCGGTCGCAGCCGTTCGGGCAGGGGGCCGGACCGTTGCCCGTGCCCACCACCACGACCCGCCCGGTGTGCGCGTCGACGATCGGCACCGGGTTGCCCCGGGTCTGACCGTCGCCCTTGACGACCACCCGGAGCGGCCCCCAGGTGCGTCCGCCGTCGGCGGAGCGGCGCAGCACGAGGTCGATGTTCCCGTCGTCGCCGCAGTCGTCGACCCGCCCTTCGGCGAACGCGAGGATCATGCCGTTCTTCGCCCGGACCACCGCAGGGATCCGGAAGCAGGCGTACCCGAAGTCGCCTCGCCCGTAGAGCACCTGCTGATCGACGAACGGGGCGGCCCCGCCGGCCGCCCCGTCCGGTGCGCCACCTGCCTCAGCGGCGCCCGCGGTGGTCGGCGCGGTGAGCATGCCGGCGAGCAGGCCGGCCACGGCCAGCAGGACGCCGGCCCGCCGGCGGTTCGACCGCCCGCCGGTGCGGTGCCGGGTGCGATGCCCTTCTCTCATGGTGCGCCCTTCCAGATCGATGATGGTGGCACCGGTCATCCTAGGTGGGACGTGGGATGTCCGGAAGGGCAGTTTCACCGGCTCCGGCCCTGGAGACAGCCGTGCCGACGGGACGGCGACCACCGCCACCGCGGCCGGGTGGGGCGAGACGGCGGGCCCGGGCGTACCGCTACCGGCCCCGGCCCAACCGGACGGGGTCAGGCCGGCTGCTGCCCCGCCTCGGCGAGCCAGCGCTCGGCCCGCGCGATCCTGGCCTTGACGTCGCGGAAGTGCAGGCGCATCGCCTCCTGGGCGCCGCCGCCGTCGCGGTTCCGCAGCGCCTCGACGATCCGACGATGGTTGGCGACGATGACCGCCGCCCGATCCTCGGGCGGCCCGAGTGCCGGTTCAACCTCGTGGTAGACGTCCCAGAACAGCCCGATCAGCTGGAGCACGAGTTCGTTGTCGCAGGACTCGTAGAGCAGCGAGTGGAAGGCACGGTCCGCCTCCTTGTCCCTGGCCATCGCGGTGACCAGGGCGTCCAGCGCCGCCAGCCGGGCCTCGCTGATGTCGAGCGCCACCGAGCCGATCAGCCCCGTCTCCAGGATCTCGCGGACGGCGACCAGATCGTGCAGCGCACGGATCCCGTGCCCGGGCCGGGTACGCACCCGGAAGGTCAGTGACGGGGTCAGCACGTCCAGCGGGGCATGCCCCACGAACGTGCCGAAGCCGTGCCGGATCTCCACGATGCCCAGCGCCTGCAGGGCGCGGATCGCCTCCCGGACGCTGTTGCGGCTGGCGCCGAGCAGGTCCATCAGTTGCGGCTCGGTCGGCATCGCGGCGCCCGGCGCCAGTCGGCGCTCGTGGATGAGCGAGACGATGCGGTCCTGCAGGCTCTCCCTCGCGCGTGCCCGCATGTTGCCTCCCACACTCCGCGCCAGCACTCTTCTCGCGCTCCTAACATCCCACGTCATGGCATCGACGAGGCGAGGCGGTAGGAAGAATCTACAACGGGAGCGCCTTGACGGCCATCACACCCCCACCTAGTGTGCCCGGAGGACGGATGACATCCCATGTCTGCCTCGCCCGTGTTGGGGGTGTCCGGGGCGGTCTCCCCGACGAGGAGGACCAGGATGACCATGCCCCGAATCATGTTCGGCGGAGACTACAACCCGGAACAGTGGCCCGAGGACGTCTGGGCCGAGGACATGAAGCTGATGGCCGAGGCGGGAGTCTCGCTGGTCTCCGTGGGCATCTTCGCCTGGGCGCGAGTGGAGCCGCGGCCCGGCGAGTACGACTTCGGCTGGTTCGACCGGGTGCTGGACCTCCTCGCGGAGGCCGACATCGGGGCGAGCCTGGCCACCATGACCGCCTCACCGCCGCCCTGGCTGTCCCGCCTGCACCCCGAGGTGCTGCCCCGCCGGGCCGACGGGGTACGCCTCTGGCCCGGCGCCCGCCAACACTACTGCCCATCGAGCCCGATCTACCGGGAGTACGCCGGCCGGCTCGTGGAGCAGGTCGCCGCCCGGTACGGGAACCATCCGGCCCTGCGCCTGTGGCACGTCGGCAACGAGTACGGCTGCCATGTCCGGGCCTGCTACTGCGACGTGTCCGCGACGGACTTCCGGCGCTGGCTGCGCGAGCGCTACCACGACGTGGAGGCGCTCAACGCCGCCTGGTCCACCGCCTTCTGGTCGCAGCGCTACGGCGACTGGTCCGAGGTGCTGCCGCCCCGTACCGCGCCGACCTTCGGCAACCCGGCCCAGAAGCTCGACTTCGCCCGGTTCAGCAACGACGCGATCCTCGCCTGCTACACCATGGAACGCGACATCCTGCGCCGGTACACCCCGGATGTCCCGATGACCACCAACTTCATCGGCCTGGTGCACAAGCCGATCGACTCCTTCCGGTGGGCCGCCGAGCAGGACGTGGTCAGCCTGGACAGCTATCCCGACCCGTACGACCCCGGTACCCACGTCGACGCCGGATTCGGCTACGACCTCGTCCGCTCGGCTCGCCGGGGGCAGCCCTGGCTGCTGATGGAGCAGGCACCGAGCGCGGTCAACTGGCGGGAACGCAACGCCCCCAAGCCGCCGGGGGTGATGCGGTTGTGGAGCTGGCAGGCGGTTGCCCAGGGTGCCGACGGGGTGCTGTTCTTCCAGTGGCGGCAGGCCGCGGGCGGCGCCGAGAAGTTCCACTCGGCCATGCTGCCGCATGCCGGAGCGCACACGCGGATCCACCGCGAGGTCCGTGACCTCGGCGCCGAGATCGCGGCCACGGCCGAACTGGCCGGCACCCGGGTGCGGGCCGAGGTGGCCCTGCTGCACGACTGGCCGAACTGGTGGGCGGTGGAGGGCGAGGCCCATCCGGCTCCGCTGGACCTCCTGGCGGCTCACCGGGCACACTACGCGCCGCTGTTCGACGCCCACGTCACCTGCGACGTGCTGCCACCGGACGCCGACCTGGCCGGATATCGCCTGGTGATCGTGCCCAACCTGTACCTGCTCTCGGCCGCGACGGCCGCGGTGCTGCGCGAGCATGTGCGCCGCGGCGGAACTCTGCTGGTGTCCTACTTCTCCGGCGTTGTCGACGACACCGAGCGGCTGCATCCGGGGGGCGCGCCGGGCCCGTTGCGCGACCTGCTCGGACTACGGGTGGAGGAGTTCTGGCCGCTGCCCGCCGACGGCACGATCGGCCTGGACCTCGACGGCCGCCCGGGCCGGGGCCTGGAGTGGTCGGAATGGGTCGAGCCGGCGGGTGCGCAGGCGATCGGCACGTTCACCGAGGGTGAGCTGGCTGGCCGGCCGGCGGTGCTCCGGCACAGCTACGGGGCCGGTACCGCCTGGTACCTCGCGACCCGCCCCGAGCCGGCGCTGATGCGCGCGGTGCTCGACCGGGTCCGCGCGGAGGCCGGAGTCGCACCGGTCCTGCCCGGTCTGCCCGACGGCGTGCAGGCCGTACGCCGGCACGGCGTTGACCGGTCGTACCTGTTGCTGCTCAACCACGGCGGCGCGGAGGTCACCGTGGCGCTGCCGGCGCCCGCCGTCGACCTGCTCGGTGACGCGGACCGCCCGACCGGCCTCGTCACGCTGGCGCCGCGGGGCGTCGCCGTGCTGCGGTCCTGACCCGAGGGTGTGCGCCGCGACTACGGCCGCGGCGCACACCCGTGCTCAACCGCGCGGCCTCAGCTCGCCCGTCGAAACCCGGCGGAACGTGATGGTCTCGTACGGACTGAAACTGCCCGTCTCATAGAGCACGCCGACCGTGCGCGAGTTCAGCTGCACCAGGTCGGAGTACCCGGCGGGAAGGCCGGACAGCGCCAGGGCCGGTCGCCAGGTGGCGCCCCGATCCGTGCTGATCCGCAGCGTCATCGCGGTGCGGCTGGACGGGTCCGCGGGGCCCGAGAAGAGCAGCGGCGCCTTCGGCCCGGTCAACTGCAGGACGCTGGCCTGCACGACCGGCCCCACCAGGGTCGCCTGCGGCCGGTACGGCAGCACCAGCGACTCGCCGCCGTCGGCGCTGTACGTGTCGGCCCGGTTGCCGGGCGCGCTGCCGTTGTGCTCCCGGGTGTTCAGGTACAGCCGGCCGTCCGGGAGCTCCGCAGCGGTGGACTCGTTGACGTTGACGTAGCCGTCGGGGTTGTCGTCGACCGCACCGATCTGCCAGTTATCGCCGCCGTCGTCGCTGTAGAGCAGGTGGCCGCCGTAGTACTTGGCCTCGGTACCGAGGTCGGTCGAACCGGCCGGTGGCGCGATCGAGTGGTTGGCGGGCACGACCAGCCGGTCCCGGTGGGCAGCGCCGACCAGCCGCAGGGCATGGCCCGGTCCCGTCGCGTACCACCGCCAGTTCTGCGCCTTCGTCTGCCCGGTGATCTCCCGCGGAGCCGACCAGTGGGCTCCCTCGTCGTCGCTGTACTGGACGAAGACCCGGCGGCTCTGCTCCGCGGTGACCTCGCCACGCATGATCTCGGCCTCCGACGCCTCCGCGGCGTTGACCGTGGACAGCAACACCAGACGGCCGCTCGCGGTCAGGACCGGCGCCGGATTCCCGGCGGTGTCTGGCCCTCGGTCGTGCACCACCTGGAGCGGCCCCCAGGTGCATCCGCCGTCACCGGACCGCTTGAGGACGAGGTCGATGTTTCCGGCATCGCTCAGCGAGCCGCGTCGCCCCTCGGCGAAGGCGAGCAGGGCCCCGGACCGGGCGGTCAGCACGGCCGGAATCCGGAACCCGGTGTAGCCCTCGGTGCCGGAGGCGAACGGCACGGAGGCTTCGCACCTGTTGCTGGCCGCCGCCGGGTCCGCGGTGGCGGGGGCAGCACCCAGGGCCAGGGCTGCGACGAGCGTCACGCCGCCCATGGCGATCATCAGGCGGGGTGATCGGGATGTCATGACGGACATGCACACCTCTTTCGTGGTGGTGGGTGACCTCTTCGTGCCGGGACGGGGTTGTGCGTCGGCGCGGGACGTGTGCCTGTTCGGCCTGGAGGTAGGACGTCCACTGTCCGATCCAGACGGTAATGGCGGAGTTCGATGTGGTCAAGGTCGATGGAGCGGCCTAGTCTTGCGGCATGCCGAAAGCCGTCTGGAACGACCTGATCGTGGCGGAGAGCGACGACACCGTGCTGGTGGAGGGCAACCACTACTTCCCCCGCTCCGCGCTGCGCGACGACCTGCTCCGGGAATCCGCGACCAACACGGTCTGCCCGTGGAAGGGAACCGCGTCGTACTACACGCTGGAGCACGAGGGCCGCACCAGCGTCGACGCCGTCTGGTACTACCCCGACCCGAAGCCGGAGGCGGAGATGGTCCGCGGCCGGGTCGCGTTCTGGAAGGACGTCCGGGTCGTCGACTGATTCACCCGCGGGGGGCCGGCTCGCCATCGACGCTCCCGGTGGGTCAGGATGCCGGTATGTCGGTACCCGCTGAGCACCACGACCCGTCCGGCACCGTCTACGGCGGCCGGCGTGCCTCCCGCCCGGGCCTGCCACGCGATCCGCTGATGCGGCTGGCACTGGCCGTCGGGCTGGTCGGCGTCCTGCTCGGGGCACTCTTCGCAACCGGGGTGCTGGGCGGCGGCGACGAGCCGGTGGTGCCGGCGGCGGCCGCCACGCCGTCGACGGCGCCCGCCACGCCGGCGAGCGAGCCGCCGCCCACCACCCCCGG